>NZ_JACJEF010000002.1:10480-209130 GCF_014163935.1 Pseudoalteromonas sp. SR41-7 | reverse complement strand
ATAAAAAGAGTATTCAAATACGAGCAAGCACTGGTTTTTACCTTCTCATTTTCTTCTCTTTCACTTCTCCTTGTGAGTAATATTTTTAAGTACTGTTATTTACAAAGAGGTTTAGAGACGCTGCGGCTTTAACGTGAGCAAGCTCTAAACCCACAACACATCTACTTTTCTCCTGTGGCGATGGGTAATAAATCACTTGCACCCCACTCACTCCACGAACCATCATAAACGCTTAAATTACTGTAACAACATTCAGTAGCAAATAACGCTAAAGCACACGCTGTAATACCTGAGCCACAGCTAAACTGTAACTGCCGCGCATCATCAACCACGTCAATAAATATTGCTTTAATTTCGGCAAGTGGTTTGGCTTCACCTTTATTAAGTAAATCCATAAAAGGCAACGAGCGACTATTTGGGATATGCCCGCTACGCATGCCTTTTCGGGGTTCACTTTCTTCGCCTGTAAAACGCTTATAAGCACGTGCATCTAGCAATACAATGCTGGGCTCATCAATTGCGTCAACCACTTGTTGGCTATTGATAAAATACTCAGGATTATAGCTTGCCGTAAAATCACCTTTACCTAACGATTTACTATAACCTTGCTGTGTGGCGTAACCACTCTCTAACCACTTTTTAAGGCCACCACTGAGTACTTTTACGTTGTGATGCCCCATAGCTTTAAACATCCACCACGCCCTTGCTGCGCTAAATAAACCGCCATCTTCGTATACAACTATGAACGAATCGTTATTTACGCCTGCATTTTGCATAACATGAGTAAATTGCTGCTCGCTGCATACCGTACTTGGTAAGGGGTTAGATCTATCGGCCAACTCATTTTTTATGTCAAAACGTTTAGCGTTGGGCAGCATTGCTTGTGGCGAATAAGTACCCAAAACACCTGGGCGCAGCATACCTGCATCAAATATCACTAATGCAGGATTATTAATTTGCTCGTGTAATTGCTGACAGCTAATTAGGTTTTTCACTACGATTCCTTATCACCATGATATTTAGCAAACTCATCATTACCCGTAAAACGCGCTTCAATCGCTTTAATGTGTTTATCTTCAGTGTGTTTCCAAACGCCAGGAATACAATATACATGTTCAATAAAGCTAAAAAACTTATCCTTTAATAATGTATTTGGTTGCCAGCCCTGCATTACTTCGTTCAGATTTGCTGCAAGCTGCTCTGCAGTGCTCGCATGCTTTACCAAACCCTCAATGTTGTAACAGGCTTGTCCAAGAGTTAAAACTCGTTTATTTAGCAGTAATGCTTCTAAGCCGACCGTTGAATTAATCGTTAATACGGCTTCTGCGCACTTAATCAAATCACTCGTTTGATTTCCATTAGCAAAAATTGCAATCGGATCTTTTTCATAAAGATGAGCGTAATGTTTATGCCACGACGGATGCTCTTTAAAAACCACTTTTAAACTTGGATCATTTAAGCTTTTGACGGCTTTAATCACCTCGTCGTAAAACATGTCCATAGAGTTTATCCACGGAGAAAAGCTAGCTAATTGAGTATCGTGAGGTACTTGAAAAGGCGCAAATATATAGCGTTCTGGCACATCGGCGCACTCAAATTCACAGCGCTTTTTATGATCAGCTCTTGGAATTAAATCCGGCGCAGAAAAGTTTAACTTATTTTGTGGGTCAAAATTTAGGTAAAAAGAAGGGTCACGGCTTAACGACGCATTATAGTTAATACCATTAGGGTCTAAACTGCTTGTACCGGGTAGTAAACCATTTTCATAATAAAACTGCTTTACACCTAATGCTTTTGCAGCCATAGCAACGGTTGTATTTGGAAGTTTATTGCCGTTCCAAATGACAATGTATTCAGGATTAGTCTCGGTTAATAAGGCTAAATACTTGGCGTATCGTAATCGTTCAAATAAAACTAAACCAGCACTATAAACCGCAGTAACGATAGAATTATTCCAAGTTGTATTACGTGCTCTTTTACGTTTTAGTTGAGAGTTGACTGCACCAGTAAAATTAACTTGGAACGCATCTTTTAAATATTTCACAGCAGAAAGTTTAGGCGCTCCCATGATGTGTAATTGGCAATTCATCGACAATTTTTTGATTATTTTTTTATAGTATTTTGCGTGTACATTTTTGCGAGAAATAAATAGATAAGCCATACAAGCTATATTTGCCAATTGTTGTTTTTATGAAATAATTCTATGTGGACAATGCAATCAAAGCAAGGTTCCCTTTACTTAATAATTACTTTGAAAGCTTTATAGTTACATTTTTATAATTTCACCACGAAGTGGCGCCATTCTAGAAAGAATATCGTTTTGTAAGCTATGGCTAACATCTTGCTCATTCATTGCATTTATAAGCAAATCAACAACATGATTAAAATCTTTCTCTGTAATATGCATACCAGTATGAATTGCCACCATAGAGTCGCCATCGTATGTACACGGGCCCTCTACTAACATGCACATATGATTAATAAATCCTTGGCGGAAATGCGCTATATTACTGTGTTCAAAGTAATGAATTATCTGCTCGTCATTGCCTATTTGATAGATAAAGCTATCAACAATTCTGCCTATCCCCGCTTTACCATCCAGCTTTTGATAAAGTGAGAGCTTAGTAGAATTTGCACACCCACTAAGCAACCCTAAAAAAATCAAAAAAATACCAACGCTTTTCATTACCAATACCCTGTTACCGATAAATACCAACCTGTTTGATCGTCAGCCCCTGCAATGCTTCCTAAATCAAGGTAAGCCGCAGTCACACTCACATACTTGTTAGGCATCCACGCTACAAATAAGTCTTTCCAATCTTGTTCGCCTAAGTTTAAGTTATTTGATTTTTGACGATACTCAACACCTACGGCTATTTCGCGACTAAAAAATAGTGCTGTGCTGCCTTCAAATAATACTTTTCCGCTAGTATTTTCTCCACCGTAACCAAGTAGACCAAGTTGATTAGCTTCGCTGTATCGTGTAGTTACGTTCCAAAACCAGTTATAACCAGCAATGGCCCCTAAATGTAATTTACTAGCAGCGAGGTAGTAGTCAGTGCCGCTAGTATCTTCTGCGCCTACAAGTGTTGCAATACTGCCATCATCCAGTGATTTATGCTGAATACCTAAGCTAAGTTGTGGCCAATCACTGTAAACAATATCACCATATAAACGTATTTTAGCACCTGTAATTGATTGCTCTATTTCAGCATCAAGTGCTGGTACATCAAAGCGCTGTTGGGCATAACTAAGCTCAACACGATTAAATAAATTAAGTTGTGCACCACATACGTCAAGTGTGTAGTCGGTTACATCTGCGCGACTACAAAAGCCATTTACCGAAAATTCATCATCACTTGCGTACCCAGCAAGTTGTGCCCACGGTACAATCCCCCCGCCGCCACTGCCTTCAATTTGAGAAACTCCCGGCGTAGCTAGCAGTTTTCCATTGCTTGCAATGCTCGGCACACTAACTATTAAAAACAAACTTGCTAATAAGTATTTAATTTTTTGCATAGTATTCCTCCAGCCATTCTTCTAATAGTTCTGCTTTTAAAGGCCGACTTAAGTAATAGCCTTGTGCATGGTCGCACTGCATGCCTCTAAGTAAATTTAATGAGCCAAGCGTTTCAACCCCTTCAGCTACAACCGAGAAACCTAGCTGATGTCCCAACGTAATTGATGATTGCACTATAAATTGATCTTTTTGCGATTCATCAAGTTTTAGGATAAAGCACTTATCTAGCTTAAGCTCATCAATAGGCAGCATTTTTAATCTACCAAGTGATGTTTGCCCTACACCATAATCATCTAATGATATTTTAACGCCAATTGCCTTTAGGTTTTCGAGCGCTTTAATACCTTTTTCTTCGTTTTCGATCATATCGCGCTCAGTAAGCTCAATAGTGATCAGCTTAGAATCTAATTTGTACTTTTTAAGCGTGCGAACTAATGCAGCGTGAAAGCCCGGAAATGCTATGTCTTGCGCTGATACATTTATTGCAGCCTGTAAGTTTATATTTTTAGACTGCCAATCAGCTACTTGTGCTACAACCGTATGAACAACCCACCCAGTAAGCTCAACAATAAGCCCCGACTGCTCGGCTAAGTCAATAAACAGTTCAGGATTAACCCAGCTACCATCTTTTCGCTGCCAGCGAATAAGCGACTCAACTTTATCTATTTTTTGCGATTTCAAATGTAATTTTGGCTGATAAGTCATAAACAATTGACCATCGTCATCACTAATAGCCTGCTTTAGTTCATCAAGCATTATTAAGCGCTCTAAGTGCGCTTCGTCTTCGCCATTTTGATAGTAATGTATGCTCTCTTGTGTGTTTGCAGCACTTTCAACTGCAATTAGCACACGGCGCATTAAGTCATCACTTGCAATACCTTGTGTAGGATACTGCACAATGCCTGCACTAAAGCGTAAGTTAATTTTTAGTTTTTGAATGGTGTAGCACGCTTGTAATTGTGCCATTAAGCCAACAATACCGCTTTTGTGTTCACGCGCTGCCGCAGTCGGAAACACAGTTAAAAACTCATCGCCGCCAATACGGGCATGAAAGCCCCCTAACTCATCCGAAAACTCACTTATTCTGCAAGCAACGGCCTTTAGGCAGTCATCACCAATGCGCGGACCGAGCTTATCGTTTATATGGCGAAGACCTTTTATGTCTATTGCAACGAGCGTGTACTCGGCTGATGAATCTAACTCATCATCAAGCACCTCAAGCATTGCTGAGCGGTTATAAAAGCCTGTTAGGGAGTCGTGACGGGCTTGAAAGCTAATTTGTTGCTCGCGCTGATTAATATCATTACCCATGCTATCAAACGCTGCGACTAGCGTGTCTATTTCGGTACTTTGCCTTTGGCCTTTAAATTCAAAAGCATAATTCCCTTGTGCAAATTGCCTTGCTATTACAGCTAGTTGAGTAAGTGGCGTAGTTAAATTATTTGCAAATATGCTGCTTGTAATAACACCTACAAACATAGTTAAAATAGCTAAAATAATAAGTGTAAAAAGCAGTTTTTCGAAATCACTATAACTTTGTGTTAAATCGGCACTCAGCAAAATAATTATGGGATGGGTCAACAACGATGGTAAATCTATTTCTCGGTTACGAAACACTAAATACTCACCAAAAAACCGCGATGTGGTTACGGTACTAAAATAGCTAACAGGTTCAAATTGCTCAGGACGATTAGCTAATGAGCTAATAACAATATCGTCAGCACTGCCTATAAAACTTACATCCATGCCTGTTAAGCTTTTTAGTTCATGGGCTACATTGTCGTCAATTTTAAAGCCCACCAAACTATAGGCTACTGTACGTGGCGCTTTTACAGGTAATAAAATAATTTGATACAGCTCGTTATTAAGCACCACAAAACTAGACTCTTCTGGCGCACTTAAAAGCTCTTCCATCAAGGGCTTTAAGTTGTGTGCAAAAACGTCTTCGTCAGTATTGGCGGAAATTAGCTTACCCGATAAATCAAGTAACAACATTAATTCGGCATCAATACGCTGACTGTGATTAAACAACACGCTGCTGATTGTACCTGCATCTCGCGTTGCTACAGCTTGCTTAAAACCAAAATCGGAGGTGAGTACTTTTGCAGCGGTTAACAGTAGGCTTTCTTTTGACTTTAAATATTGCTTATAAACATTTTGCGCTACGGTAATATCTTGATTTACTTTTTCTTCTTGAAATTTACTCGTAGACCACCAAAAACTAAACAAGCTGACCATAGTGGTTAATAACACTAAGCCAACACATAAAATGGTTATGCGATTTCGTAAACTATTAGTCATTACCAGCCTTAAACTTACTACCAAAGGTATTTCTGGGTGCTGGAGTTGATGTGTTTACTGTTATCTGTAACTGTTTTTGAGAATTAATTGTTATCATTTTTTTATTCTCCAATGGTGCTGTTTGTAATGGATGCCACACACTCACTTGTGCAGGCAGTGTATTAATAGGCAAATTTACATAGCCTTTTTTATCTGTTTTATATACGAATTCGCTGTTAGCTACATAAATATAGCCAACCATAGAGTCATGTATATTACACCCCAAAACAACAACCCCTTGTTGCTCAAACGTAATGGGCTCTTTTGGTTGGCCTGAATATAATCTTAGTTGAAAAGGCTTAGCTTGTGAAAAAGAATAAACATGATGGCGAATATTATCGCTGTTAGGAAAGTTAACTTTTTGACCCTGTTGTACAACTAATAATTCGGGTAAAAACTGCTTATGGACTTGATCCATTATAGCAATGGGCAAATTTGATGGTGTGGCTTGTTTACCAGCAATATTAAGCTCAACCACAGCACCTGATAACTTTTGGCCGTGTTGATCTTCTATTACTAATTCAACATTTGCACTTAAAGCAAACTGACTAAAAAACAAACCTATAGCTAAAAAGTAATGACTTTTAGCAAACTTTTGCAATGCCCGTTCAAACATAACAATACCTAAACATTAATGTTAGGTTAAGTTAATTAGAGACGAGCACTAATTGCAAGAATTATAGCCCAGTAACTAAAAATAAAGATTTATTTACTGGCTTTATTAGCACTTAAGTGCTGTTATTTAACAATTAATCCGTAATCGTTATCTAAAATAGTAATAACTTCTTGGCGAGGATCTTCAGGGATCACGGTATCTCTGCCAACAATTTTACTCGCTATGCCAACATAGGTATTTGACACTTCAAGCATTACTGATTCTGGTAAAATATAATCTTTAGCTAACTGCTCACGCTCACTCATGCGATCTTTATTTAATAATACGTCGCTCTCTGGCACGTTATTAATCAGTAATTGACGAAAGCCTTCTTTAGAATTTTCAACAATTTTACCGTCTTTGTAAGCGGCTTCATCCCAAATACGTGACGAATCAGGCGTGCCTACTTCATCAATATATATAAGCTGTTGCGCGCCATTTAAATCCTCTACATAACCAAACTCAAATTTAGTATCTACAAAAATTTGGTCAAGCTTCGCTAGTTCATCACTAATTAATTTAAAACCTTCAACTAACAGTTTTTCGTATTTGGTTACATCATCTGCCGATTTAAAGTTAAATACATCTAAGTTATTAGTAATATTAGCGCGAGTAATATTTACATCATCAACAGGCGGAATATCAGCAACGCCTTCAATAATACCTTTTGTTGACGGCGTAATTAAAACGTTATCAAGCTTTTGGTTCGCTTTTAAACCCTCTGGTAATTCAATACCACAAAAGTTACGTATGCCTTTAGCGTAATCGCGCCACATGCTACCCGTAATATATTGGCGAGCAATTGCCTCTACCTTCACTGTACTGGCTTTACGTACAATCCACACATACGGATGCGGAATATCTACAATATGATTGCCCGCAAGACCCGCTTTATCAAATAACTTAAACCAATGGGCTGCCACTGAGTTTAGCGCTATACCTTTACCTGGTACGCCATTTAAACCGTTTTCGCCCTGCCAAATGCAATCAAATGCAGAAATTCGGTCTGAAATAACCATAATCGCAAGCTCAGTACCTGTCGGTACTTGGTAGCTTTTGTCTTTGATTAATCGAGCGCTGTCTTCATCAGTTAACCAATAAACTGAACGAACTTTACCGCTGTGTACTTCACCTTTGGTACGAATGGGTAAATCATCGTTTACGTCTAAAACTTTATAGCTAGTCATGCTATCTCCGGGGTTAGGGATGCTCTTTGAGCAAAGTATGGTATGGGGTTATATGGGCTGTATAATAATCTAGCCAACCTCAAAGCTCAATCGGATGCTTAAAACAAATAAAGGCATATATTTATAAGCGAGTCGCAATGGGGTAAACTTAATGTGCCAACCAGCCTGAGGAGATAGCTTGAACTACTTAACTGCCACTAAAAATAAAAAATACTTGATGTATATCTCTCAAAATTATTCGTACGCTATCTTGAGACCTTTGCAGGCGCAAATATTGGCACATGGTGGTGAAGTACGCTGGTTTTTAGCGGGTAGCGAAGTAAACCCTGATTTTTTAACCACAGACGAGCCACGTTTACATACCATAAAAGATGTAAAAAGCTGGGCTCCAAACATTACATTTATACCGGGTAATATAGTACCTAGCTTTATTCCAGGTAAAAAAGTAGCTGTATTTCATGGTTTTAATTCTGAAAAGCGCAGCTCTGAAGGTAATCGTGGTCATTTTACTATTCGTGGTTGTTACGATTTATATTGTACGCAAGGCCCAAATACAACAACCCGATTTAAAGAGCTAGCTAAGCAGCATGGTTTCTTTAAAGTAACTGAAACTGGCTGGCCAACACTCGATCCACTTTTTAGTAATACTTCAAATAATCCTTATGTAAGCGACGACCCTCGCCCTACTTTACTTATATGCTCTACTTTCTCACGAAAGCTATCACTTGCTCCTAAATTATATGAGCAAATAAAACATTTTAGTGAACAAGGTAAGTGGCGTATTTTGATGCAGTTTCATCCTAAAATGCCTGCCGAATGGGTTAATAAATATAAAGCGCTGAGTAACGAAAATCTAACATTTATTGAAACCGATAACGTTTTACCGTTATTGCAAGCTGCTGATGTTATGCTGTGCGATACATCGTCAGTTCTTTTAATGTTTTTACTACTACGTAAACCGGTAGTCACGTTTTGTAATCAAAAACCACTTCCTCATTTACTTGATATTACCGACGCAGATGAAGTAGAAGCAGCTATTGAACACGCGCTTACTAAACCTAGTGATTTAATGCAAAATATTGAAAGCTATTGCCAGGAACTTCATCCGTATACCGATGGCCAATCTAGCCAACGCGTATTAAATGCAGCTAATGAATTTTTACAAAGTAACGAAAAACTAAAACCCAAGCCATTAAATATAATAAGACAGCTAAAAATGCGTAAAGATCTAAACTACTGGGGTTGGTAATCTGATAATGATAAACCTGAAAAACGTAACTTTTAAGTGGCATAAAAGCGATAGCTCACCCACGCTCAACATAAAAGAGTTAGTTATAGAAAAAGGTGAGCATATTTTTTTACACGGTCCTAGTGGCTCAGGTAAATCGACCTTATTAGCGATTCTTGCTGGCATTAATACAGCCACTAGCGGTGAAGTGTTAATTCTAAATAAAAACCTCAGTACACTAAGTAATACTACCCGTGATGCGTTTAGAGCGGATCACATTGGCTACATTTTTCAAAATTTTAACCTGCTTCCTTATTTAACTCCTATTGAAAATATAACGCTTGGGTGTGAGTTTTCAAAAAGCCGAAAACAAAAAATTTTAAAGCAATCATCAAATAAAAACTCTGCCTTACAAAAAGAAGCGATACGGTTATTAAATGCTTTAGGGCTTACACCGCAGTATCACCATAAAGATGTAGCGACACTGAGTATTGGACAGCAACAGCGCGTTGCTGCCGCTCGCGCATTTATAGGCAGCCCTGAATTAATAATTGCTGATGAGCCCACATCTGCACTCGATACAAATAACCGTGAAAGCTTTATAAAGCTACTGTTTGAGCAGGCAAAGCTATCTGATAGTACGTTGGTATTTGTGAGCCACGATGAAACATTAAAGCCTTTATTTAACCGCTCCATTGACCTTATAAATTTGCAGGGGCAGGTATGATCATCGCTAAACTTGCTTACAAAAGCTTATTAAATCGCCGCGCAAGTGTACTGCTTACATTATTTACTATCGCAATTAGTGTAATGCTACTTTTGAGTATTGAACGCGTACGAATTGATGCTAAAAGTAGTTTTAGTAATACTATTTCGGGCACTGATTTAATTGTTGGTGCGCGTACCGGCGATATACAGTTGCTGCTTTCGTCAGTATTTAGAATTGGCCATACTAATAACGGCGTAAGTTGGAAAAGTTATCAATACATAACAAGTCAGCGAGGCGTAAAATGGAGCATACCTATAAGCCTAGGCGACAGCCATAAAGGCCAAGCGGTACTAGGCACAACACTTGATTACTTTAGCCATTATCGCTTTGCAAAAAAACAAAACCTAACCTTTAACAAAGGCCACCCTTTTACCGCGATTAACGAAGTAGTGCTAGGTAGTGAAGTCGCTAATAAATTAGGTTATAAACTTAACGACTCTATTGTTATATCGCACGGCATGGGGAACACGAGTTTTCATCATCATGACGATAACCCATTTAAAGTCGTCGGCATTTTAAACCCAACAGGCACGCCAGTTGATAAAACGCTGCACATTCCTTTGGCTGCAATCGATTTAATTCACGGCGGTAAAGCGAGCCATGAGCATGAGCATGAGCATGACGAACATAACAACCTAGTTGGTCACCCTAAGCAAATTACAGCATTTTTAATGGGATTTAATTCGCCTTTGTACACATTACAAATTAGGCGCAATATAAATCAATATAAGCCAGAAGCCCTGCTTGGCATTATGCCAACCGTAACACTTAAAGAGTTATGGGAAATGCTCGCCATAGTAGAAAAAATACTATTACTATTCTCAGCTGTTGTCGTGTTAGTTAGCTTACTTGGTATGTTAACGACATTGCTTGCAAATCTGAGCCAGCGACGTCGCGAACTTGCTATATTGCGCTCAGTAGGCGCTCGCCCTTGGCATTTATTTACACTTATAAGTATTGAGTCATTACTGACAACTTTACTTGGTTGCCTAGTGGGTAGTGCGCTTTACTATTTAGTTATTTTTTCAGCCAGCGGTTACTTACAAAGCCATGCCGGTATAAGCGTAAATATCACAATGCTCTCTTACTATGAACTGGGCTTAATCGGGGTTATTATGGCCGCAGGTTTTGTTATTGGCTTAATACCCGCTACTCGCGCTTATTTTTATTCACTCAGCGATGGCATGAGTATAAAAGCATAATTTTTAGGTATTTTATGACATTTTTTAAAACAGCTTTTCAATACATTGCTGCTATTAGCTTATTATTTATAAGCGTAGCGAGCTATGCCAATCCACCAAAAGAAATTTTTTGGGAAGACTTAATTCCCAAAGGTCATATGCAAATAGACACTCAAGCACAAGCTAATCACGAAGGCAGCGATCAAAACTGGGTGCAACCCGATTTAGATGCTCCAGTGGTAAAAGCGCTTGATGGTCAATCGGTAAGTTTGCCAGGTTTTGTTGTGCCACTTGAGGGCGATAGCGAAGTCATTACTGAGTTTTTACTCGTGCCTTATTTTGGCGCCTGTATACACGTACCACCACCACCGCCAAATCAAATAGTCCATGTAACGATTAAAGGTGGTGTGCCTATAGATAGTCTGTACGACGCAATCGTTGTAACCGGAATAATAAGCACAGAAACATGGTCGGGCGAAATCGCGCAGGTAGGATATAAAATGAAGGCAGTCGGTGTAGCACCGTTCGAGCTTTAAAATAAAGGGCCCGCTTTTAAAGCTGGCCCCTTAAATCTCATTAAATTTAGAGTCAGTAAAATTCAAATAACTACTTTTGGCAATTTGAGCAAAAAATAGTACTGCGTTGCCCTAATCTAATTTCTTCTAATTCGTTTTCGCACGTCATACATGGCTTACCTTTGCGCCCATATACTAATAACTCTTGGGCAAAATACCCAGGCTTACCATCACTTTGTGCAAAGTCTTTAAGCGTTGTACCACCTTGTGTAATAGCCGCCGCAAGCGTGTCTTTTATAATAGGGATAAGTGCTTGATAACGTTTGAGCGATACTTTTCCCGCTTCTCGCTTTGGATGTATACCCGCTTTAAATAACGATTCATTCGCGTAAATATTACCAACACCAACCACCACTGCGTTATTCATAATAAATTGCTTTACGGGTACTTTTTTATTGCGCGATTGTTCGTACACGCGTTTAGCAAAAAAATCATCGGTAAGCGGCTCAGGACCAAGCTTAGAGAGTAGCTTATGCACTTCACCGGGCTCTTGCCATAAGCAACAACCAAAACGACGAGGATCGTTTAAGCGCAGCGCTTTACCGTTGCCAAAAATAAACTCTACATGGTCATGCTTTTTAAGCGGCTCACTTTTATCTACTACACGCAAATTACCTGACATACCCAAATGTAAAATAGTGCTCCCAAGCTCACAATGTAAAAGTAAATATTTAGCTCGTCGCTCAATACTTGTAACAATTAGCCCTTCAAGTTGATACACATCATCGGGCACTGGCCAGCGCATACTGGCATTGTAAATATTTACCTTTGTAACAACTTGGTTTTGTACGTGGGGAGTGATACCCATTCGGCTCACTTCTACCTCTGGTAATTCAGGCATTAATTAGACTCACTTTGTGAAAAATCAAAACTAGGGAATAACTGCTGAGCAGTTTTTAAATCGAGTGCGAGTATTCGCTGGCTTCTCTTTTCGAGTAAATAATATTGTCCATCGCCTTTGTAGAGCAAATAAACCCACGGCATACTTTCGCCAGCCAACTCAAATGTAGCAACGTATAAAGGTGCATTAGGATTAAAAACAACAGACTCATTAACCCCCATTAGCGCCGCGCTTTGCCATTGGTTAACTAAATCACTAAGCTGCTGCTCAGAAGCTTTCCACACGAGCGGTATATCTTTTTGTAGTGGTGTTGTACGCCAACTTGTTCCTATTCGCTCAATTTTTTGATCAACAAATTGCAGTGTAAGTACAAAACTTTGCTGGGGGAGTACAGCTTGTAACGCTGGTTTATCCTCCCCTCCTAAAAATTGCTTATGCCAGCCATTTAAAAAGAAGATCATAATCAACATCGAAAATATTATAACGTTGTTCCAACCTTTACGGCCCAGTCGCATATAAATACACCTAATAAATTCAAGATTTTAAAGTGTAACTAAAACTTAATTGCGCTGTCTATATGTTAAAGGCCGCAGACTTTGTTAGAATATCGGCAAATTTAAAGGAGTTCCGTCAATGTCTATGTATGTAGTGGGCCATAAAATCCCAGATTCAGATTCTATTTGTGGTGCAATTGCACTGGCTTATTTAAAAAACCAAATTGATGAGCCAGCAATTCCAACTCGTCTTGGTGAAGTTTCACCTGAAACTCAATTTATCCTTGATAGATTTGGTTTTGAAGCACCAGAGCTTAAGTTAAGCTACGCTGGTGAAGATGTGTATATTGTAGATCACACAGAAAAAACACAAGCACCTGATGATATCGACCAAGCTCGCGTTGTTGGTGTGGTAGATCACCATAAATTAGGTGACTTAACATCATCGACTCCGCTTGAATGTTGGATTCGTCCTGTTGGTTGTTCAAACACCATTATTAAAATGATGTATGACTTCTACAACGTAGAAATCCCTAAAGACATCGCTGGTATCATGATGTGTGCAATTTTAAGCGACACAGTTATATTTAAATCGCCAACATGTACCACAGCCGATATTAAATGTGTTGAAGCGCTAGCTGAAATTGCAGGCATCGAAGACTTTAAAGAACTTGGTATGGATATGTTCCGCGTTAAATCTGCGGTAGAAGACACACCAGCACGTGATTTAGTAATGCGTGACTTTAAAGATTTCAACATGAACGGTAACCTAGTAGGCATTGGCCAGCTAGAAGTAATCGACCTTGCTGTTTTTGACGATATTAAAGCAGACCTTGCAGCCGATATTGCTAAGCTAAAAGTTGAGGGCAACCGCCACTCTGTATTTTTACTGCTTACCGATATAATGAAAGAAGGCTCAGAAATGCTAATTGTATCTGACGATGCAAACTTAGTTGAGCAGGCTTACGGTGTAAAACCAGAGAATGATAAAGTATGGTTAGATGGTGTACTGAGCCGTAAAAAGCAAGTAGTACCACCACTACAAGATGCATTCACAAAAATCTAATGATACCAATTTTATTAAAAACATGATTATTTCATAGCATTAAATAAATCACTAATTTAATGCTATTGGTATAACGTTTTTTGATTTAAAAGCCTTGTTGGTTATGCCAACGAGGTTTTTTTATGTCAATTCGCTAATCATAGTTTAAAAACAAAAAACCCAGCCTAAGCTGGGTTTTTAAATTCTAAAAGAAGAACTAAAATTACTTAATTTTAGCTTCTTTAAAAAGAACATGTTTACGAATCTTTGGATCAAACTTTTTGATTTCCATCTTCTCAGGCATGTTACGTTTGTTTTTGTCAGTAGTGTAGAAAAAACCAGTACCGGCAGTTGAAACTAAACGGATTTTATCGCGCATGATTCAGATCCTTAAACTTTAACGCCGCGAGCACGGATTTCTGTAAGAACCGTGTCGATGCCTTTTTTATCGATAATACGCATACCTTTAGTAGTAGTGCGTAATGTTACAAAACGTTTTTCACTTTCAACCCAAAAACGGTGTGTTTGTAGGTTAGGTAGGAAACGACGTCTAGTCGCGTTTCTCGCGTGTGAACGGTGATTACCAACCGCTGGACGCTTACCTGTAACTTGACATACTTTAGACATGTCTATATATCTCCAATAACTTCGCTCGAGCTTAATTTAATCTAAGGCCGTGTATTTCCGCCCTAGAGATAAATCGAAGGGCGCTCTTTATACAGCTTTTACAGGCAAAGATCAAACACTGATCTATCCAATCAGCTCATATATGTAAATTTGATAGCGGCTAATTATAAAGATCGAATGCCCTTAGGGAAAGTAAAAACTGCATTTAAATTAAACTAATTTGCCAAAACACGTTAAACAGCTCATTTTTAACACACTTATGTGTCTAACAAAGCTAAATCAGGCCTCGCTCGGCAAACGAAACACAGGTTTCTCCACCAACAATGATGTGATCGAGCACACTTATGTCGACCAATTGCAGTGCTTGCTGCAATTTATTCGTAATAAGTTTGTCTGCTTGGCTCGGTTCTGCAATACCACTTGGGTGATTATGCGCAAAAATAACAGCTGCTGCATTATTTTTAAGGGCAGCCTTTACCACTTCACGCGGATAAACACTGGCAGAATTAATTGTGCCATAAAAAAGTATTTCGTCTTTTACTAATCTATTTTGACTATCTAGGTATAACACCATAAATACTTCTTGCTGCAAGCCTCGCATTTGAATGGTCAGGTAATCGTAAACTGAGTTTGGCGAATTAAACACCGCATCTCGTTGACAACGCTCCTGCATATAACGTTGGCTTAGCTCTAATACAGCTTGTAGTTGTACATATTTAGCAGTTCCTAATCCCTTTTGAGAGCAAAACTCCTCAATACTGGCATTAAACAAATTATGCAGTGTTTTATTCTCGTTTAATAAATGCTGAGCCAACTCAATTACATTCATTCCTGGCAACCCTGTTCGTAAAAATATAGCAAGAAGCTCTGCGTCACTGAGCGCTTTAGCCCCTTTCGCGATGAGCTTTTCACGAGGTCGAAGTGAGTTTGGTAGTGAAGTAAGTTGCATTATTCATCCTTGAGAGACGAAAGTGTCTTATAAATGTAATGCAAATTTAAAATTTAGCCTGTTATTTCGAATTAAAAAACTTCGCTGTACGGGTAAAGATTTGTTATTTTAAGCGCAATATTTAATAAGACTGATGAACAACCATGACTAACTTAACAAACAAAAAAATTGTACTAGGTATTACCGGCGGCATTGCAGCTTATAAATGTGCAGAGCTCGTTAGGCGATTAAAAGACGCTGGTTGTGAAGTAAAAGTAGTTATGACTGAATCAGCTAAGCACTTTATTACCCCTTTAACTATGCAAGCCATTAGTGGCGAAACTGTCTCAGACTCGTTACTTGACCCTTCTGCTGAAGCTTCAATGGGACATATTGAATTTGCAAAATGGGCTGACTTAATTTTAGTCGCCCCAGCGACCTGCAATATTATTGCAAAAATGGCAGCCGGCATTGCTGACGACCTACTAACAACGTTACTGCTAGCAACGCCTGCAAAAGTCGCAGTTGCACCTGCCATGAACCAGCAAATGTATGGACACGCAGCTACACAAGCCAATTTGGCCACATTAAAAGCACGCAACGTACTTATTTGGGGCCCAGGTAAAGGTGAGCAAGCATGTGGCGATGTAGGCGCTGGACGTATGCTAGAGCCACATGACCTAGTTGCGCTATGTACAGCAAAAGAGCAACCGCAATTACTTGCAGGAAAAACAATTACAATAACAGCAGGCCCAACGCGTGAGCCTCTCGATCCGGTACGTTTTATATCAAATCACAGTTCAGGAAAAATGGGGTATGCACTGGCAGAGGCCGCTTTGCAACTCGGTGCTACGGTTAATTTAATTTCGGGTCCTGTTACGATTAAAGCGCCTCTTGGCGTAAATTTAATAAATATTGAAAGCGCTGAGCAGTTACTAAATGAATCATTAATTTATGCACCACAGTCAGATGCATTTATTGGCTGCGCCGCTGTAGCAGATTATCGAGCGGCAGAAATTGCGACTCAAAAAATGAAAAAGCAAGGCGACGAACTCACTCTTACTTTAACTAAAAACCCTGACGTAATTGCAGCTATTGCCAACCTTACACAAAACCGCCCCTATACGGTTGGATTTGCCGCCGAAACTCAAAATGTAGAAAGCTATGCGAAAGGTAAACTAAAGAATAAAAATCTAGATATGATTTGCGCTAATGACGTATCAAAAAGTGGCTTAGGGTTTAATTCCGATCATAATGCTTTAACACTGTACTGGCATAATGAACAACTAGAATTACCAACAACAAGTAAAATAGAAATAGCTCGCAAGGTGATCGAACAGCTGGCTAAACATCTATAAAAAGGCTGGAAACAAACTGAATAAAACATTAACATACGCCATTCATTTGAACAAAAAATGACTAGGGTTCTTAACTGCGCCACTAAGAATAACTAATAAAAAGGAATGTTCATGCCTGCGACAAAAAGAAGTAATCGCAAAGAGCAAATACTGCAAGCACTCGCACAAATGTTAGAAACCAATTTAGGCCAACGCATCACTACAGCAAAACTAGCTGCTGAGGTGGGTGTGTCTGAAGCCGCGCTATACCGTCACTTTCCGAGCAAGGCGCGTATGTTTGAGGGCTTAATTGAGTTTATTGAAGATACCCTTTTATCTCGTATAAATATTATTATTGAAAACGAAAAAGAAAGCCAAACGCGCATTTATAACATTCTATTATTACTTCTAACCTTTGCTGAAAAAAACCCAGGTATTACTCGTATTTTAACGGGCGATGCTCTGCAAGGTGAGCAAGAACGTTTACGCGAACGTGTACAAACCTTGTTTGAAAAACTAGAAACTCAGTTTAAACAAGTGCTTCGTGAGCGCAAATTACGTGAAGGTAAAAACTTTCAAAGTGATGAGCTTACACTTGCAAACTTTTTACTTGCCTACGTTGAAGGCAAAATGAATCAGTTTGTACGTAGCGACTTTAAAGCAAAACCTAGTGTTCAATTTGAAAAACAATGGCTTGAGCTACAAAAAATTTGGCTGTAATGTTTGCTAAATTAATAAACTGAATACTAAAAAACGACCTGCGGGTCGTTTTGTCGTATGTAGCTGCCATTTATCTGATCCGCTCGAATTATGAACCAAACTCGTTACAATGAAACAATGTCATAATTCGAGAATCAATAATGAAAACAAAACTCACCTTATTAAGCACGGCACTCGTTGCCAGCTTAACTAGCACCGGCATACACGCCAAAGAATCGCTACAATTTAAAGACGTATTTAGTTTTAAATCAGCTAAAAGCACACAACTATCTGACAATGGTCAAGTACTCACTTTTAGTGCAACGCCGTATCGTGGAAATGCAACTGGTCAAGTTTACTCACTACAAAGCAATACACTCATCGCAGAAGTAGAACGCGGCACTAAGCCTCATATTAATAAAGCCGCTAACTGGGTCGCCTTTACACAAGTACCTACCTTACTTGAAAAAGAAACAACCAAAAAAAAAGACACACTTAAAAACAATCTGGTACTCGTAAACACACAATCAGGTGCCCAACAAAGCTTTGCTAATGTAAAAGATTACACGTTATCTGATGACGGTATGTGGCTTGCTTATCGTTTAAATAAAAAAGACGATGACGCAAAAGTAGAAGATAAAACCGATAGCACTAAAAACGAAGAAGACAACGCTATCACGCCCGATAAAAAAGATAAGAGCTATGCGCTTGTTATCGTAAATTTGTCTGATAAACGCACTCATACAATAGAAAACGTATTTAGCTACGCTATTAACTCAGCTAACAGCCAGCTATTAGTGAGTCAAAGTTACAGCGATGGTAATAACAACCAAATAGCGTTAATTGAGCTCAGTGACTTTAATAGCAGCGTATTAATTGATGAACCGGGCGTAATCGCAAATAAAATAGCGTGGCACCCCACTGACAATATTGCAGCGTTTACATTGGGTAACTATGTAAATGATGACACGCGCCGCCGAAGCTACACTTTACAGCTATATAAAAACGAGAAGCTCTCAACTATAGATTCACCTAATAAAGCATGGACGTTAGGGAAAACAGCCACCCTTGAATGGTCAGAAAATGGCGAGCGCTTATATTTTGAAAACCATCCTAAATTAGCAGCTAAAGTAAAAACTAAAGAATATACCGACGAAGCCTCACTGTACGACTTTGATACCATACGTGAGCGTAAAGGTCTTAATGTATGGCACAACAACGATGCGCAAATAAAACCACGTGAAGAGCAGCAATGGAACGAAGTTAATAAAAATCGCCATTACAGTGCGGTGTATCACGTTAACTCGCAAAAAGTTGCGCAACTTAGTACACCAAACATGCCCGAGGTTGCACTAAACCCTCAGCGAGATGTGTCTTTACTTGGCTCATCTAACATCCCCTACCTAAAAAAAATTATGTACGGCGGTTTTTTTGCTGATTACTTTGCAGTAAATATAAATACCGGTAAACAAACTCCAATTATAAGTAACTACCCGTTTAGACCGAGCCTTGCCCCTAATGGTGAGTTTGCAGCTTATTTTAGCGATAGCCAAATACAGTTAAAAGATTTAAAAAATAATAAAGTAACACCGCTTACAAAAGCGATTCAGGCAACCTTTGCTGATGATAAACACGATTACCCATCTACTCAACCTGGTTATGGTTTTGCAGGTTGGATGACCGATAGCAGCCAAGTGCTTGCTTATAGTAAATACGATATTTGGGCGTTTGATGTAAAAACTAAGCAAGCTAAACGCCTAACTAATGGTAAGCAAAGCAATACGCAGTACCGTGCTATTAAGCTTGATAAAACCCAAGTGGGCTTTAAAAAAGGCGATACATTACTTGTCTCTGCTATTAACTTACAAACTAAACAAAGTGAAGTTGCAAAGCTCGACTTAACCACTAACACACTAACTAAGGTGCTTAGCGGTAATAAACGCTTTGATATGGTTAAAAAAGCCAAAAAGGCTGACAAGTACTTATTTACCTCGCAAACTTATAGCCAATTTCCTGATTACTACCAAACAGATTTTAGCTTTAGTTCACCAAAACAAGTGACCACGCTAAACCCACAAATTAGTAATTTTGCCTGGAGCGAAAAGCCAGAACTAATAAGCTATAAAGGCTTTGACGGTGAAGATTTACAAGGTGTATTAATAAAACCAGCGGGATATAAAAAAGGCGATAAAGTACCTGTGGTTGTGTATTTTTATCGTTACATGAGTCAACGCATGTTTGATTTTCCTAAAATGGAATTAAACCATCGCCCTAATTTCCCTATGTTTACCTCAAACGGTTATGCGGTATTTTTACCTGACATTCGTTTTGAAATAGGTCACCCGGGTAAATCGTCAACGCAAACCATGATCAACGCCACCCAAAAATTAATAGATTTAGGCATAGCCGACCCAGATAAAATAGGCTTACAAGGTCACTCTTGGGCAGGCTATCAAAGTGCGTTTATGATAACCCAAACAGATATGTTTAAAGCGGTTGTATCTGGCGCGCCAGTATCAAACATGACCAGTGCTTACAGTGGCATACGTTTGAAATCAGGTCTTGCTCGTCAGTTTCAATACGAAACAGGGCAAAGCCGTATAGGTAAAAACTTATTTGAAGCACCAGATCTGTACATAGAAAACTCACCGGTGTTTTTTGCAGATAAAGTAAATACCCCTATTTTAATTATGTTTGGCGATAAAGACGATGCAGTGCCTTGGCACGAAGGCGTGCAGTACTACTTAGCGCTTCGTCGCGCAGGTAAAGATGCAACCTTTTTACAATACGAAGGTGAACCACACCACTTGAAAAAGTTTCCTAATCAGGTCGATTTTTCAGTACGTATGATGCAGTACTTTGATCATTACTTAAAAGGCAAACCTGCTGCTAAGTGGATGACACAAGGCGAAGCATTTATAGAGGAATAGATATAGCATTTATTCAGAGCTCTACGTAAGCGATAACGGCGAGCTCTGCGTCAATTAAATCAAGGCGAGGCATATTACATTTAAGTAATCAGTCACTACCTAGTCCTTCATACCTTTGAAAAATGCTGTAATGATCTTTAAACTTTTATAAACACCACCGTATATAAGCGTTTTAATCAAAGTAAAAAACTATAATAAAAGCCTAATATAAGTAATAATCACTAAATTCAGAGGTTAAAGAGTCGCTCATTATGCTAAGTTTTTGGTACAAAGAGTTTCCACAGTACCCTAAAGATCACAAGGACTTTTGGCGCACTCGCTTAATAGCCCACTCCTTGCTAATAACTACATGTTACTTTTTAGTTTTAACCCTGCTCAATCTCTTTTATTTTGCAAGCTACGAAATAGCGCTTATTGATGCTTTTGGCCTTTTTATATCGCTCGGTATTTGTATTTGGTTTAATAAAACAGCTAATGTAAATGTAGCCTCTTGGGCCGTTACATTGATGATTGTTAGTTTAATTTTAATGTTTGTGATTTCAGTTGGTGGCCATGCCCACTCTTTATTTTGGGCCACGCTTATTCCGCCATTCACATTTTTTTTAGTTGGCAGAAATTGGGGGAGTATATTTAGTGCTGTCGCTTTTGCTATTTGTGCGTATCTTGTGTACTTACAACAACAGCAAACCGTAACAATTGGCTTAGGCTCTTTATTTAATCTTATTGAAGTAGGCCTTGCTCATATTTTGATTTTTAGATTTTACGAAAAAACACGGTTTTCGGCATACACCCGACTATCTATCCGTAACCTAGAAATTCAACACTTAGCAGAAACCGATAAGTTAACTGGGCTTTATAACAGGCAAAAATTTGATTTTGAATTATCACAGTTAATTGCTAAAAATGACGTTTTTAAAACCCCACATTGCTTACTTATTTGCGATATAGATCACTTCAAAAATATAAACGATACCTACGGGCATTTGGTTGGTGATAACGTGCTAACTGAATTTGCAAAAATATTAAAAAGCCGTATGGAAATGACGCACTTATTGCGCGATGGGGTGGAGAAGAATTCACTATTATTTTATCCAACACCTCTTTAAATGATAGCGCTAAAAAAGCCGATGACCTGAGAAAGTATATTGCCGAAAACACAGTTACAAATGTAGCATTTACTATAAGTATTGGATTAGCAACGATACAAAAAGACGATACAGTGCTAAAACTACTGGAGCGGGCTGATACAGCGCTATATAAGGCTAAAAATAATGGACGCAATAAAGTATGTGTTAGCGATAACGATTCAACCGTTATCGCTCAATCAACTTACTTAAATGGGTTTATAGCCTAAACTTAAGCGTGCTGCCCACAAGCAAATCCACAGCTCCACGCATATTGGAAGTTGTAGCCTCCAAGCCACCCTGTTACGTCAGTTACTTCGCCTATAAAGTATAGGCCTTTAGCTTTTTTAGCTTCAAAGGTTTTTGAGCTCAACTCGTCGGTATCTACACCGCCCAATGTTACTTCTGCTGTTCTATAACCTTCTGTGCCATTGGGTTTAATTTGCCACGCATGAATATAATTTACCAGCTCATCTATTTGAGCATGGGTAAGCTGATTAATATTACAATCTGGTATCGCTTTGCTTTCGTGCAGTATTTCTATAAAGCGTTTAGGTAAAATAGTTGCAAGGCTATTTTTTAAGGACTTTTGGGCTTGCGTTTCTCGCCAATCAGCAAGTTGCTGCCTTAAATCAATTTCAGGTAATAAGTTTATAGTTACAGCCTGCCCTGCTCGCCAAAATGAGCTTATTTGCAATATTGCTGGGCCCGATAACCCTCGGTGAGTAAAGAGGATGTTTTCTTTAAATACGGTGCCGTCTTCGCTTGAAACTTCACAAGGGATACTAATTCCCGAGAGCCCTTCAAAACGCTCTTTATCATGCTGATGCAAAGTAAACGGTACAAGTGCAGCCATAGTTGGTAATACACTTAATCCAAACTGCTCTGCAATTTTATAACCTATTGGTGTTGCACCTAGTTTTGGCATGGTTAAGCCACCTGATGCAATGACTAACGACTCACAGCTTAATGTTTCTTGCTCTGTGGTAACGCTATAGCCGATTTCGGTTTTTGATACGCTGATCACTTCGTTGCGTAGCTTTATATTTACCCCGGCCCACTCACATTCGGTCAGTAAAATATCAACAATGTCTTGTGCATTGTTATCGCAAAAAAGCTGACCTAGTGTTTTATGGTGATACGCCAAGCCATGTCTGTCTACCAGCTCAATAAAGTCATGCTGTGTATAGCGACTTAAACATGATTTAACAAAATGAGCATTTGCGCATAAGTAGTTATCAGGGGTTGCGTTTTCATTTGTAAAATTACAACGCCCACCACCACTTATTAAAATTTTACGACCTGGTTTTTTCCCCATATCAAGTACTGTAACGCTTCGGCCACGGTATCCAGCTTGCGCTGCACACATTAATCCTGCAGCTCCCGCACCTATTACAATTACATCTACTTGACTCATTATTTTACCCTACTAAAAAATTTTTCCGATTATAGCAAAGTTTGATAGCTAACAACGTAGCATTTAAATTATTAGCAATAACACAACAAAAACGCATCAGTAATAAGTCGGGAATAATTACCCGCACAATAAACCAACCCTTTATACTTATTTTTAATTTATATGACAAATACTAAACAACGAGTAAACCGCTAAAAACCTGAGTTATAACTAAATGAAAGAGGTACATAATAAATTGATATTTTAACCTAGTTAACAGATCGTTTACTTTTGTTCCCGCATCGTGATCCTACATCACGAAATAATAAATAAAAATCTAGGGATAATTATGACAACAAGTAAAACTTTTAAAAGATGCGCAATTGCAATTACAGTTAGTACGCTTTTTGCTGCAACATCTGGCATGGCTCAATCAGTTTCAAGTTCAATGGCTGAAACATCGGCTAAACTACAAAGCCAAGGCGGTTTCGAAACTCAGTTCATTATTAAATATAAAAATAATAACGAAATGGCGAGCCTCTCAACTGCAGACGCAAGCCCAGCTAGCATGAAAAAGCGCGCACAAAGCTTTGTTAAAAACTTCGCTTCTAAAAAAGGCAAAGTAAAAGCAAAATACGTTCGTGCAATGGCACTTAATAATCATCACGTAATGCGTGCTGATAAAAAATTAAGTGCGGCTGAGGCCCAAGAGTTTATGCAAGAAATGGTTGATTCTGGCAATGTTGAATACATTGAAGTGGATCAAATGCTAAAGCCGTTTTCAACTCCTAACGATCCACGTTTTGATGACCAATGGCACTACTACGAGCAAGCCGGTGGTTTAAACTTACCGACCGCATGGGATACCGCAACGGGTAGCGGTGTAGTTGTAGCTGTACTAGATACGGGCTACCGCCCTCATGCTGATTTAAACGCTAATATTTTACCGGGTTACGATATGATCTCTAACCTTTCGGTAGCTAATGACGGTGGTGGTCGCGATAGCGATGCACGTGATCCTGGTGATGCAGTTGCTGCGAATGAATGTGGTACTAACGGTGCACAAAACTCTAGCTGGCATGGCACGCACGTAGCCGGCACAGTTGCTGCGGTAACCAATAACGGTGAAGGTGTTGCAGGCGTAGCTTATAACGCAAAAGTAGTGCCTGTTCGTGTACTAGGTAAGTGTGGTGGTTTAACCTCTGATATTGCAGACGGTATTATTTGGGCATCTGGTGGAAGTGTTTCAGGTATTCCTGCTAACTCAAACCCTGCTGATGTAATTAATATGAGTTTAGGTGGGAGCGGTTCATGTAGCTCTACAACTCAAAATGCAATTAACACAGCACGTAGTAACGGCACTGTGGTAGTTATTGCTGCAGGTAACGATAACGATAACTCAGCAAACTACAACCCAGGTAACTGTAACGGTGTAGTAAACGTAGCCTCAGTGGGCCGTAATGGCGGCAGAGCTTATTACTCAAACTACGGTAGCAATATTGATGTTGCAGCACCAGGTGGCGCACAAAGCTTTGCAAACGACTATGAAGGCGTTCTATCAACTTACAATTCAGGTTCGTCTACACCTTCAAGCGACAGCTATGGCTTTTCACAAGGTACATCAATGGCTGCGCCCCACGTAGCAGGTGTTGCGGCACTTATTAAGCAAGCAAAGCCAGATGCAACGCCTGACGAAATAGAAAGTATTTTAAAATCAACTACCCGTTCGTTCCCTGCAACATGTACTAGCTGTGGTACGGGTATTGTTGATGCTGCCGCAGCTGTTGCAGCAGCAAGTGGCGGCACTACTCCACCTACCGGTGGCGATAGCGAGCTTATTAATGGTGAAGCTAAAACAGGTTTAAGTGGGGCTGCAAATGCACAAGCATTTTACACGATGACAGTACCAAGCGGTGCAACTAACGTAACATTCACTATGAGTGGTGGTACTGGCGATGCTGATTTATACGTACGTGCAGGCAGTAAACCTACAACTACTACCTATGATTGTCGTCCATATAAAGGCGGTAATAGCGAAGAGTGTTCTATTGATAACCCTACTGCGGGAACTTACCACGTAATGCTTAACGGCTACTCTGCGTATTCAGCTGTTAGCTTAGTAGGTAATATTACTGGTGGTTCATCATCGGGTGGCGGTTCAGGTACTCCACAAGCAGGTGGCGGCACTATAAGCGATGTGTCAGCCAATACTGGGCAGTGGAAACATTACACGTTAGATGTACCAGCTGGAATGACTACGTTTACAGTAACAACATCGGGTGGCAGTGGCGATGCTGATTTATTTGTAAAATACGGTAGCCAACCAACAGCAAGCTCATACGATTGCCGCCCTTATAAAAATGGCAATGCAGAAACATGTACATTTACTAATCCACAAGCAGGTACTTGGCACTTAAGCGTTAACGCTTATAGCACTTTCTCTGGTTTAACGCTTAGCGGGCAATACCAACCGTAATTTAAAGTTTGAGCCTTTAATAAAAAAACCGATGTTGCTGCCAACATCGGTTTTTCAATAATAACTAGCAGATTAGTTAAAACTAAAATCTACACTTTATTACTGTTATAGCTTCTCTAGTACTGATTCTGCGCGGCTTACAACAAACTCTTTGTCTTGTTCTACAAATAAACCTGTTACTAGCGCATTTTCAATAATCATAGCGTAACGCGTTGAACGTATACCACCAAAACTAGCAGTATCTTTATCAAGCCCTAACGATTTAGTGAAACTTCCATCGCCATCCCCAAGCATTGTAATTTCTTGCGCGTTTTGTGAGTCACCCCATGCTTTCATAACAAATGCATCATTAACTGATACACAGTAAATAGCATCAACACCTTTTGCTTTAATTTTATCAGCAAGGGTAATAAATTCAGGTAAATGGGCATTTGAACACGTTGGTGTAAACGCACCAGGAACTGCAAATAACACGACTTTTTTACCTTCAAACAATTCTTTATTTGTAAGAGATTGCATACCGTCGTCAGTTAATTGCGTTAACGTCACTGCTGGTAATTCTTGGCCTTGCTCAATCATGGTAATTCCTTGAAAAGATTAATACAGAATAAGTAACAATCGTACTACGTAGCCTACTACTATGTATAAAAAGTACGGCTAACTTAGTAGCTCAAAACAGCCTACCATAGAACGAAGAATACGCGCTGTATTAAGGTAAATTCAAATCATTTATAAAACTTGAAAAATCATTACCTAGCTTTTCATCTCGCAGACTGTACTCAACAATTGCTTTTAAGTAGCCTAACTTATCTCCACAATCGTGAGAGCGACCACTCATATGAAATGCTTCAACGGTTTCTTGTGCCATTAATGCGTCAATAGAATCTGTAAGTTGTATTTCACCGCCAGCACCTACAGACGTTTTTGCAAGTAGAGGCCAAATGTTCTTACTCAGTACATATCGCCCTACAACAGCTAGGTTAGAAGGCGCTAAATCTGCATCAGGTTTTTCAACCATTGCTTTTATTGCAGCACTTTTGCCTGGCATTAGATCAACCCCATTAATATCCGCAATACCATATTTACTAACGTCTTCTTTAGCTACTGGCTCAAGCATTATTTGGCTTGCTTGAGTTTCTTTAAAGCGTTTAATCATGGCCGCTAAGTTTTCAGTTTCTTGATCCGCAGTATAGGCATCAAGTATCACATCAGGCAGGAGCACAACAAAGTTGTTATCACCAACTATTGGTTTAGCGCATAAAATAGCATGCCCTAGCCCTTTAGCTTCACCTTGGCGTACACTCATAATAGTTACATCATTTGGACAAATAGAGCGAATTTCATCTAATAAAGCTCGTTTAACACGCTTCTCAAGAGTCGCTTCTAGTTCATAACTTGTATCAAAGTGGTTTTCGATTGCATTTTTAGAGCTATGCGTAACTAACACAATATCTTTAATACCAGCGGACACACATTCGCTGACAATATATTGAATTAGAGGCTTATCGACTATTGGGAGCATTTCTTTTGGGATAGCTTTTGTCATAGGGAGCATTCTCGTCCCTAAGCCAGCTACTGGAATTACAGCTTTCATATCTGTCCTTAGTGATTAAGTTTGTAAATAATATCAATTCGCTTAATTAAGTGATCTATTTTTAGGATGGAAAAACGTGTTGATAGCTAGGCAAAAAATTCGCTACTTAGTTGTTCTAAATGAGAATTTTTTAACACAGGTGCGACACGTTTAGCCCCGCAAAATAATTAAGTATTATTGCGTATTGGTACAAACTAGCAGATACAAAATAGATACCAGCTGAATAAAGTTACCTCTTTTGAAGAAGTAAATTTGAAGCTGTTTATTAAACAGAGACTCTACATTTTTGGTTATTTAAAATGAGCAGGTAAGTTATGAAGTTTATTAATGATTTTGTTGTGGGGTGAGATTACATTAGCTAAACGAAAAAAGCCTGGGTTTGCTATAAATAACAAACCCAGACCAATAAATTTCTAACTAAAGGTCGCGTTACAAAACCTTTTTATAATTAAAGACCTGCACGCTCTTTAATTACTGCAATAAGCGGTGAGCTGGCAAAATTCCCTTCAGCCCAAGCAATATCAGCACCATCTGTTAACGCACTTTTTGATAAGTTTTTAACTATATACTCACCAGTATCTACTGCATTACTAGCAACAGCATGACGTAATAAGTTATTACCATTACATTGTACTGCATCATAAATATTACGAATTTTTACACGAGAGCTTTTAAGCTTGCTGCGTAATCGGTTTTTATCGTCTGCCGCAATATATTCACAAATAGATACTGCTAATTGATCTTCAGCATTTACAGGTGCTGTATACGAAAACGAACTAACAGCTACAACGGCAGTAAGTGCAACTAGCTTTGGTAATTTAAACATGACAAACCCTTTATAATACTTTGTTCTTATATAGACTATCGAATATTATATCAATCTATCAAAATTTACGCAATAATGTTAACGTTCTTTATATAAAGTTACGAATTTATAACTAGATAAATTCTTGTCATCCGGATGGTTTTCTTGCTCTTCTTTCACGTACCAATTAGCAACTTTATTGTAATCTGGAAACTGTGTATCGCCTTTAACATCTAAATCAATAAAAGTTAGATACAGGCGTTCTGCTTTTGGTAAAAATTGCTCATAGATATTACCACCACCAATAATCATTACTTCTTCAGCAGTAGTAACGAGTTCCAATGCGGCATCTGGCGTAGTTACTACTTCAATACCCTGTGCAGTATATTCGCTGTTTCGAGTAATAATAATATTACGGCGCCCAGGTAATGGACGGCCTATAGACTCAAAAGTTTTACGACCCATGATCACAGGCTTACCCGTAGTGACCTTTTTAAAATGCTGAAGATCTGCAGGTAAATGCCATGGCATTTTATTATCTAGACCAATTACACGGTTATTTGCCATTGCTGCAATCATTGAAATTATCATAATAAACACCTAGTACTTTATTCTTAAACAAAGAAAAAGGAGCATAAGCTCCTTTTTAGTAAATTCTATTTAATTAACGCTCGTAGACAACTTCTACGTCGTAATCATCTTCATCCCAGTCATCCCAATCATCATCATTACCCTTACCTTTAGTGGCTTTTTCATGATAGGTATCCCACTTAAATTCAACTTCTTCATCTTCCACTTGTACAAATTTCTCTTTAGGCATGCTATCAAGTAGTGTCATTATGTTGTGGATTAATGGTTGAGTGTTAAGTTTATTAATTGCTGAAATGTGATAGATATTTTCAGTTTCGCCCAGCTCTTCTGCAATCGATTCGCATAACGCTTTTGCTTCATCCTCTGGTAATAAATCTATTTTATTAAATACTAACCAGCGTGGCTTCTCAGCTAATTTAGGGCTGTATTGGTGCAGCTCGTTAATAATCGAAAACGCATTATCAACAGGGTTTGAACCATCTACCGGCATTACATCAATAATGTGTAATAACACACGACAACGCTCTAAATGTTTCAAAAAGCGAATACCTAGGCCTGCGCCATCAGATGCACCTTCAATTAGACCCGGAATATCGGCTATAACAAATGATTTATTTGCTTCAGGACGTACCACACCTAAATTAGGAATAAGCGTCGTGAATGGGTAATCAGCTACTTTTGGTCTTGCTGCAGATACACTGCGGATAAACGTAGATTTACCGGCATTTGGTAGTCCAAGTAAGCCAACATCAGCTAATAATAGTAACTCTAATTTTAAGTTACGTACTTCACCTGGTGTGCCTAATGTTTTTTGACGAGGTGCTCGGTTAGTACTTGATTTAAAACGCGCATTCCCCAAGCCGTGGAAACCACCTTTTGCAACCAAAATTCGTTGACCATGTTGAGTTAAGTCGCCAAGTCCCTCTTGGGTATCAACATCCATGATGCGCGTGCCTACAGGCACCATAACAAACAAGTCATCAGCTTTTCGGCCTGTACAGTTACGGCTACGACCGTTAGTACCACGTTCAGCTCTATGGAAGCGCTCAAACTGATAATCAATTAAGGTATTTAAGTTTTCATCAGCTTGTAGATAAACACTACCACCGTCTCCACCGTCACCGCCGTCTGGTCCACCATCTGGAACATATTTTTCACGACGGAAAGACACGATGCCGCTGCCACCGTCTCCAGCTTCTGCGCGAATTTCTACTTCATCTACAAACTTCATGATTACTCACTTTAGGGATTGGCTTGTTTAATAACTCTATTATATACCCAAGCCAGCACAAATGCAGGCTTGGGTATATATTGGCTGACTACAAAACAAAAAACCCCGCAAAGGCGGGGTTTTTAACTACCTTACTGATTACTCAGTTACGATAGTTACGTATTTACGGTTTAAAGGACCTTTTTGTTCAAACTGAACTTTACCATCTGCTTTTGCGAAGATAGTGTGGTCTTTACCGATACCTACGTTAGTACCAGGGTGGAAACGAGTTCCACGCTGACGAACAATGATGCTACCCGCTAGAACTGATTCGCCACCAAAACGCTTAACACCTAGGCGTTTGCTTTCTGAATCGCGACCGTTACGAGTACTACCAGCTGCTTTTTTATGTGCCATTTCTAAGTACCTCTAATTAAGCGCTAATGCTAGTGATTTTAACTTCAGTGAACCATTGACGATGGCCCATTTGCTTACGAGAATGCTTACGGCGTCTAAATTTAACAACCTTAATCTTCTCACCGCGACCATGTGAAACAACCTCAGCTGTTATCTTGCCACCGTTTACGAACGGTACACCGATCTCGATTTTCTCACCATCAGCAACTAAAAGTACTGAATCAAATTCTACTGCCGCACCAGTTTCAACGTCTAATTTTTCAAGACGAATCGTTTGACCTTCAGTCACACGATGCTGTTTACCACCACTTTGGAAAACCGCGTACATAATTAACTCCGTCTGTGCACCCTCAAATCGGCGCAACTAAAATATTCTTCGATAGGGCGCGAAGTTTACGCTAACGCGAAATAACTAGCAAGCCTATTTTGTAATTAAAATGAATAAAAAGTACCTGCTTTGAGAGCAATTCAATATTTACCCCATTTTATATTAATTGGCCCTTTTGCCAAGCGCTTTTTAACTCTTAGCCGAAATAAATTAATGTACTCAAATATGACCCTCACAGCTCAATATCTAAGCACACCATAAACTGTATATTGATTATCAATTAATCAGTTATCTTGGCTAATTCAGTCTAAATTAAGTACTTTAATAGTGTTTTTTCAATCAATCGTCACAAAATATCGAGCTAGTGCATTTTTTGTTGTACAATCTGCGCCGTTCACACATAAAAATTGGCTCGGAGATCAATGGATATAAAAGCTATCCAGGCGTTAATCGAAAGCGATATGAATGACGTCAATCAACTTATACATGCGCAAATGCGCTCAGATGTGGCGTTAGTTAATCAGCTTGGTTTATATATAGTTAGCAGTGGCGGCAAACGCGTTCGTCCAATGCTGGCTATTTTAGCAGCCAAAGCGCTCGGTTATCAGGGTAAAGATCACATAACACTTGCAACAATTGTTGAGTTTATCCATACAGCAACGCTATTGCATGATGATGTTGTAGATGAATCAAACTTACGACGTGGCACGCCTACAGCAAATGCTGAATTTGGTAATGCTGCTAGCGTATTGGTTGGTGACTTTATTTACACTCGCTCATTTCAGCTTATGGTTGGCCTTGGAAAAATGCAGATTATGCAAGTACTTGCCGATGCAACAAACATTATTGCTGAAGGTGAAGTATTGCAGCTGATGAACTGCAATGACCCAGATACGACTGAAGCCAGCTATATGCAGGTTATTTACTCTAAAACGGCTAAATTATTTGAAGCAGCTACAGGCCTTGCTGCCATTATCACAGAGCAAGACCAAGCGACACTTGATGCACTAAACCTATACGGTATGCATTTAGGTACTGCGTTTCAACTAGTAGATGACGTACTCGATTACAATGCAGATGCTGAGCAGCTAGGTAAAAACATTGGCGATGATTTAGCTGAAGGCAAACCAACCCTTCCGCTTATTTATGCTATGCAACATGGTAGCGAGCAGCAAACACAGCTCATTCGTGATGCAATAGAGCACAGTAATGGTATGGAGCATTTAGAAGAAATTTTAACTGCACTAAAACAAACTAATGCGCTTGAGTTTACAATGCAAAAAGCAGAGCTTGAGGCCGAAAAAGCCATTGCCTGTTTAGACTTTTTAGCTGAGTCTGACTATAAGCAAGCACTTATAAGCCTTGCCCGTATTGCGGTTGACCGCGACCACTAGTTTTAACTAGTTACACAGTGTGACATTAATTCTGAGCAATAAAAAAGCCTGCAAATGCAGGCTTTTTTGTTGCTTAAACTGGCTATTACGCCATGAAATCAACACCTTCTTTGATGTCTTTTTTCAGAGTTTCAAGCATGTCATTTTTTGCTTTTGTTTCAAATGCGCTTAGTTCGCCGTAAGAAAGAATTTCTTCTACGCCGTTTTTACCTAAACGTACTGGATGTGCAAAGTACTCTGCATCGCCATTTTCAACAGCAACGTAAGCGTAATCTACAACTTCTTCACCTTGTAGGCCTTTAACTAAAGACATACAAAAACGAGCTGCAGCAGCACCCATAGATAGCGTAGCTGAACCACCGCCTGCTTTAGCATTTACAACTTCAGTACCCGCATTTTGGATACGTGGAGTAAGTGCAGCAACTTCTTCATCAGTGAAAGAAACACCTTCAACTTGAGAAAGTAGAGGCAGAATAGTTGTGCCTGAGTGACCACCAATTACTGGTACTTTTACAGTTGCTACGTCTACGCCTTTAAGTTCAGCAACAAATGCTTCTGAACGAATAACGTCAAGCGTAGTAATACCGAATACGCGTTTAGCGTCGTAAGTACCTGCTTTTTTGAATACTTCAGCAACAATTGGAACTGTGCCATTTACTGGGTTAGTAATAATACCTACTAACGCTTTAGGACAGCTGGCAACAATGCCTTCTGCTAAAGTTTTGATGATGCCAGCATTTACATTGAATAAATCAGCACGATCCATACCTGGTTTACGTGGCATACCCGCTGGGATAAGAACGATGTCAGAGCCTTCAAGCGCTTTATTTAAATCGTCTGCGCCAAAGCCTGCAACTTTAACATCTGTTGGGATGTGAGAAAGGTCAACCGCAACACCTGGTACCACTGGTGCAACATCATAAAGTGATAATTCAGAGCCAGCTGGTAAGCCTGTTTTTAATAATAAAGACAACGCTTGGCCGATACCGCCTGCAGCACCTAATACAGCAACTTTCATTGGAATTCTCCGTAATTTGAGGTAGGAAACATTTGTGGCTCTTAAGATAATGAAATTAGCGACTAAAAACAAATTTATCCTGTCTATTTCAAGTATATTTTCGACCATAGTCGTAAACTTATGTGATTTAACGCATCAAACTGGCAAGTTAACTAAACAACTGCTGCATAATTATTCATTTTTGTGTAGAATTTGCGGCATAAATAACAAAAACGAATAAAGACTATGCAACCACAAGATAAACAAGAAGCACTGGTAAAAGCATTTAAATCACTATTAAAAGAAGAAAATTTTGGCTCTCAAGGCGAAATAGTTGATGCGTTAAAAGATCAAGGTTTTGACAATATAAGCCAAAGTAAAGTATCACGCATGTTAAGTAAATTTGGCGCTGTACGCACACGTAATGCCAAACAAGAAATGGTTTACTGCTTACCTGCTGAAATGGGTGTACCTACGGCTAAAAGCCCATTACGCCAATTAGTAATCGACATTATGCACAACGAAATGATGATCATCATTCGTACCAGCCCAGGTGCTGCTCAGCTTATTGCACGTTTATTAGATTCATTAGGTAAAGCAGATGGCGTACTAGGAACAATTGCAGGCGACGATACTATTTTTATCGCTCCTGCTAAAATATCTGAAATAGATGTAACACTTGAACGTGTTCGCATTTTATTTGATACAGTTTAATAGCAAACTAAATTTGTTTTAAAAACCCTATTGAAGGTGCAAAGAAAGCAGAGCCCATATCGGCTTGAGTAAAATCAAGCCAGTGGTCGTAGCAATCCCCTTCCCCTAAACGACTATTAAGTACTTTTTCAAATGCGGTGCCCGTACAAGCGCATGTAATTGATAACATTCCCTGCTCATACACGTCGCCATAAGGCATGCTTTGATTTAATAGTAGCGGTTGTCCGTCTTCGTCTTTTAGCTCACTTCGCGAAGCATGGCTGGTTTCGACCGCTGGAGTAATTAGCGTGTTATCAAGACGCGTACGTCCCATTATTTGCTCTTGCTCACTCAATGATAAATGCTGCCACATAGTTAAATCATGTTTATAACGCTGAACATGAATATAACTCCCCTGATCTTCAAAGCTACCAGGGTTGCTGATTAAAGCCGTAGCGCGCTTTTTTCTTCCATGTGCGGTGTCGCCACCATAAATAAAACCGTTAAAATCACGACCATCTAAAAAACGAAAATTACGAATTTGCTCCACCAGCTCAACATCGGGGGCAAATAATTTTAAAATTTGCAGCGCAAATAAATGGTTAACATCTTCACGGTCAGAGCGAATTTGCACAAATAAATCGCACGGTTGTACGCTCATTTGGTGATCGCTATGGGTTATATTGGGAAAGCTCTGTAATTCGCTTGGAATGTATTCAGGGAGGATATGCGGCCAGTATTGCGCACCAATAGCAACCATACAAGAGAGCATTGATTCTGAAAATTGATCGCTAAACTCTTCTTCTATAGCGCTTACTTGTTTTAACTTTGCGCGAAGTGATTCGTCTTGACCATCAAACACATTAAAAAATAAGTGCAAACCGTGTAAGTTTGCTTCAGCACAAATCCCTGATTGCGCTTGCGCCATTGTTATTCCTTAGTTTTACAGATAAAAACACAGCGAATAACAAATTAATTACGATTCGAAAAAATTCACCGTGTGAGGTTTTATTTTTATTATAACCTGATCATTATTTTCAAATGACTGGCCATATTGTGCAGCAACTTCAATTTCTTGTTCATCAATAACAAGCGAATAAACATACGCCGAACCAACAAAGCGACGACTTATGATTGTAGCTCGCTTGCTGAATTTGTCACTTTGGTTATCTGCCACTAATTCTATTTGATGAGGGCGCACATATATAAGCCCTGCACTTACATTATGCTTACTCTCAACATAAGATTCGACTAAACCAAATGGTGTTTTATATTCAGTTGCGGTTAACACTTCTGCGCTTAAGTATATGCCCTGACCCAGAAACTCTGCAACCTCCTTTGAACATGGAGCTGCAAAAAGCTGCTCAGGCGTGCCTTGTTGCTCAATTTTACCGCGATGCATAATGGCCAGTGTATCTGAAAAGGCAAATGCCTCTTCTTTTGAATGTGTAACAAATACAGCAGATACTTGAGTTGCCTTAATAATTCGACGTATATCAGCAATTAATTCAAAGCGTACTTGTGTGTCGATATTTGAAAAGGGCTCATCAAGTAGCAATAAACTAGGCTTATAAGCTAATGCACGAGCAATAGCTACACGCTGCTGTTGACCACCCGATAACTGGTGTGGAAACCTGTCAGCACAGCCAATTAAATGTACAAGCTTAAGCATTTCATCAACGCGTTGCTGCTTTTGAGCTTTGCTCATTTTACTAAGCCCAAATGCGATATTATTTGCCACCGTTAAATGCGGAAACAGCGCATAATCTTGAAACATCATGCCGATGTTACGGTGCTCAGGTGAGACAAAAGATTGCTCATCACTCACTAATTTACCGTCTATAAAAATAGACCCTTGCTTAGCTTCAATTAAACCTGCAATCGCTTTTAACGTGGTCGTTTTGCCACACCCACTCGCTCCAAGTAGACAAACAATTTCATCTTTACCCACCGTTAAATCTAAATCGTGAATAACCTTTGTGCCGTTATAGTGATAGCTCACGCCTTGTAAAATTAAACTACTCATTTAACTACGCTGCTCCATAGAACGATTAATAAAATACAAAGGAATAAACCCAACAATAACAATAAATAAAGCCGATATTGAAGCAAGCTCTAATTGCTCATCACTCACATACTGAAATACATGAGTAGCTAAGCTTTCAAAATTAAACGGTCTGAGCAATAGCGCAGCTGGCAACTCTTTCATACACTCAATAAATACCAATAAGGCAGCAGTGAGCAATCCTCTTCGCAGTAAAGGTAGGTGCACTAAACGCAGCGTTTGCCCTTGGCTTTTACCCATTGATTGGCTTGCCATATCAAGTGATGGACTAATACGTAAAAAACTCGACTCAATTGCTCCGTGTGCAATGGCGTAAAACCTAACAATATAAGCAATAATAATAGTAAGAATGCTACCTGTAAGCAGTAAGCCAATGTCTAAGTTATACTTCTCGAGCGCTGTGTTAATAGTGCTCTCTAATAATGTAAGAGGTAATAAAACCGCAATAGCGAGAACAGTTCCTGGCAACGCATAACCTGTGCTTGCTAAACGCCCAGGAATAAGCGGATACGCTTGCTTTGCAACACGCTGATAAAAAACCACAAAAACACTCAATGTAATGGTTATAACACTTACAACTCCCGCCACCTTTAAACTTTGCCAAGCGTAACTAAAAAACTCAACATTCCATGCTTTATCAAAGTAGGTAATGGCGTAATTTATAAGTACTGCAATAGGAATTACAAAAGCGATAAGTAAAATAAAGCTACAAAATGCCGTTGCGAGCCAAGCAGACTTTCCTTTTAATACATAGAGCGATTCGCTATTTACACTTGATTGGCGCTCAAATACCGCTTGATTACGACGACTAAAACGCTCTGCCATTAATGCTAAAAATAACAGCAGTAACATCACACCCGATATTTTAGCGGCCGCTGTAAGTGAGTAATAACCAAACCACGTATCGTATACGGCGGTTGTTAATGTACTTACGGCAAAATAACTCACTGTTGCAAAGTCGGCCATGGTTTCCATACTAATAAGTGCAAGAGCCGCCACAATTGCCCCACGAGAGAGCACTAAACTAACTTTAAAAAAGCTTTGCCAAGGAGATAGCCCCATTAACTGGCTAGCTTGTACTAATTTGAATGACTGCTCGCGAAGGGCCGTTTTAAAAATTAAAAATAAATACGGGTAAAGCACCAAGGCAATCATAACGATGGCGCCGGGTAATGTACGTATATCAAAAAACCAATAGTCGCTAGGCGATTGCCAGCCAAACCATTCTCTCAGTGCTATTTGTACAGGGCCCGCATAATCTAATAAATCAGTGTATACATAGGCAATAATATAGGTGGGCATAGCAAGGGGCAGCATAAGAGCCCATTCAAACTGTTTTTTACCCGGAAAACTACAGTAAGCCGTTAGCCACCCAAGTGGCAAAGCTATGGCGCAGCTAAGGACGCAAACACCTAAAACAAGCAATACGGTATTGTTTATGTAATCCCAAAGCACGGTATCCCACAGGTGAGAAAACACCTCAGAGCTACCTTGTAGAGATTCAAAAAGAAGAAAAAACAACGGAGCCGATAGAATTAAGCCTGTCGACCACGCAAAGAGCTGCCATTTAGACAGCTTAAATTTATTAGTCATTAAAGATCGAACTTCACCTCATCAATTAGCTTAAGTGCTAACGGACGATATTTACTAATCTCATCAAGTGGCAAGCTGTCTTCTTTAAAGCTACCCCAAGAGGCAACCAAAGTTGATAATTCAACACCCGACTTAACTGGATACTCCATATTTAATGAGGCATACATGTTTTGTGCTTTGCTGTCGGTCATATACTCTATGAGCTTTAATGCATTTTCAGGGTTTTTAGCGTATTTGGTAATAACCGCACCCGATACATTTATGTGTGAGCCACGATTAACTTGATTTGGAAAGTTAATATTTACGGCCTCAGCCCAGCCTTTTTGTTCTTTATCTTCTAGCATTTTGCCAAGGTAGTAACTATTACCTAATGCTAAGTTACATAAACCTTCTTTAACAGCTTTAACTTGAGCACGATCGTTACCTTGAGGCTTGCGTGCTAAATTAGCCTTAACACCTTCAAGCCACTCTTTAGTTTGCGCTTCACCATGGTGTGCAATCATAGAAGCTACTAAACCTAAATTATATGGATGTTTGCCAGAGCGCGTACAAATTTGTCCTTTGTATTTAGAGTCTGCTAAATCTTCATAAGTGAGCTTAGGTAACTCACCAACTCGCTCTTTTGATGAATATACATTACGCACTCGCTTAGTAAGCGCAACCCATTGGCCATCACCGTCACGAAATGCGGCTGGAACATTATTATTTACACTGTCACTTTTTATAGTTTGTGTTAATTTTAAATCTTCTAATTGAATAAGCGCGCTAAAGTTAGAGGTTAATACTAAATCAGCTTTACTGTGCTTGCCTTCGCGTTTAACACGCTCAATTAGCCCTTTTTTAGCAAAAACAACATTGGTTTTTATGCCTGTTTGCTTTGTAAAATCTTCTAAAATTGGCTGAATTAAAAACGGTTGACGAAAAGAGTAGATGTTAACAACATCGTTTGCAAAGACTGGTGCCGATGCAACTACCCCTAAAACAAGTGCAAATACTTTCTTCATTATTCCACCTAAATAACTATTATTATCAACGAATTCTACCGTGCTCATTCTAAAAGTGCACACTTTAAATAAATGTAAATATGTAAATAACGCCCAAAAAGGAAATACGGTGTAAGAGATGTCTTACGGATGTGACAGCTAATGAGTAAAAAACAAGATAAAAAACAACCCAAAAACAGTTAAGCACATGAATTATATGAAATTTATTTTTATTACTATTGCAAAAACACTAATTGAATGTAGTTTTATCTCTATTTTAGTTGCTCTATTGCACTATAATTTACGCATCAACCAAGCAATGACGCTTATTGAGTAAAAGGAAATGGACTGCTTACTCAACCAACCAATGATTAGGTTATCAGGACAACACGGACTTTAGGACAGGCTCAGGATGAGTATCACAACGCAATGTTGTAAAAAGGACAGCGTCAGGAAGATGCGAAAAGGATAATAACAAGGCTAAGTTGTTCAACAGGATGTTGAAGGAATAAATGGACAGGCCTTTAAGGCAACACAAGGGATTGGTTAAAACAAGGATACACTAGGAAGTGTAATTAAGGATTTGGTAATAGTATTTACCCTACAGGATGTTTAGGAATTAAAGGATACAGACCCGGACGGTCTACATTACATAGAACTAAAAAGTAATATAGTAATAAACATGGATTAGTGAAAATTGGAGTTGATTAAGTTCAATTGCAGGATGCAGAAAATTAGAAGATTCCGCAAGCGCGCCTAGAGATAGAGCGCGCTTTTCTTTGCCTAAAATTTGGGTGAGTAAAGCACTGAGCAACTATCACTAATCTTTACTGAGTAATATCGCGTCACAGCAAATCAATGCTAAGACCTTAAAATACTTTATTAATATTTTAAATTTCGCTAAATTTTTTATTAATTGCGCCGATAACTAAATAACGCAAGGATCATAAATACTCAATGGATATGAATTTTAAAACATCTCAAAGTAATACCTTTTTATGTAAAGTATCAGACGCAAGTACAGCAAAACCAATTGGTGTATTTAGTGCCCAAACCCCCAGCGAAAATCCCTATAAAGCTTTATTTAACCCCAAAGGTTATAACTTTTTAAATATGCCAATGAGTGAGTTTAAAAATATACTTAACGAAATTATTCAGTTAGAACGCGACATTCGTATTAGCAAGTGGGGTGAGGGTGCTCGACCTGATGAGTTTAGTTATCAACTTAATAGAATAGCAGACGCAATTGCAACGACTCAATTTAATGTTAACTGCTACTTTTTAAAACGAGTTGAAGAAGCAAAAGAAATGATTGGTGAAGACTGTATCTCGTTTATTCAAGTGCATAATAGTATAAGTCAATTGTATAATACTGTTTTACAATTAACATCTGAAGAAGGCTTCAGAGCAATTCAAAATAAAGCACTTGCTCACTTAAAAAATCAGCAAGCATTTGCTTAACTTCGTAAAATTAACCTTCTAGCGGTCGGCCTTTATTGCGCTTACCCAATAAATACGCATCACGAAACTTAATAAAATGCTGCTCTAATTTTGTCGATGCATCCATTTCGCCCGCAAGTGCTAATACCATAATAGCCACTTCAGCAGTGCCTAGTTGATGCGCATGAGGGGCTACACGTAATCGGTAATCAGATAGTTTATCAGCAGTAACAGAAAGTACAGGCAAGTTATCTAAATAAGGGCTTTTGCGAATCATTTTTTTAGCTTCGCGCCACGTACCATCTAAGAATATAAATAGCGGCTTTTTACCTGATTCAATACTCACTTCTGTAATGGCTCTGCCCTCTTCTACATCTTCAGCAGGAAAGACGACCATAGGCTGATACTGCGAATCATTTATTAAAGCTAAAAGAGCGGGGTTAGGATCTGTTCTATCCCATCTAAATGCGTGGTTATCTGGCACTATTTCAGCAATTAAACGCCCTGTATTAGAAGGTTTAAAGCTTTCATTATGATACATCAGTAAGCACACAGCGGCCTTACAATCTGCATGCTCAACACCTTTGCAAATACAGTAGTGCTTAGCAATCAGGCATTGTTCACAGCGATCTAATTTACCGCCTCGAGCATTAAACTCTCGACGAGATTCACTTATTTGTTGAGCGCGTAATGCTAAAACTGAGTTTTTCACTGTATTTACCTTCAATTAATTAAGCGCGCATTGTAACGACTTCTTGTTATTTAATCTTATATTTATCTAAGTTAAAAATAGACATAAAAAAACCCAACCGAAGTTGGGTTTTTTAAGCAAATACTAAGAAGTTAAATTACTTCTTTTTAGCTGCTTTTTTGTTTGGTAAATCAGTGATTGAACCTTCAAAAATTTCAGCTGCAAGGCCGATTGATTCATTCAATGTTGGGTGAGCATGAATTGTAAGCGCTAAGTCTTCACCATCAGCACCCATTTCAATACCTAAACCGATTTCGCCAAGCATTTCGCCCGCGTTAATACCGATCATAGCACCACCGATTATACGGCCACTTTCTTTATCAAAGATAAGTTTAGTAGAACCTTCAGTACGAGCAGATGCAATTGCACGACCAGATGCTGCCCACGGGAATACCGCAGTTTCAACTTTTAAGCCTTGCTCTTTTGCTTCTTTCTCAGTAACACCTACCCAAGCGATTTCTGGGTCTGTGTACGCTATTGAAGGAATACATTTAGGGTCGAAGAAATGCTTCTGACCAGAAATAACTTCTGCAGCAACATGACCTTCATGAACCGCTTTATGCGCAAGCATAGGCTGTCCAACTAAGTCACCAATTGCAAAAATATGGCTTACGTTAGTACGTAATTGCTTATCAACATTAATAAAGCCACGCTCATCAACGTTTACGCCCGCTTTTTCAGCATCAAGTAAGTTACCGTTTGGAGTACGGCCAACTGCAACAAGTACTTTGTCGTAACGTACTGGCTCTGCTGGTGCGTTTTTACCTTCAAACGTTACGTATAAGCCGTCTTTTTTAGCTTCAACACCAACAACTTTAGTTGAAAGCATTACGTTGAATTTTTTGCTTACGTATTTTTGGTAAATTTTGATAATGTCTTTATCAGCTGCTGGTACTAATTGATCAGCAAATTCTACAACATCAATTGCAGAACCTAGCGCACGGTAAACCGTACCCATTTCAAGACCGATAATACCACCACCAAGTACAAGTAGTTTTTCTGGTACGTCTTTAAGTTCTAATGCACCAGTTGAATCAATTACACGGTCATCTTCTGGGATGAAAGGTAAGTTAACTGGTTTAGAACCTGCTGCAATAATCGCGTTATCAAACGTGATAGTTGTAGCGCTGTCTGCGCCTTCAACTACTAAAGTATTGCTGCCAGTGAATTTGCCGTATCCAGATACAACTTTCACTTTACGCATTTTGGCCATGCCTTCTAGTCCACCAGTTAACTGGCCAACTACAGAATCTTTCCAAGTACGAACTTGGTCAAGATCGATTTTTGGTGCGCCAAAAGTAACACCGTGAGATGACATTTCTGCTGCGTCATCAATCACTTTAGCTACGTGTAAAAGTGCTTTAGAAGGAATACAACCAACATTAAGACATACGCCACCTAATGTTTCGCGAGATTCTACTAATGTAACTTCTAAGCCCAAGTCAGCAGCACGGAAAGCCGCAGAATAACCACCAGGACCACCGCCTAGTACAACAACTTGAGTTTTTAATTCGTTGCTCATGCTTTTACCTTAATTGTTTGAACGGGACACTGCCCTAAAATTTAACTGCCATGTTTCTGCAAGGCAGAAAGAGTGAGCAGCGCACAAAGTGATGCAATTCGTACAAAGATTGTATCATTGCAAATGGTAAAAATCCCAGCTAAAAACAACTGGCTGGGATTTGATTCTATTTATTTTATTGCGTATACCAATTTTACTAAACTGGTTACATCACCAACTGGCGAATATCGCTCATGTAACTTGCAAGAGTCACAGTAAAGCGTGCAGCTAATGCTCCGTCAATAACCCTATGGTCGTATGACATAGACAGGGGAACCATTAGTTTTGGTTCAAACTCTTTGCCATTCCATTTAGGTTTCATTTCAGATTTAGATACACCTAAAATAGCAACTTCTGGCGCATTAACAATCGGCGTAAATGCCGTACCGCCGATACCGCCAAGGCTAGAGATAGTAAAACAGCCACCTTGCATATCAGACGATGTAAGCTTACCGTCACGTGCTTTAACAGATACTTCCATTAGTTCACGTGATAATTCAATAATGCCTTTTTTATCAACATCTTTAAACACTGGCACTACTAAACCATTTGGCGTATCAACAGCAACACCAATGTTAATGTACTTCTTAAGAATTAAACTTTCGCCGTCGCTAGACAGTGAAGAGTTAAATGTTGGGAAGTCTGCAAGTGCTTTAGCCGCTGCTTTCATCACAAACACAAGTGGTGTGATTTTAACGCCAAGCTTTTTCTTCTCGCTAAGTGCATTTTGCTCTTTACGGAATACTTCAAGACTTGTGATATCAGCTTCATCAAACTGTGTAACATGTGGGATTTGTACCCAGTTACGGTGTAAGTTTTTACCTGATAGCTTTTGAATGCGAGACAGTTTTTTCTCTTCAATTTCGCCAAATTTAGCAAAATCTACTTTAGGCCATGGAATAAGACCAAGCTCACTACCACCTGCGCTACTACCTGCAGATAATTGACCAGATTCAACTTGCTTAACTAAGTTTTTAACGTAGTTTTGCACGTCTTCTTTAACTATACGGGCTTTGCGACCAGTGCCTTTAACGTTAGCTAGGTTAATACCAAACTCACGCGCTAAACGGCGAACAACGGGTGATGCATGAGCATACGCGCTGTTTTCTGTGAAGCTTTCATTACTTGCTTTTGCAGGTGCCGCTTGAGCCGGTGCTGACTCTGTTTTAGCCGCTGCTGCAGGTGCTGATTTTTCAGCTGGTGCAGATGCCGCTGGCGCACTGCCTGCAACTTCAAATACAAAAATTAATGAACCAGTCGATACTTTATCGCCAGCGGCTACTTTAATTTCTTTAACTGTACCTGCAAATGGAGCTGGAACTTCCATTGCAGCTTTGTCGCCTTCAACGTTTAAGATTGATTGATCTTCTGAAACCTCGTCGCCAACGGCAACCATAATTTCAGTTACTTCAACTTCATCGCCACCAATATCAGGCACATTAACTTCTTTAGTGCTTGGTGCCGAACTTGCTGTTGAGCTCTCAGCTGGCGCTTTTACAGGAGCCGACTCTTTAGCCGGTGCTGCAGATTCACTTCCTGCTACTTCAAAAACAAACACTAACGAGCCTGTTTTAACTGTGTCGCCAGCGGCTACTTTAATTTCTTTAACTGTACCGGCAAATGGAGCTGGAACTTCCATTGCTGCCTTGTCGCCTTCCACGTTTAAGATAGATTGCTCTTCTTCAACAGTGTCACCAACAGCAACCATGATTTCAGTTACTTCAACTTCATCATCGCCAATATCTGGTACGGTTACTTCTTTAATTGAAGAACCTGTAGAAGCAGCTGGTGCTGCCTCTTCAGATTTAGCTGGAGCAGCGGCTGATGTATTTTTCTCATCAGTGCCTTCACTCTCGCCTTCAAACAAAAATACTAAAGAGCCTGTTGTAACGGTGTCGCCAACGTTAACTTTAATCTCTTTTACAGTCCCCGCTTGAGAAGCAGGTATTTCCATTGATGCTTTGTCGCCTTCAACATTTAGTAATGATTGGTCAACATCTACTTTATCGCCAACGCTTACTAATATTTCGGTTACTTCTACTTCATCGTCACCAATATCAGGTACTTTAATTTCAATACTCATTGCAAACCTCTTATGCGTACAGTGGGTTAAGTTTGTTAGTGTCGATGTTGAACTTTTTAAGTGCTTCAACAACTACTGACTTCTCAACTTCACCGCGTTTAGCAAGTTCAGATAACGTAGCAACAACAACGTAGCTTGCGTTAACTTCAAAGTGACGACGTAGGTTTTCACGGCTATCAGAACGACCGTAACCATCTGTACCTAACACTTTGTAGTTGCTGCTTGGAATGAATGAACGCGCTTGTTCTGCGTAGTTTTTCATGTAATCCGTTGCTGCAACAGTCACAGAGTCGTTTAATACGCTTGTGATAAATGCTGTTTTTTGCTCGCTTTCAGGATTAAGCATGTTGAAACGCTCAACATCTTGACCATCACGCGTTAGCTCATTGAAAGATGTTACTGAGTAAACATCTGATGCAATACCATATTCTTCGCTTAGGATTGAAGCAGCTTTGCGCACTTCAGTCATAATAGTACCTGAGCTTAATAGCTGTACGTTGGCTTTTTTACCTTCGTAACTTTCAAGCTTGTAAATACCTTTACGAATACCTTCTTCAGCGCCTTCTGGCATAGCTGGCTGATGGTAGTTTTCGTTCATAAGCGTTAGGTAGTAGTAAATATTTTCTTGGTCGTCACCGTACATACGACGAATACCGTCTTGTACAATAACTGCAACTTCAAACGCGTAAGTTGGGTCATAAGAAACACAGTTAGGGACCGTGTTTGCAAGAATGTGGCTGTGACCATCTTCGTGTTGTAAGCCTTCACCATTTAGCGTTGTACGACCCGCTGTAGCACCTAATAAGAAACCACGTGCTTGTTGATCGCCCGCCATCCATGCCATGTCGCCAACACGTTGGAAACCAAACATAGAGTAGTAAATGTAGAATGGGATCATTGGTAAATCGTTAGTGCTGTATGAAGTTGCAGCAGCAACCCATGACGACATTGCACCTAACTCATTGATACCTTCTTGCAATACTTGACCTGAAGTTGCTTCTTTATAGTAAGAAACAATATCACGATCCTGTGGCGTGTAGTTTTGGCCATGCGGGTTATAAATACCGATTTGACGGAATAAACCTTCCATACCAAATGTACGCGCTTCATCTGCAATAATTGGTACGATATTTTTACCAATGCCTTTATCTTTTAATAAGATATTAAGTGCACGAACAAAGCCCATAGTAGTAGATATATCACGCTTTTGCTCTTCAAGTAGTGGCTTAAATGCATCTACTTCTGGCAACGTAAGTTTTTCACTAAAACGTGGAATACGCTTAGGTGTGTAACCTTTAAGCTCATCACGACGCGCATGTAGGTACTTGTACTCAGGTGAACCTTCTTCAAGCTCTAGGTATGGTAATTCTTTTAATTGCTCTTCAGATACTAAGTCATCAAGACCAAGGCGTGAACGTAAATGTGCAACATGCGACATGTCCATTTTTTTCACTTGGTGCGCAATGTTTTTACCTTCAGCGGCTTCACCCATCCCGTAACCTTTTACAGTTTTAGCAAGAATTACAGTTGGACGACCTTTTGTCTCTTCTGCTTTTTTAAATGCAGCAAATAGTTTTGATGGCTCATGACCACCACGCTTAAGCGCAAAAATTTCATCATCTGTCATATCTGCAACAAGGGCAGCTGTTTCAGGGTAGCGACCAAAGAAATGCTCACGCACGTATGCGCCATCTTTAGCTTTGTATGTTTGGTAATCGCCATCAATTGTTTCGTTCATCAATTGTAGTAATTTACCTGTTGTGTCTTTAGCAAGCAGAATATCCCAACCGCTGCCCCACACTAGTTTAATTACGTTCCAGCCAGCGCCTTTAAACAAGCCTTCTAACTCTTGAATAATTTTACCGTTACCCATAACTGGGCCGTCTAAACGCTGTAAGTTACAGTTAATTAAATAACAAAGATTATCTAGTTTTTCACGTGCAGCGAAAGAAATAGCACCACGTGATTCCGGCTCATCCATTTCACCGTCACCTAAAAACGCATATACACGTTGGTTTTTAGTGTCTTTTAAGCCACGACCATCTAAGTATTTTAAGAAGCGTGCTTGATAAATTGATGAAATAGGACCTAAGCCCATTGATACCGTAGGGAACTGCCAAAACTCAGGCATTAACTTAGGGTGTGGGTACGATGGTAAGCCTTCGCCATCAACTTCTTGGCGGAAGTTATCTAGTTGCGCAGCCGATAAACGACCTTCAACAAATGCTCGTGCATAAATACCTGGAGAAATATGACCTTGGTAATAAACTAAGTCACCACCGTCTACATCATTTGGTGCTTTAAAGAAGTGGTTAAAACACACTTCATAAAAAGCAGCAGATGATTGGTAAGACGCCATATGGCCGCCTAAGTCGAGATCTTTTTTAGATGCACGTAGAACGATCATAATCGCGTTCCAACGTATAATTGAACGAATACGACGTTCAAGATTTACATCACCTGGGTAAGCAGGTTCTTGATCTACAGGAATAGTATTAACGTAGTTCGTGGTAATACCCGTTGGCATATCAACGCCGTCTAAACGGGCTTGCTCTAATACTTGCTCAAGTAAAAACTGAGCTCGTTCAACACCTTCTTCGCGCACAACTGATTCAAGAGCTTGTAACCACTCTTGTGTTTCTAGCGCGTCTACGTCAATTTTATTGACTTCAGACATATGGAGGTTTCCTTATGTTTAAAATACGAATATTGTTAATTTAATATCACAGCTACTTAATTTGTGTGTTCAAAGTAGTTATGTACTAACTTAATTTTGTTTAGTGCGTCTTAAACTACGTTCAATTCGCGAATGTTCTTTGCCTGCTTCAAGTAGTGCTTCTTCGATAAATGCTAAGTGCGCATTACTTGCTAAACGGGCTTGTTCTGGATTACCGTCAATAACGGCATCCATTAATAAACGCCTGTGTTGGGCTAACTGACTGCTAATATCTGACTTTTTTAATAGAACAGTTAAATTTTGCAATACATTTTGCTCAAGCAGCGCTTTCATACCTCTAACTAAATGCAGTAACACCACATTGTGCGAGGCTTCTGCCACGCTAAAGTGAAATGCATTAATTGCTTTTGCTTTTTGCTGTAAATCATCATTAACTAAGGCAATTTCATCAAAGCTTTGTTTTACTTTGCTAAAATCGTTGCTGGTCCCGCGCAGTGCTGCGTAGTAAGCAGCAATCCCTTCTAATGCATGACGAAATTCAAGTAAATCAAACTGCGACTCAGGGTGTTTACTAATCAAATCAAAAAGTGGATCAGTAAGCCCTTCTTCGAGCTGATTTTTTACAAACGTGCCGCCACCTTGGCGACGCGTAACTAAACCTTTAGCTTCTAATTTTTGAATTGCCTCACGCAGTGACGGGCGAGACACTTCAAATTGCTTTGCTAGTTCACGCTCTGGTGGCAACTTTTCACCTGGTGCTAACGAGCCTTCAAGAATCATATTCTCAAGTTGCTGTAAAATAACATCAGATAATTTTGCCGCTTTAATCTTTAAAGACATGAATCAACGTCCGCGTTGTATAAATACCAAGAGCCCATAAAACGGGGCTTTAAGTAGTATGATTTACCCAAAAGGTAAATTGGTCATACCAAAAATTTTCAATACGGTATCAAAAACACTATTAGCTGTCAATTTACAGGTAGTTTGAGCAATTAAAGTAGCGTAACGCATTTTGAACGAAGATCAAACAATGCGCAATTTACAAAAATTGTTATAACGTATTTGGGATGAAAACAATTGGTCTGACCAGAATGAATTAGAATATTAGCTCTATTTTATTGTACTTAAAAACTGCAGGAAGAGATTAAAGCACCTTACATTGCATAAGGTACTTTATTAAAAAAGTATTAACTTAAGACAGCCCACCAAATAATGTAAGCAACGCTATAAGTACTAAGTAAAATAATACATTACGCTTAACAAGCTTAATCATACACGTGGCTTCGTAGGTACAGCCGTAATAACGCTTTTCAACTTGCTCTGCAGCAAGTGCAGTACATGTTACTACTTCGCGATTTGGAGACTTAAAGTTAAGCACGTAACGTAGCCAACAACTTGTGCCTTTATTAAAGTTACCTATTACTAAATAGCCAAAGCTGGTGATGCGTGCAGGCAACCAGTCAAGCCAGAACAGTAGTTTATGTATAAGTTTAAAACGCTTAGCAAATATTACTTTATGATCTTCTCGTACTAAATCAGCTAAAGTACGTACCAGTGCATATAAAACCGCGCCTGGCGCACCTAAAACAACAAACCAAAAAATCACCGCACAGTAAAATCTAAAGTTTACCCATGCCAATGTTTGCCCAAAGGTTTCGCCACCATCTTGATCATCAGTACGCTTTTGACCTATTTGCAGCGCATATAAAGATGCAGCAGTACCATCATCTCGCGTTAAGGCATTTAAGTAAGACTTATATAAAGCACGCTGCTTGGCACAACCAAAGCAAACCAAAAGCACAGCAATATTAATAGCTAACTGCCATAGTACAAAATCAGATAAACAATAAATAAACGCTATTGCTATTACTGGAAGTAACAGCCAAATTAAAAAGCCCGGAGCAGAACTAAATAAGCCTTTGTCACCTAGTAGCTTATTAGAGCGATTTAAATAACCATTTGTGTAATAGCTTATCTGCCAGTAATTAGACCGAGCCCCTAAACGCTCCAGTATTAATGCAATTATTATAGAAACTAAAATCATGGGAATAACTCTCTTAACTTAGTTGTTCAAGCATATTAAAAAACAATGGCCAATTAAAGCTACTGCCAGGATCGGTTTTACGTCCTGGGGCAATATCGCAATGCCCAACAATACGCGAAGGGGTAATTTTTGGATAGCGTTGTATTATAGATTTACTAAGTGTAGTTAATACTTCGTATTGCGCTAAAGAGTATGGCGTAGTGTCGGTACCTTCAAGCTCAATACCTATACTAAAGTTATTACATGCGCTTTGCCCTTCATATTCAGATTGCCCGGCATGCCACGCGCGTTTATTAAATGGCACATATTGAATAATCTCGCCAGTACGTTTTATAAAACAGTGCGCTGACACTCTAAGCCCATTTAAATCACAAAAACTGGGGTGCGCATTACAGTCAATCTCACCCATAAACAGTGCATCAACGTATTCGGTGCCAAATTGCCCAGCCGGCAAGGAAATATTATGAATTACCAACAGCGAAATATCGGTATTTTCAGGGCGCTCATCAAAATGCGTACAGGGCCGCTGCGTTATATTAGCGGCAACTCCGCTTGAATCTATCTGCATTATTTTAATACCACGGTATACATAAACTTGATGCTAAAGGATTTATATAAAGAATGATAGCCATTGCGGTTAGCTAACATTCAGCTAGTAGCATTACTTTTAGTAGCCATGCTATATATGTAGGTGTAATAACCCCTGCTCATTTAAAAGCGCTTCTATTAGTTATTTAAACATAGTAAAATTTGCCTAATTTATTAACGCTTATGAGCATTCCATGTCTATTTCGCACACTCTTATTACTCAGCTTGTTACTCTTGCACTTGACGAAGATTTAAATTATCAAACAGCACAAGAAGGCGATATTACCGCGCAATTGATCCCTCAAAATGAGCAAGCAAACGCCAAAGTAATCACCCGCGAAGACTGTATTTTTTGCGGAAAAGACATCATCCTTGAAGTATTTAAACAAGTAGACCCAAGCGTTAAGGTTAATGTACTTATTAATGATGGCGACGCAGTTAAAGCAAACAGCACATTATTTACAGCCACTGGTTCAGCGCGTTCAATATTAACTGCCGAGCGAACTGCACTTAACTTTGTGCAAACGTTATCGGGCACAGCCACTACTACAGCACATTATGTAAAAGAGCTAAGCGGCACAACAACGCAACTACTCGATACACGCAAAACCATACCAGGCCTTAGAGCACTTCAAAAATACGCAGTAAAATGTGGCGGCGGTGCAAATCATCGTATTGGTTTATTTGACGCATTTTTAATTAAAGAAAATCATATAGCGGCTTGTGGCACAATAAACAAAGCCGTTGCTCAAGCTAAACAAAATCACCCAAACAAACCTGTCGAAGTAGAAGTAGAGTCCCTCCCTGAACTTAAGCAAGCAATTGAAGCTGGCGCCGACATAATTATGCTAGACAACTTTAGCGTAGAGCAAATTAAGCAAGCTGTAATTTTAACCAATAAGCGCGCAAAACTAGAGGTTTCAGGCAATATGACCCTAGAAACGCTCAAAACTTATTCACAAGCAGGTGTCGATTTTATATCAAGCGGGGCATTAACAAAAAACTTACAATCAATCGATTTATCGATGCGTTTTGAACAATTTTAAAGCAATAATGGGTAATTAATACCGCTAATTAATTGACAAGTTAAGTAAAAAAGCATTAAATAGCCCAAAAGGCTTACTTTGTAACAAATTGTTAAATAAAATCGCTTTTTTATAAGAAGATACGTGCTAAATACTAAAATAAAATGGTAGACTAATTCTGTTGTACTATTTTATTTAAAAAGGTAGTCATAAATAACTAGTACCTTTAGTTTTTAAAGACATAATTAAAAACTAAAGCAACTAAACTACTTACTTTATGCCTATACTATTTGTTGCTACAACATGTAGTGCATTTAGTAAACTTTTATAATTAGTACTAAACATAATGAATTCACATTCGGCTTTTGTGTTTCATACTCTAAAGCTAAAGTGTAATAAAATTAATTTTAAGTAAAACTGTAAAGTAAATCAGTTAAATTAAGTGAGGCATTTTGCCGCTTAAGTGATTTAAGTTACAAAAATCTATCCTTTAGGAGAGGAAACATGAAAACAATGACTCAAAAACAACAGGGTTTCACCCTAATTGAATTAATGATTGTAGTAGCAATCATCGGTATTCTTGCTGCAATTGCATTGCCTGCATATTCAAATTACCAAGCATCATCAAAATTAACAGCTGGTTTAGCAGAAATCACTGGAGCTAAAACTGAAATGGAAATTTTAGCAAATAATGGTGAAGATGTTGCTGATGTTGACGCTATAAAAGCAATTAAAAATGCATCTACTCAAAACTGTACAATTGAAGCGGAAATGACTGATGGTGAAGGCACGATATCTTGCTCAATATTAAATGCTCCATCACAAATAACTGATGCGGTATTAACTTGGAGTAGAAATGCTACTGGAGCTTGGACTTGTGCAACAACCGGTTTGTCTGGGGATGCTACTGACTTAGCACCTAAAAGCTGTCCACATTCATAACATGTTAGTTTTATTTTAAAAAGCGCCTCTTTGGCGCTTTTTTATTAAACTTCTAAAAAAACGGGTTACAACCAGAGAAGAATCTCAGTGAAATTTTCTATCGTTATTTTCTTTTTGTTTGCTTTCACTCCTTTTTTCTCTACCTACTCTTATGACTACCATAACCATCAAAGAATTATTCAGATAATTTTCTTAATCAGTACATATCTTCTCATTTTTTATATTTTTATATTCAATAAGAAGCCCATTTTCAAGCTTCCAATAAATATAAAAAATGCAGTCTTATTTTTGTTTTTCATATTTTTTGGTTGCTTATCTTCATCTATGAGTATGGAGCAAAGTTTTAGTTTGCTGTACACGTTTCATATAAGCTCACTTATTTTAACTATGTATTACGTAAGTACCATAAATGACAAAAGGTCTATTTTATTTATTATTTATGCATTATTGATAGCTCATACGAGCTTAATTTTAATATGCCTACTCAATATAATTTTTACACTTTCTGAGCAGCAACCTTTAAATCCATACATAATTTACTCAGGCTTTATTAATATTCGCTTTTTTAATCAAGTACAGGTATTTATTCTTCCATTTTTAGTGTTACTCCTAAAATTTAAAAGCATTCAGCGCATTGTATTTATTATTTTGTTTTTAAACCTATTATTAATATTTATTGGCCAAGCTCGTGGGGCTTTACTCTCATTTTTAGCCATCTCTATTTTTGCTCTCGCTTTAAAAACCACACTAAAAAAACAAGTACTTATTGGATTAGTCTGCCTTGCTTTAAGCTGTATTACTTTTTATGCTCTGGATTCATTAAATAAAGGGGGGGCCGAAATACTACGCACATCCTCCTCAGGCCGAATTGATTTATGGTTTAATACTCTTTCTAATCTATCTTTAAAGCATTTATTTATCGGCAATGGTCCTGGAGTGTTTGAAATGTCACTTGGCAGTTCAGCTCCTTTTAGTCACCCTCATAATTCGGTAATTGAAATTTTAAATGAGTGGGGACTAATCGCCCTTATATGTATTTTAACAGTTGTTTTTACTACCTTTAGAAAAGCGATTACACATTTAAAGCAACATAAAAAAGATATCATTACTGAAAGCCTCTTTTACTCTTTTGCTATAGGTATTACATACTCACTATTTTCTGGTGTGCATGTAATGCCGGTTTCGCAAACACTCTTATTTATAATGTGGGGGTTGCTACTTGGTAGAGTTGATAAAAAAAGAGGCCAAAGCATTTCAATAAATAAAGACTTAAAAGCTTTAGTAACCATTTTATTTGTTTTTGCATGGTACCTTTACTTACAAAAAGCGATAAGCATATATAATAATATTGACCCAGATAAGGGCTATATTTATGGACCTAGATTTTGGTCCGTAGGACAGCGATTTTAAAGCGCTTCAACTTTTCTACCAAGAATCATTTGTTTAAGTTATGCTTGTAATAATGAAGTTTAAACCAAATTCAGCTGGGTACCCTTAATGGCAAAAAAACAACAAGATAAAGGCATCGATACTTTTCAGTGGGTAGGCGTTAGTGCACGAGGGAAGAAACTTGAAGGTGAGCTTACAGGTAATAGTATTGCACTAGTAAAAGCTCAGCTTCGAAAGCAAGGTATCACTCCCTCAAAAGTGAAGCGTAAAGCAAAACCACTGTTTGGTATTCAAAGTGTTCAAAAGGTAACCCCTAAAGATATAGCACTACTTACTCGCCAAATTGCGACTATGTTGATGGCGGGCGTTCCTTTAATACAGGCCATTGAAATGATTGGCTCTGGCTCGACCAATAAAAGTGTAGCCAAATTAATGGAGACTATTGCTGATGAAGTAAAAGCGGGTCAACCGTTATCTACAGCACTTAGAAAACACCCACGTTATTTTGATGATTTATATTGCGACCTTGTAGCCTCTGGCGAGCAATCTGGTGCACTTGATAAAATATTTGACCGAGTTGCTTTATATAAAGAAAAGTCCGAAGCGCTAAAATCAAAAATTAAAAAAGCGATGTTCTATCCTATTTCAGTATTAGTAATTGCCGGCATTGTAACCTCAATACTATTAATATTTGTAGTGCCGCAGTTTCAAGATATATTTGCAGGTTTTGGGGCAGAGCTTCCTGCATTCACTTTGTTTGTTATTGGCATATCAGACTTTATGCAAGCATATTGGTGGATGATACTAATCGCTATTGTAGCTTTTGGATACGCTTTTAAAGAAGCCAAGCTTAGAAGTTTAAAACTCAGAGATGCAACCGACCGAGCTATACTTAAACTGCCTGTTATTGGCATGATTTTAAATAAAGCAGCAGTTGCTCGCTATGCACGAACTCTTTCGACTACATTTGCTGCAGGTGTGCCGCTGGTTGATGCGCTTGACTCTGCCGCAGGCGCTTCAGGTAATGCTGTTTATCGTTACGCTATTTTAGATATCAAAGTAGAAGTGAGCTCAGGTAATCAGATGAACTGGGCAATGCGTAACTCAAAAATATTTCCTGATATGGTAATACAAATGGTTGCGATTGGTGAAGAATCTGGCTCACTAGACGGCATGCTTGCTAAAGTAGCGACTATTTACGAGCAAGAAGTTGATGATGCAGTAGATGGCCTTTCAAGCCTACTTGAGCCACTTATTATGGCCGTACTGGGTGTACTTGTTGGTGGCTTGATTGTTGCGATGTACTTGCCTATTTTCCAACTTGGCTCTGTTATTTAATTACTAAAAATAACAATTTACAGAAAATAAAAGAGGGGCTTACTTTTTGGTAAGGCATAGCTATTAATGTCTTCTCATTTACTCTCTTTTATTTCTCTTTGTGATAATAATTTCACTTAATTTTTAGACACTTAATCTTTTAGAACAGTTTTCAGGTAACATAATGCAAAGTATTATTGAAGTAATGCAAAGCCAGTTGTGGTTTTATTTAACCACTATTGGCTTAATTAGTTTATGTATTGGTAGTTTTTTAAATGTGGTTATTTATCGCTTACCGTTGATGATGCAACGTGAGTGGCAAAGCGAATGCCGCATATTGCTAGATGATGAGCTTACAGCTAATAAATCTAAACAAGCCAATATCAATAAGCCTTTTAACTTAGTAAAACCCAACTCTACCTGCCCTAAATGCAAAACAGCCATTAAGCCTTGGCAGAATATTCCTATTATTAGTTGGTTAATACTTAAAGGTAAATGCGCAAGCTGCAGTAATCCTATTTCGGCCCGATACCCTGCTGTAGAGCTAATTACTGCCCTATTAAGTTTAATTGTTGCCTATAGCTTTGGTGCTACCGAGCAAGCTTTATTATATATTTTTGTAACGTGGATTTTAGTAGCACTGACCTTTATTGATATTGACCACATGCTGCTGCCAGATCAACTTACACTTCCGCTTGTTTGGCTTGCACTTATTACCTCGGTAATGGGTTACACAATTACACCAACCGATGCCATTATTGGTGCGGCTTGTGGTTATTTAAGTCTATGGAGCGTGTTTTGGCTATTTAAGTTATTAACCGGTAAAGAAGGCATGGGTTATGGCGATTTTAAGTTGCTTGCTGTATTTGGGGCGTTACTTGGCTGGCAGTCATTGCTTACTATTATTCTGCTTTCGAGCGTAGTAGGTGCCATTATAGGTATTGCGCTGTTGAGCATACAAGGTAAAGACAAAGCGACCCCTATCCCTTTTGGCCCTTATTTAGCGATAGCAGGCTGGATCACTATGCTTTGGGGCAACCAAATTCAAGGCGCTTATTTTAATTTAATAGGTTATTAAAATGAGTGAGCAAATAACTAAAGTAAACAGCTGGGTATTAGGCTTAACAGGCGGTATTGGCTGTGGTAAAACGGCCATCAGTAACATGTTTGTAGAGCTTGGGATTACAATAGTTGATGCCGATATAATTGCACGTGAAGTCGTACTCCCAAATAGCAAAGGGCTAAAAGCGATTACAGCACACTTTGGCAAAGATATTTTATTGCCTGATGGCACATTAAATAGAGCAGAATTGCGCGCAAAAATATTCACTAACAACAGTGACAAAGAATGGCTTAATGCGTTGCTACACCCTCTTATTCGGATAAAAATACTAAACGATTTAAATAATGCAACTAGCCCTTATGTTGTTTTAGTAGCGCCTTTATTGTTTGAAAACAACCTTGATAAATATTGCGACCATACCTTACTTATTGACGTACCAACCTCTGTACAAGTAGCGCGTACAGCAAAACGTGACAACACAAGTAGTGAGCAAGTTAAAAGTATTATTGCCTCGCAAATGTCACGTGCCGATAAACAGCAAAAAGCGGATGATATTTTAAATAACGTCCGTAGTTTAAACCTAGTGCATATAGAACTTGTTGATCTTCATAAAAAGTACCTACAATATGCATTACACAACAAAACTAACTCACATTAACACTGTCCTAACTCACACAAACTCGTATTTTAGTTAGTAAAATCACAACAAAGAATGAAAGGTGATGTAATCACCTTCTTTTTTCTGATAAATTGCTTACTATTGAAGGAATAAAACAGGTGCGCAATGAATATTAACTCACCGTTATTGAGAAAATTTATAACCCTTGGCCGCATTGATGCCGACACGGTTAAAAACAAACAAAATGAATTTGCCTCAACAGCTGAGCTTATTTCTAAATGTGGAAAAATCGATAGTAAAGATTTAGCTGAACAATGCATTGATTTGTTTCGCGTACCTTATTTTGATTTAAAAGACTTTGATCCTACAAGAATCCCGGCCGATCTCGTAAAAGAAAAACTTATACGTAAACATCATATTTTGCCGCTTGTTCAAAAAGATCGAAAAGTTTATATAGCAGCATCAGACCCAACAGATTACGGCGCATTCGAAAACTTTGAGTTTAGTACCGGTCTTTCATGCGAAATTGTTGTTGTTGATTATATTCAACTCGATAACAAAATTGAGCAGTTGCTAGATGCCACTGGCAGCTTAAATCTAACTGATGACGAGTTTCAAGAATTTGCTGATTTAGACTCAGAAAGCCAAAGAGATACAGCACCACAAGATGACGATAAAGATGATGCGCCTATCATCGTATATATCAACAAAATTTTAATGGATGCCATTAAAAAAGGCGCCTCTGATTTACATTTTGAACCGTATGAGCACAAGTACCGTATTCGCTTTCGTATTGATGGCATTTTGCATGAAGTGGCAAGCCCACCTAATACATTAGCAACCAAGCTTTCTGCGCGTATTAAAGTAATGTCGCGACTCGATATTGCCGAAAAACGCAAACCACAAGATGGTCGTATAAAGCTAAAAATTACTGAACGCAAAAGTATCGACTTTCGTGTAAGTACCATGCCTACCTTGTGGGGCGAAAAAATAGTAATGCGTATCCTTGATTCATCAAGCGCTATGTTAGGCATTGATGTATTAGGCTATGAGCCTGAGCAGAAAAAGCTCTACATGGACGCGCTTGCCCAGCCTCAAGGGATGATACTTGTAACAGGGCCAACGGGTTCTGGTAAAACAGTATCGCTATACACAGGTTTAAATATACTAAACCAACCTGAGCGTAATATTAGTACTGCGGAAGATCCGGTTGAGATTAACCTTGAAGGTGTAAACCAAGTACAAATAAATATTAAAGCCGACATGACTTTTGCCAACGCACTGCGCGCATTTTTACGTCAAGATCCTGATGTAGTTATGGTAGGTGAAATACGTGACTTAGAGACCGCAGAAATATCAATAAAAGCGGCGCAAACAGGTCACTTGGTTTTATCAACATTGCATACAAACTCAGCGCCGGAAACAATCACTCGTTTATTAAATATGGGTGTACCTGCTTATAACGTAGCAAGTTCGATTAGCTTAATAATAGCCCAGCGTTTAGCACGTCGCTTGTGCCCTAAATGTAAAACGCCAGAACAACTTCCGAGTGAAGAACTTGCTCGCCAAGGATTTAGTGCCGAGCAAATTGAAGAAATGACGTTATATATGCCTAAAGGGTGTGATAGCTGTACTGATGGTTACAAAGGGCGTGTGGGTATTTACGAAGTAATGCAAATTACTCCTGAAATTGCCCAAATTATTATGCGCGGTGGAAATTCGCTTGAAATAGCAGAGGTATCACTTAAAGCCGGTTTTAATAATTTACGTTTATCGGGTTTACGCAAAGCAGCCGATGGCCTTACATCCCTTGGTGAAATAAACCGCGTAACCAATTTTTAAAGTCCCACAGTAAAAGATAAGGCTCTAAGCTCAGAGCCTTATAGCTAGAGACTCATATCTAAGTAATGTAATATGCACCAAAAATTTGTAGAGAGTAATTTATGCCTACTGTTGTAAACTGCCCAACCTGTAAAACTAAAGTTGAATGGTCAGAGCAAAGCCCATTTCGCCCTTTTTGCTCAAAGCGCTGCCAACTAATTGATTTAGGTGAATGGTCGTTCGAAAATAATAAAATTTCTGCACCAATCACCTCGGCACAAGAGTTTAGCCAAGACATGATAGAAGATATTGAGGCAATGATGGCTAAAAATGAAGATGACTTTTTTAAATAATTTATCTTCATAATGCCCTAAATACAAAAACCAGCATTACGCTGGTTTTTTAGTATTTACAAAAAAGTAAAATTAACTTTTTTGTTTACGGTGCTTTTTATTCATACGCTTTTGCATTTTAGCAAACTTCTCTTTTTGCTCAGCGTTAAGCACTTGCATTACTTGGTGTTGTGTTTTTAGTTTAATTAAACCAAATTGCTCACCTTTTTCGCGGCGTTCATTTAATAGCTCTTTTGCTGCATTTTCGTCAAATGTCGCAGCCGAAAGTAATGCATCCATTTTTGCTTTGTGCGCTTCACGCATCGCTTTACGGGCTTCTTTATCGTCGCCACGCAGAGCTTTCATTTGTGTTTTTTGCGCTTCAAAAATAGCCTTTAGCTTAGTTTGCTGCTCATCTGTTAGGTTTAATTTTTCAACGCCGCGCTCAGAAAGTAAAAAACGAGCTTGAGAATGGCCTTGCTTATGTCCGTCGCCTTTAGCTAACACGCTACCAGCACCAAGCGTTGCTGTTGCTAAGCCACAGATAAGTACTAATTTTGAAAGTGTGTTTAATTTAGTCATAATCATTACCTTAATATTGGGTTGGTTGTGGCTGCTAAGCCAGTGAGTTAACTATACCTAACTCAACGCAAAGTAACGCAAAGCAGTGTAAAGGTTGTGTAAAGATTCACCTTTGCACTATTTAGCGGGTAAAATAACGCTATAAACAACTCTAAGGGTTTGTAAATGAGACTATTAATGATTGATGACGACACTGGCCTTTGTGAGCTATTAAGTGAATATTTAACTGTCCAAGGCTTTGAAATACAAAGCGTACACGACGGTGAACAAGGCCTTAAACTAGCACAAGCAAATGACTACGCCCTTATATTGCTAGATGTAATGTTACCAACGCTTGATGGTTTTGAAGTACTTAAACAACTTAGGCAAACAAAACTCACACCGGTAATAATGCTTACAGCAAAAGGTGAAGACTTTGACCGTATTTTTGGTCTAGAGCTAGGCGCTGACGATTACATTCCAAAGCCTTTTAATCATCGTGAATTACTAGCCCGCGTAAAAGCGATAACTCGCCGTATAGAGCACATTAATAGTTTAAATATAGCTACAACGAGTAAGTTACTCGTTAATGGCATTACTGTTAACCTTGCAGCTCGAGAAGCCTCAATAGACGGCTCTACACTAACGCTTACTGGTACAGAGTACGAAATACTCACGCTATTGTGTAAAAATGCAGGTGAAGTGGTTAGTAAAGAGCAAATTAGTGAAGAAGTACTAGGTAGGCGTTTAGCTTCTTTTGATCGCTCTATCGATATGCATGTAAGTAATATCCGCAAAAAAATAGCAGAGCATATTCCAGGTGAGCGAATTAAAACAATGAGAGGTACGGGTTATGTCTTTATCCAAGGCGAATAAAAGCACTTACTTTGCTTGGTTAAAACACCCTGGGCACTACCTGTTTTTTAAAATATTTATTTGGTTTTGGTTAACTATAATCGGCACCGTTGCAGCGCTTATATTTTTAAGTAACATTACCGCTATTAACGCGGTAACTAACGAGCCGCTTTATGGCCCTATGAAAAAAAACTTAATATATACCGCCAAAAGTATTGAGCGCACTGCTATTAAACATAAGCGCAGCCTAGGCGATGTATTAGTACACCCTCGCCTATCAAAGCGTAAACTTTTATACTTAAGCGCAGCTCAAAGCGAAGACTCCCTTAGTAGTAAAGAGGTGCCAGAGAGCATCGACTTAAGTTTATTAAACTTTACTCAAAATATGTCACCACAAATTATTTTTACTGAAAAATATCAAGCCTTCGGCCCTGTTAATATAAACGTGCCTGAAGGGAGTTTTTATCTTTATGAAATAGATATTAACCATCAACCGCCGCTATTAATGCGCTTTAAGCTTATGCCTAATTGGATGAAAATAGTCATCGCAATTGTTGCCTCTCTTATTTTAAGCTTTGTATTTAGCCGTAACTTAATAGCCCCTATAAATAGTCTTAAAAAAGCAGCTATTAAACTATCAGCGGGCAACCTAAGCGCAAGAGCCGACATTCCTGTAAACCGAAAAGATGAGCTGGGAATACTTGGGCGAGACTTTAACAGTATGGCCAATCAGTTAGAGCTTTTAATTAGTTCACAAAAACGCTTATTAGCCGACATATCACATGAGTTACGCTCGCCCCTTACGCGTTTAAAAATGGCTACCGGTCTTGCGCAAATGCAAGCTAACGACGCTAGCCAATCGTATTTATTACGCATAGAAAAAGAAGCAAACCAACTTGATAAGATGATTGCAGACGTGCTGCAAGTTTCTCGCTTAGAAGCAAAAAGCCAAGCGCTTTCACTGCAAAAACAATCATTACAAATAATTGTAGATCACGTTATTAACGATGCGCAGTTTGAAGCAAAACAAAATAATAAGCAGCTAAATATAGTGGGCGCTGTAGAGGTAAATATTAATTGCGACGAAACACTTATTGCCAGTGCGCTTGAAAACCTACTTCGTAACGCTATTAAATACGCAAACAATACAATTAGCATTACTCTAAAGCACACAGATGCCATTTATATAGAAATATGTGATGATGGCTCTGGTGTGCCCGATGATCAACTGAGCAAGCTTTGTGAGCCCTTTTTTAGGCAATCAGATGCGCGGGATCGCGTAAGTGGTGGTACGGGTTTAGGGCTGGCGATTGCTAAAAATGCTATTACTGCGCATGGTGGCAGTTTAGTATTATCAAATAAAGAACTAGGTGGCTTGTGTGCTAATATAACCTTGCCATTAATAAAAGAGTAAAGCATGTTTTATAGTTCAGAAGCCCAGCTTGAGAGCAATCAAGAGGCCATTAATGTTTTTTATACTTCAAATTTAATTAAAAGCTACTTAGATACGCCATCAGGAAAGCTATATTACGCATACGCAATCCCTAAAAACGCGACAACCGCAATAGTAGTAAGTACAGGGCGTATTGAAGGCCTAGAAAAATATAAAGAACTACTCTGGGAGCTGTATTGTAATAATTTTGCTGTGTTTATTATGGATCATCAAGGTCAGGGCCGCTCTTACAGGCACCTTAAAAATAAACATAAAGGCTTTGTAAAACATTATAATAACTACAGCAGTGACCTAAATAACTTTGATCAGCAAATAGTTTCAAAACATTGGCAAGGTAAAAAAGTCATGCTGGCTCATTCAATGGGTGGCGCCATTGCTATTGATTATTTAGCAAAATTTGAAAATAGCTATAAAGGCGTGTTTTTGTCTGCTCCTATGTTTGATATTTTTACAAAAGACGTACCCAAAATACCAACGAAGTTTATTGTTAAATTAGCCACTTTACTTGGTTTACATTCTTGCTATGCATTTGGACAAGGCAACTACAACCCGATCCCATTTACCGAAAACGTACTTACTAGCAGCGAGAAGCGTTACACCTACTTTAGGCAAACCTATAAATTAGAACCTAACATACAATTAGGTGGCGTTACGTTTGGCTGGCTAGCAGCTACAATATCGTTTTTAAAGTCTGTTGATAACCTAAACGTACCAATCCCTTTGTTTATAGCAAGTGCAGCTAGCGATACAGTGGTAAACAACGAAGCACAGTACAGTATTGCAAAAAGGCATGCTCATGCAACGATTGAGAGTTTTGAAGGCGCTAAACACGAGCTACTTTTTGAACGTGACGAAATTCGAAAGCCGCTATTAACTAACTTTTATCAATTTTGTGAGTCGGTGACGGCTTAACAAGTACTGACAAAGGGTCGAGGTGGATCAGTATATCTACCTCAGACTCAAAACGTTCTTTGAGCATTGCCTCTACTTCATCAGCCACATTGTGCGCGCGAATCAAGCTTAAATGATCATCAAGCTCTAAGTGCATTTGAATAAACTTAACTTTTCCGCCTTGGCGAGTACGAATATCATGCACGCCATGCACATCAGCATGGGCTCTGGCTATGTCAAATATGCTTTGTTTTTCATCATCAGGTAGCTCTTTATCCATTAAATGATCGGCACTATCGCGAGCTATATCCCAGCTGTTATAAAGTAAGTAACCCGCTACACCTATTGCAAAAATAGGATCTGCATACAACACGCCATAATAAGCTAACAAAATAGCTAACAGCACAGCAGCGTTTAATATTAAATCGCCTTTGTAATGTACTGAGTCGGCTTTTATAGCAATTGAATCGGTATACTTAACCACTTTGTTTTGTACAAATACAATGACGAGCGTACACGCAATAGCAAAAATACTTACCCACACACCTAATAAAGAATGGCTTAACTGTATAGGGTTAAATAATCGCTCAATACCATGAAAAGCAAGTAGGCAACCTGATCCAGCAATAAATGCGGCTTGGCCAAGTCCTGCAAGTGCTTCAGCTTTTCCGTGTCCAAATCTATGGTCATCATCTGCTGGGCGCAGTGCGTAACCCAACACTAAAAAGCTCATAGCGGTGGCAGTAATATCCATTAACGAATCAGTTAACGAGCCAAGCATTGAAGCCGAGCCAGAAGCCAGCCAGGCCCATGTTTTTGCGCCGATCATTAAGCTAACCATGACCATGGTAACAATGCTGGAAGTTTTAACCCAAAATTCGTAGCTACGGTTATGCACGCGTGTATCCATTAATCACTGTATTGAATGTGTTGAGTATATCATTTTTTTAAAAGGTTTCGTGTATACTGCCCTTCGTCAAACTACAGATTATTTTATAAGGCTCATTATGCTGGATATTGTTTTATACCAACCTGAAATACCGCCTAACACAGGTAATATTATTCGCCTATGTGCCAATACTGGCTATGCATTACATTTAATTGAGCCATTAGGTTTTGAATGGGACGATAAACGCGTGAAACGTGCGGGCCTTGATTACCATGAATTTAGCCATGTTCAACGCCATGCCTCTTTTGAGGACTACTTTGAAAAATGCAAACCTAAAAAAGTGTATGCCTGTACAACTAAAGGCAGTCAGTTTCATCATGAAGCAAGTTACGAAGCTGGCGACTGCTTGGTATTTGGTCCTGAAACACGCGGCCTGCCTGATGAAATGATTCAAGCATTACCAAACGATCAGCGTGTACGTATTCCTATGCAAGCAAATAGCCGTAGTATGAACCTTTCAAATGCAGTCGCCGTGTTTGTTTACGAGTCGTGGCGTCAGTTGGGCTTCCCTAACGCCCAGTAAATATAATCCGTTAGGCAATAAAAAACCGACATAATGTCGGTTTTTTTAGTTAAGGCCTAGCTCAAGCGCTTATTCAGCGCGTTGTTCTCGTCCTAAAAGAGCCATAGCGGCTTCTTTCATGTCTTTATTTTCATAAAGTACTTTATAAATTTGCTCAGTGATTGGCATTTCTACGCCAGCACGCTGCGCTAGTAAATACACTTCTTTAGTGTTTCTAAAGCCTTCAACTACTTGGCCAATAGACTCAATAGCAGCATCAACGCTCTCGCCTTTACCTAACGCCAAACCAAATCGACGATTACGTGATTGGTTATCTGTACAGGTTAGTATTAAATCACCAAGGCCTGCCATTCCCATAAAGGTTTCTGGCTTAGCACCCAAAGCACAGCCTAAACGAGTGAGCTCTGCAAGGCCTCGGGTAATGAGCGCGGTACGCGCATTAGCACCAAAACCTACACCGTCCGAAATACCGGCGCCAATTGCAATTACATTTTTAACCGCACCACCGAGCTGTATACCAATAAAGTCATCATTGTTATACACACGGAATGAGCGACCACAATGAAGTAAATCAGCCAGTTGCTGCGCAAATTCAGGTGACGTAGAAGACACTGAAATAGCTGTAGGTGACCCCATAGCCATTTCTTTTGCAAACGTAGGCCCCGAAAGTACCGCAAGTGGTATGTCATCACCCAATTCTTGCAAAGCAACTTCTTGTAACAAACGTCCAGTATTAGGCTCAAGCCCTTTAGTTGCCCACGCTACTTTAGCACCCTCTTGCAATGCAGGTTTTATTTGCGCAAGCGTGTCGCCAAAAGCATGGCTTGGCACAACAACAAGTACAATAGCACTGCTAGCAACGGCATGTTGTAAGTTAGCTTTAAGAGTAAGAGTATCTGGGAAAGGAGCATCAGGTAAGTAACGTTGATTTTTCCGCTCAGCTGCAAGCGTGGCAACGTCGTCGCTATTTCTTCCCCAAAGTGTCACCTGGTGACCATTTCGGGCTAAACAAATAGCAAGGGCGGTGCCGTAAGACCCCGCCCCTAATACAGTAACAGCTGTAGTTGCTGTACTCATAAGTTATGCGTCTGCTGAAGCCTGGTCAGCTTGCGCAGTACGTTGTTGCATGTATTGTGCAAATAACGCATCAAAATTAACTGGCGCAAGGTTAAGCTGTGGGAAAGTACCACGGTTAACAAGATTTGAAACAGCTTCACGTGCATATGGAAATAACACGTTAGGACAAAATGCACCTAGCATGTGCGCAAGTTGCACTTCTTCAACTTCAGCAATAGTAAAAATACCTGCTTGTTGAATTTCACATAAGAACGCAGTTTCTTCACCAATAGATGCAGTTACAGTTAGCGCTAAAACAACTTCAAATACACCTTCGTCCAACTTGTTTGAGCGTGTATCTAGGTCTAGCTTAACTTCTGGTGTCCATTCTTTTTGAAAGATGGCCGGAGAGTTTGGCGTTTCAAACGATACATCTTTAGTGTAAATGCGTTGAATAGTAAATTGTGCGCCAACTTCAGCAGCTGCTACGTTTTGATTTTCTTCGTTCATTGTTATTCCTAACTTGTTCGTTATTATAATTAAATTAAGCGTTTAGCTTAGCGTCAAGTTTACCTTGCGCTTCAATAGCCATCATGTCGTCGCAGCCACCGATATGTTCATCATTAATAAAAATTTGCGGTACTGTGCTTGCACCACCTGCTTTGGCAATCATTTCATCGCGTAGCTCAGGCTGCACACCAATATCATAATTTGTGTATTCAACGCCTTTGCTGTTTAAAAGCGAAAGAGCACGCTGACAAAATGGACAATACGCCTTGGTGTATAAAACAACATTACTCATAATAAATCCTCTATCGGCCTAGCTAAACTGATTAGCGACCTGTTGTAGTTGGTAAGCTGGCAGATTGCCACGCACCCATGCCACCTGCTAATAAGTAAACTCGTTCAAAACCAGCTTTACTCATAGCGGCTGCAGTACCTTGGGCAGTCATACCTGTAGTACATACAACTATAATGGGTTTAGTCTTGTACTTTTCAAGGCTTGAAAAGTCAGATTTTTTCGCATTCTCTGGGCTTAAGTGCTCAGCACCAGAAATACGCCCTGCATTAAACTCTTTTTGCGCACGTATATCGATTACTTGACCGTCATCACGGTTAATAAGTAACGTAAGCTGCTGGGGATTTATTTGACGAACAGCTGAAAGCTTACTTTTTATCCAGCCACTAACAATAAGGAAAACAATACCAACCCAAGCAAGGCTTAAAATGGGATGATTTGTAATAAATTCAATATATTGATCCATTCTACTTCCACTATGAAATTATGTTTTAAAACGTGATGTTTTAATTATTTTGTACTTTAGCCACGCAAGTATACCCAAACCAACCTAAAATGCGAGTTTAGGAGCACTTAGAGGCGTTTAAAAAACGATAAAGCCCCCCCATATATAGTTAACAGAACTCTGGATAATAAATCTATCTCAAGCAGAGTTCATGTTAGTCAATAAGGTATAAGTAAAAATATTTAATATCTTGTTTTCAATGCTGATCCTAGCTTAAAAACACGGTATGCTAAAACCACGCTAATAAACCTTTTTAGGTGCACAGTATCCATCAACAGATACTAATTTTCAGGAGCTATTATGACAGAGCATAAAAAACCACTGGTATTAATGATTTTAGACGGTTGGGGACACCGCGAAGATACGCAAAGTAATGCTATTCTTGCAGCTAACACACCTGTATTAGACAACTTATGGGCCACCCGCCCACACACATTAATATCGGCTTCGGGTTTAGATGTTGGTCTTCCTGATGGTCAAATGGGTAACTCAGAAGTTGGCCATGTAAACTTAGGTGCAGGGCGCATTGTGTATCAAGATTTTACCCGTATCACCAAAGCAATTAACGATGGCGAGTTTGATTCAACCCCAGCCTTAGTTGAAAACATAGACAAAGCAGTAAGTGCTGGTAAAGCGGTTCACATAATGGGTCTTTTAAGCCCAGGTGGTGTGCATAGCCATGAAGATCATATAGTTGCAAGTATTGAGCTGGCGGCAAAACGTGGTGCTAAAGAAGTCTATTTCCATGCATTTTTAGACGGCCGTGACACACCTCCACGTAGCGCAAAAGCATCAATTGAACGAATTGAAGCGTTATTTAGTAAACTTAAGTGCGGACGTTTAGCATCACTTATTGGCCGTTACTACGCAATGGACAGAGACAACCGTTGGAACCGTGTAGAAAAAGCTTACAACGTAATGACGCTCGCCGAAGGCGACTTTAATTTTGATAATGGTGTTGAAGCACTTAATGCAGCGTACGAGCGCGACGAAAACGACGAGTTTGTAGCAGCTACGACTATTACGCCAACAGGTGCCACTCCGGCTTCAATAAACGATGGTGACACCGTTATTTTTGCTAACTTTAGAGCAGATAGAGCCCGCGAAATTACCCGCGCTTTTGTTGAGCCTGAATTTGATGGTTTTACTAAAAAAAGAACGCCAGAGCTTAGCGCATTTGTAATGATGACAGAGTATGCAGCCGATATAGACGCACCTGTTGCATTTGGACCTACACCACTAATAAACGTACTCGGTGAATGGTTTGAAAAAAATAATAAAACACAGCTTCGTATTTCAGAAACCGAAAAATACGCACACGTTACATTTTTCTTTAGTGGCGGACGTGAAAGCGAATTTAAAGGTGAAACACGCGAGCTAATTCCTTCGCCGCAAGTAGCAACCTACGACCTACAACCTGAAATGAACTCAGAAATGCTAACCGACAAACTAGTAGAAGCAATTAAAAGCGGTAAATACGATGCTATTATTTGTAACTACCCTAATGGCGATATGGTTGGTCACTCAGGTGTATTTGAAGCCGCTGTTAAAGCTTGTGAAGCTGTAGATAGCTGTATCGGACGTGTTGTTGATGCACTAGAAGAGTTTGGTGGTGAAGCACTAATTACAGCCGATCATGGTAATGCTGAGCAAATGGCTGATCTCAAAACAGGCCAAGCACATACTGCCCACACTAGCGAACCGGTGCATTTTATTTATGTTGGTCGCGATGCAGAGCCAATGCAAGGTAAAGCCTTGAGTGATGTAGCCCCAACAATGCTTCACTTAATGGGTATGGAGCAACCAAAAGAAATGACTGGTACGCCTATCATGATGTTGAAATAACACATGAACAAACGTATTAACCGGTTAATTAAGTGCGGTTTGATACTAACTTCATTAGTGGCTGCATCTGCAGTTGCTAATGAAGATCGTACTAAAAAAGACTTATCAGAGGTTCAAAATGCACTTGAGCAAAGCCAAGCTGAATATAACGCCCAAAGAAAAAAAATAGCGTCGCTACAAAAAAATCTAAAAAGCCATGAACTCGATATAGCTAAAAATGCTAAAGCACTTAACATGGCAGAGCAATCCGTAAAAGAGACTAAAACACAGCAAAAAGAGTTACAAAGTAAAGCCGATGAGCTCGATAAAAAGCACACTCAGTTTCAGAAAATTTTAGCCGCGCAACTCAAAAGTGCCTATATGGCCGGTGGCGACGACTACTCTAAAATGCTGTTGAATCAAGAAGACACAGCCAAGTTTGAGCGCACACTTAGCTATTACAATTACTTAAATAAAGCCCGTATTGAACAAATCGAAGATCTAAAAGATCTTCAACAGCAAATAGTACAAAACCAAGAAGAACTCGTTAAAACACAAGAAAAACTAGAGCTTTTATTTGATGAACAAAAAAGACGTCAAACTGCATTACTTAATGCACAAAGTGAACGCCAAGCTAATCTTAAAAACTTACAAGCTCAGCTCAACAGCACTAAAAGCTCAATAAATTATTTAAAAGAAAACCAACAAACTTTAGTAACAACGATTAAAGAGCTCGAAAAAGAAAAAACACAAAAAATAGAATTACTTGGCCTAAATAAGAGTAAGGGAAAATTAGACTGGCCGAGCAAAGGCAAGTTAGAGCACACATTCGGCCAACGTAAGCATGGTGGTATTGATTGGAAAGGCGTGTTAATTGGTGCAAAAGAAGGCACTAATATTAATAGCGTGCACAACGGGCAAGTTGTATTTGCCGATTGGCTAAAAGGTTATGGATGGGTAATTGTTGTAGACCATGGTGAAGGTTTTATGAGCCTATATGGCCACGCTCAAACGCTACTAAGAGATGTAGGGGATATGGTACGTGAAGGCGAAACCCTCGCTTTAGTAGGCCAAAGCGGCGGACAGGCAAGTTCTGGTCTATACTTTGAAATACGCCACAAAGGACGCGCAGTAAATCCTGTAAAATGGTGCAAACGTATTTAATTAGATAAATCGCTGCACCGCCCTGGAGCAGCTGATGACAACTAAAAAACACACAATAAATACCGTTAATAAAAAAAGTGCAGACTTTTATATAAGTCTGTACTTGCTTGTATTACTAACCCTAATTACCTTTACTAGTAATGCACTAGCAAGCTCAATTAAAGATCTTAAAAGACAACAAATAGACGAAATACTCTTTAACATTCATACCTATTACGTTGAAGATCTCACCTTACAAAATAGCCACCATATTAAATATAACAACCAACAGTTTGAGCGTTTATATTCAAAACTCGACTCCTATTCTAAGTACTTAAATGAGTATGAATTAGCCTCATTATTTGATAACACAAATGGTCGTTACACAGGTATTGGTATAGAAGTTAAGAACATAGACGAGAATATGACTATTGTTAACGTGGTTAATAATTCGCCCGCAAAAGCGGCAGGTATTTTACCAGGCGATATTATTGTAAGTGTAAACAACAACGCAGCCCAAAACCGTACTATCGACGAAGTAGCAACACTAATAAGAGACAGTGAATTTTCGAGTATAGATATAATTGTAAATCGCGATAACAATAAAAACCCACTCACTTTTCATGTCACACGTCGCCAAATAAACCTCGAAAGTGTAACAAGCGAACTTTTAGATTTTGGAACTGGTTACATAGCTATCAATAACTTCTCTAACCACACATTACATGAAGTTGCACTACAAGTTGCCGCCCTGCAAAGCCATTTTGGCTACCCACTTAAAGGCTTAGTAATTGATTTACGTGATAACCCAGGGGGGACATTACAAAGCGCAGTGGCTGTATCAGACCTATTTTTACAAAGTGGCACTATAGTAACGACTAAAGGACGTTTTTACGATGCTAACCAAGCATTTTATGCAAAGCGTGGAGACATTCTAAAAAATGCGCCCATAGTTGTGCTTATAAACGAAAATTCTGCCTCTGCAGCCGAAATACTTGCAGCAGCACTTAAAGATAATAACCGAGCAACCATTGTTGGCAGCCAATCTTTTGGGAAAGGCTCTGTACAATCACTCATTCCACTCGGTGATGGCAATACCGCATTAAAGCTCACCACAGCGAAATACTTCACACCGTTAGGTAAATCGATTGATGGAATAGGAATAACCCCAGATGTGGCGGTTAATCAAACAAACCTTTCACAAAGTAATAAAGCCGTTATAATAAAAAATGAACACACTAACAATAATGCGCAATTACTTACTGGTAATCTAACCGATTTACAGTTGGTTAAAGCCAAACAATTACTCAGCATGCAATAGCTTGTATAAGCTGTATAAATAAAGCTAAAAAGATAATAAAAACTATAAACGTGAAAATAATAAAATGGCTAACATTAGCTATTTGTTTTAGCTCTGCAACAATTAGCGCCAAGCAAATAGCAATAGTGATAGACGATATAGGCTATCATCAACGGGACTTAGAGTTCCTTTCCTTACCTGGGCAATTGTCGTATTCAATTTTGCCCCATACCCCTTATTCGCAAATTTTTGCAACACTTGCCAGTCAATCAAATAAAGAGTTATTGCTTCATGTACCTATGCAAGCACTTAACGGTAAAGAACTAGGGCCTGGTGCGCTTACTTTAAATATGAATAAAGAGCAGCTTCAGCAAACTCTTGGAACAGCTCTCGCTAGTTTACCGCAAGTTAAAGGCGTTAATAACCACATGGGCTCAGCGCTTACGCAAAAAAGCCAAGCTATGAAGTGGACAATGGAAGTACTTAAAAAGCGTCATTTATATTTTTTAGATAGTCGCACAACCGATTTGAGTCAGGCACAAAATGCCGCTAACTTTTTGGGTGTTGCTAATATTAGTCGCCAAGTGTTTTTAGACAACATAACTACACCAGAACAACTGCAGCTAAGGCTTGAAGAGTTAAAACAACTAGCCATTTCCCATAGCTTTGCCATTGCAATTGCTCACCCCTACCCTGAAACCATCGAGTTTTTACGCCATGCCTTACCAGAGCTAACTAAGCAAGGTTTTGAACTCGTACCTGTTTCGCAATTAGTTGAACGTAAGTACATTCAGTTAGCGCATGCTGAGGGAAAGGGAGTGAGTGCTAGGTAATATAAGCTTTAAATAATGCTATATCCGAATAATAAACTAATACCAATTCGCTTAATTAAATGGTCTATTTTGAGGGCGGAAAAACGTGTTGATAGCTAGGCAAAAAATTCACTATTCAGTTGTTCTAAATGAGACTTTTTTAACGCAGGTAGCGACACGTTTAGCCCCGCAAAATGATTAAGTATTATTGCGGATTGGTATAACCATTTAATAATGCAAAGTATCGGTATTACTTGATTAGATATTTTATCGTTGGGTTTCGCTTCGCTCAAACCAACCTACTCAAAAGCAAAAAGCCCCGCATTTTCATGCAGGGCTTTTTAAATTTTTCTGCTTGAGCAATATTAGCTCATAGCGCTTTGTAACTTTTTCATCGCTGTTTTTTCAAGCTGACGAACACGCTCAGCAGATACACTGTACTTTTGTGCAAGCTCCTGAAGCGTCGCTTTATCATCAGACAACCAACGTGCGCTAACAATATCTTGTGAACGTTCATCTAGTGTTTTAAGTGCGCTAAATAAACGGGTATGCGCTTGCTCTTTCCACTGCTCTTGTTCAACGTCGTCAGCTAAGTCAGCTGCGCCATCTGTTAAATACTGTACTGGAGAGTATGTACTTGTTGGTGCATCGTCGTTATCGTCACCAGTTAGGTCAAAGCCCATGTCTTGGCCGCTCATGCGCGATTCCATTTCACGTACTTCTTTTTCACTCACACCTAGCTCGCTAGCAACAGTGCTAACCTCAGCTTGGTTGAACCAGCCTAAACGCTTTTTGTTTTTACGAAGATTAAAAAACAATTTACGTTGCGCTTTAGTGGTTGCAACTTTAACTATGCGCCAGTTTTTAAGAACAAACTCGTGAATTTCGGCTTTAATCCAATGCACTGCAAACGACACTAAACGTACACCCACTGTAGGGTCAAAACGTTTAACCGCTTTCATCAGGCCTATATTACCTTCTTGTATAAGGTCAGCTTGTGGTAAGCCGTATCCCGAGTAGCTTTTAGCAATATGTGCTACAAAGCGTAAATGCGACATAATGAGTTGCTTGGCAGCACTAAGATCGCCTTCTTCCTGAAGTCTTTTAGCAAGTTCTTGCTCTTGTTCAACTTTAAGCATAGGAATAGTGCTTACCGCTTGAAGGTAACCGTCCATGCTTGCGCTTTGTTGTCCGACTGTAAGTGCCATTGCGTATAAATCTTTACTCATTTTTCACCTCGGTGATAAACATTTGAAACTATCTTAGCACTCTTTCTCTAAGAGTGCTAACCCCAATTTAAAACTTTTTAAAAGTATAAATCAAGCAGTTTTTAGTATGTGTTTAGTCTACTACAAGCGACTGAATAAGTGATGAATTGAGGGATTGCAGCCAATTAACCTAACCGCATCACCTTATTTACAACTCATTACTTTATGGGAGGATAGTACACAAATATGACAGTTTTAATAACGGGAGGTACAACCCAGTCCGATACGTTACGCATTTCAAGCTGGGTTGGTTCACTTATAGTTTGCAGGGTTTATTATACTTTATCGGGTTCTATCTCTTTAATATATCGATTTACAGAAAGGTACGAGCCTACAAATCCTAAGCTTGTTGCAAGTAACACTAAAAAGCCAAGCTCGTTAAGCGATAATCCAATTAACGAAAAGCTTGTTTGGTATACCCCTGCTACACTGCTCACAGCGCTTGAAAGCCACCACATCATTAGTCCTACGCATATAAAGGCAAACAAACCACCTATTACACCATACCAAATGCCCGTCCATAAAAATGGGGCATGTATAAAGGTGTTCGTTGCGCCTACTAGCTTCATTACTTGTATTTCTTCTTTTTTATCCATGATCGACAAACGAATGGTGTTACCAATAATAAGTGTCACTGAGGTAAGTAGTAATAATGCGATGGTTATTACACTTTCTTTAAGTAAATCTAGTAATGCATTTAAACGCTCTAACCAGGCTATATCGAGCTTACCAAAATCAACTTCACGTTCACTTTCTAATTTAGTTAGCAGTACTTTAGCGGCATTTGGGTGTCTGTGACGTTTTGTTGGAGTAACGAGTACCACATCCGGTAATGGATTTTTATCTAAATACTCCAAAGCTTGCCCAAAGCCAGATACATCTTTAAATTCAGTTAATGCCTGTTGTTTTGAAATAAACTCAACACTTTCCACTTCTGGGTAAAGTGCTAAACGCTTTACTAATGTTTGCGTTTCTTGCTCGTTCATACTTTCTTTTACGAACAACGATATTTCACTCGCCTCTTCAAAGCCACTACTCACTTGCTGTACGTTTTTAACGACTAAGTAAAGTGTTGCAGGTAACGTTAGGCTCAAACCAAGTACAGCGATAGTCATCATAGACGCAAGCGGCGTGCGCCACATTTCACCTAAGCTATGCACACCTTGGCGAAAAATATTAATAATAAAAAAGTAACCGCCAGCTAATACTGATTTTTTTTGCTTGTCGTTACTATTTTGGCGACCTTTAAAAAGTAAACTCATAGTGCCCCCTCAGCAAGCGGGTCTTGAAGCATACGGCCATCTTTTAAGGTTAAGCTACGATACTTCATACGTGCAACCAAACCCAAATCATGCGTTGCGATAAGAACAGTGGTACCGTGTTTATTAAAGTCTTCAAACAACTTTAGTATTTCCATTGAAAGCTCTGGGTCAAGATTACCTGTTGGTTCATCAGCTAGTAAAATTGGTGGGGAGTTTACAATAGCTCTGGCAATACCAACTCGTTGCTGTTCGCCTCCAGAGAGCATTGAAGGATGACATTTCACTTTGTCAATTAGGCCTACCTTGTCAAGCGCGCCATGGACCCGTTTAGCTATTTGCTTATGGTGAGTCCCCTCAATAATGAGAGGTAATGCCACGTTATCAAAAATAGTGTAGCGCTCTAATAACCTATGGTTTTGAAAAATAATACCTATATCACGACGAGCATAAGGAATTTGACGCGAGTTTACTTCGTTTAAATCAACACCGTTGATAAATACACTACCTGCTGAAGGACGTTCCATTAAGCTAATTAACTTAAGCAACGTACTTTTACCCGCACCACTGTGGCCAGTTAAAAAGGCAAGTTCACCCGGTTTAATATGAAAATTAACTTTTTCGAGGGCGCGGTGCCCTCCAGGATAGGTCTTACTTACTTGCTGAAAATTTATCATCTTTTTATTATGCCAACTCCATTAACACATTAATGAAATTAGTATTCCTCGCAATTAAAAAGGGAGCTAGCTCCCTTTTTTGGTAAATTAAACGTCGTCCTCATCTTGGCTAAATAACGCATCAATAAAATCATCGCTTTTAAAAGCGCGTAAATCATCAATACCTTCACCAACACCAATGTAACGAATTGGAATATTAAACTTATCTGCAACCGCAAAAATAACACCACCCTTTGCAGTTCCATCAAGTTTTGAAAGCGTAATACCAGTTAAACCAACACATTGATTAAACAGGTTTACTTGGCTAATTGCATTTTGCCCTGTGCCTGCATCGATAGTTAGCATCACTTCGTGCGGCGCATCAGGATCAATCTTTTTCATTACACGAGCTATCTTTTCAAGCTCTTGCATTAAATTATCTTTATTTTGCAAGCGCCCAGCTGTATCAGCAATTAACACATCTATATTACGTGCTTTGGCCGCTTGGAATGCATCAAACACAACTGATGCACTATCTGCACCTGTATGCTGTGCAATAACGGGAATGCTGTTACGTTCTCCCCAAACCTGAAGCTGCTCAACAGCTGCCGCTCTAAACGTATCACCAGCAGCCAGCATAACCGACTTACCTTCGTTTTGAAATTGCTTAGCCATTTTACCAATAGTCGTTGTTTTACCAACACCATTTACACCTACCATTAAAATAACAAACGGCTTTTTATCTTCGCTTATGACTAAAGGCTGTTCTGCCGTTTTAAGCATCGCAGCCATTTCTTGTTTCATTAACTCATAAAGCGCATCACCATCTTTTAACTGTTTACGGTTCGCTGCATCAGTTAAACGATCAATCAACTTCATGGTAGTATCAACGCCTAAATCGGCGGTGAGTAATTGAGTTTCAAGATCTTCAAATAATTCGTCGTCTATTTTTTTTCCACTAAAAATAGACGCAAAACCAGAACCTATATTAACGCGAGTCTTTAACAAGCCTTTTTTTAGACGAGAGAAAAACCCTTCTTTTTTTGGCTTTTCGGCTTTTTTAGCTTCTTCAATTGCAAGTTCTGCTGTGATACGTTCTTGTTCTAAACGCTCATTTTCTGCTTCTTCAGCTGCAATACGTTCTTGCTCTAAACGCTCATTTTCTGCTTTTTCAGCCGCAAGGCGTTCTTGCTCTAAGCGTTCATTCTCTGCTTTTTCAGCAGCAAGGCGTTCTTGTTCTAAGCGTTCATTCTCTGCTTGTTCAGCTGCAAGGCGTTCTTGCTCTAAATGTTCATTCTCTGCTTTTTCAGCTGCAATACGTTCTTGCTCTAAACGCTCGTTTTCTGCTTTTTCAGCTGCAAGGCGTTCTTGCTCTAAGCGTTCATTCTCTGCTTTTTCAGCTGCAAGGCGTTCTTGCTCTAAACGCTCATTTTCTGCTTTTTCAGCTGCAAGGCGTTCTTGCTCTAAACGCTCATTCTCTGCTTTTTCAGCTGCAATACGTACTTGCTCTAAGCGTTCATTCTCTGCTTTTTCAGCCGCAATGCGTTCTTGCTCTAAAAGCATCTGCGCTTCTTGTTCTGCTAAGCGCTTCGCTTGCTCTTGCCTTTGAGCTTCAGCATCCGTTTGTTCTTTTGCTAATAACTCAGCATTCGCTTGCTCTATTGCAAGCTTTTCGGCTTTGATTGCCTCATCTTGTTTTTCAAGGCGTATTTGCTCTAGTCGCTCAGCCTCTACTTTTTCTGCCGCTAATCGTTCTTGCTCTAAGCGCATCTCTTTTTCTTGGTCGGCTAAACGGTGCGCATGTTCTTGTCTTTGCGCCTCGGCATCTGCTTGCTGTTTTGCAAGCAATTCAGCATTGGCCTGCTCAATGGCAATCTTTTCCGCGTTTTCAGCACGCTGGCGTTCTTGTTCTAAACGCTCTGTTTCAGCCTCTGCTTTTAACCGTTCAGCTTCAGCTTGCTCTTGCGCTAGTTTTTCTTGCTCTAGCTTCTGGGCCTCTTCTTGCGCTAATACTTGTTGTTTATCAGCTGCTGCTTTTTGCTCTGCTTCTTTTTTATCTGACTTGCCAAAACCGAGCCACGACATGAATTTACTTTTTTTTGTCATACTTGCTAATAACCACTTATAAAAATCTGATAAACTAAAATTTGAAATAGCTTGGCAATGCCCAGCAATAGTTGCTAATAAATACAACCATTCAAAACGTAAGTGTTTAATAGTAACACTTTTAATGCGGTTGAAAAATGAAGCTACACGTAATCGCCCACAATATTATCTGAGCTAGATACCATATACCATTTTTTAGTGAGCTAAATGAGAAAAAAAACAACGCAAAATAAAGCAGCTAACAAGCCCAGTGATGGCTTTATTAGAGTGATTAGTGGTCAATTTCGAGGCCGTAAACTCCCGGTTAAAAACGTAGAAGGCTTGAGACCTACTACCGATCGAATTAAAGAAACTGTATTTAATTGGCTAATGCAAGATACGCGTGACGCAAATGTACTTGATTGTTTTGCCGGTTCTGGTGGATTGGGATTTGAAGCGCTATCACGATATGCTAAAAGCGCTACATTTATCGAACTCGACTCATTAGCCGCTAAGCAATTAGAACAAAATATTAGCACTTTAAAGCTCGACAACGCATACGTTAAGCATACTAATTCGCTCTCCTTTTTAGAGCAAAAAAACACAAACAAAGCCTTTAATCTTGTATTTGTTGACCCACCATTTCGTAAAGATTTAGCGCAAACAACCTGCGATTTATTAGAAAAAAACCAATGGTTAAGCAACGACGCATTAATTTATGTTGAAGTAGAGGCAGAGCTAGCCGCCTTAGAAACACCAACCAACTGGTTGTTAATTAAAGAAAAAAAGGCGGGACAAGTACTTTGCCAACTGTACCAGCGCCAAGCAAATTAATACTGTTTAACGTAATGCGTTTCTGTTAATATTGTCCTTTACATGTGGTGTTGCTTCGGATTACAATACCGCACCATTTTTGAACCACTTGATCAATGTTTGATCAACTTGAGCAACGCTCATAATTTAGGTAGGTGAATTTTTAATGCCAGTAATTAAAGTAAGAGAGAACGAACCGTTTGACGTAGCACTTCGTCGCTTCAAGCGTTCATGTGAAAAAGCAGGAATCCTTTCAGAAGTTCGTCGTCGCGAGCACTATGAAAAACCAACAGCTGAGCGTAAGCGTAAAAAAGCTGCTGCAGTTAAACGTCACATGAAAAAACTTTCTCGTGATAACGCTCGTCGCGTTAAATTATACTAATATATTAGGTCTTGTATAAATGAGCCTTTTAATAACGCTAAAAGATGCGCAAAAAGATGCGATGAGAGCTAAAGACAAGCAACGTCTTAACCCTATTCGTATGGTACTTGCTGCAATCAAGCAACGTGAAATTGACGAGCAAATAACGCTAGACGACGCAGGTATTACCTCCGTTATAGTGAAGCTTGTTAAACAACGTCGTGACTCTTACACTCAGTACAAAGATGCTGGGCGTGATGATTTAGCTGATATTGAAGCCAATGAAATAGTAGCGCTTGAAACTTTTTTACCTCAACAATTGAGTGAAGAAGAAATAATTGCTCTCATTGACGCGGCTATTGCTGATACTAATGCAGCAGGTATGCAAGACATGGGTAAAGTAATGGGTATAATCAAAAGCAAAGCTGAAGGTCGAGCCGATATGGGTAAGATTTCTGGTTTAATTAAGCAACGATTAACTGCCTAATACTCCCACATACATTAAAGTATGATTGAAGTAAACCGAGCCTAGCGCTCGGTTTCTTTGTTTTTAACTTTAATAAAAAGTACACCGATTAGGTTACTTTAAAATGAAATTTTTTATAGCTTCCCTATTTATTTCGCTGTCATTTTGGTAAGTTAAAGCACACTATATTTTGCATCAAGCAAGTATAAAAAAGTAAATTTCATATTCGTTCTTCTTCTTATTATTTCAGGACTGTATTTTACTAATGGCCGGAAAGATCCCACGTAACTTTATAGACGATTTACTTGCCAGAACCGATATTGTCGACCTGATAGACTCAAAAGTAGGTCTAAAAAAAGCAGGTAAGGATTATCAAGCTTGCTGCCCATTTCATAACGAAAAATCTCCCTCATTTACTGTATCGCAAGACAAACAGTTTTATCACTGCTTTGGGTGTGGCGCTAATGGTAATGCAATTTCGTTTGTAATGGAGTACGAAAAGCTAGAGTTTGTAGATGCTATTGAAGAAATAGCCAGCATGCTTAACTTAGAAGTACCTCGAGAACAAGGCGCAAATTCAGCACCAGAGCGTACGGCTGCGCAAAAGCGCTCCGATTACGACTTAATGCTTCATACTGCTCGCTTTTATCAGCACCAATTAAAACACCATAGTAATTCTGCTGCTGTTATTGAGTATGTTAAAGGCCGTGGTTTAAGCGGTGAAACTGTTAAAAAATTTATGATTGGCTACGCTCCCAGTGAATGGGATGGGCTATGCCTACAGCTTGGTCGTAATAAAGAACAAAAAGAGCAATTGGTTGAGCTAAAGCTAGCTTCAGAAAAAACACCAGGCAGACAATTTGATTTTTTTCGCGATCGCCTAATGTTCCCTATTCGCGATAAACGCGGACGCGTTATTGCATTTGGTGGGCGTGTAATGCAAGCCGACCAAGGGCCAAAATATCTAAACTCGCCAGAAACCCGAATTTTCCATAAAGGCTTTGAGCTTTATGGGCTTTACGAAGCAAAGCAAGCCCATAAAAAACTTGATCATGTAATGATTGTTGAAGGTTATATGGATGTTGTTGCCTTAGCTGAACAAGGGATTGAATATGCAGTTGCATCACTGGGGACAGCAACAACAAGCGAGCACATGCACACTTTATTTAGAACTACTGATAAAGTAATCTGTTGTTATGATGGCGACAGGGCTGGCCGTGACGCTGCTTGGCGGGCACTTGAAAATGCACTCCCTTATTTAAACGATGGTAAAGCACTACAATTTGCATTTTTACCAGATGGCGAAGACCCTGACTCGCTAGTACAAAAAGAAGGTAAGGAGCAATTCGAATTGCGCCTAAGCCAAGCAGATGACTTTACCAAAGTATTGTTTAATAAATTAAGCCAAGAAGTTGATTTAACACTCGATTCAGGAAAAGCTAAACTTCTTAGTGCAGCACTTCCACTAATTGAAAAAATTCCAAGTGAGTTTTATCAAGAAAACATTCTTGAACAATTAGGACGCTTAATTGGCAGAACGCGTGAGCAGTTAAATAGCCGTTTAAAAACGCCTAAACAGCAACACTCTATTGAACGTAAATTTAAAATAACACCTATGCGCCAAGCTATCGGTATATTGATCCAGCACCCTAATTTAGCTAAAAGTGTGCCGTATTTACCTGAGCTTGCACAAATGAACATTGCTGGCATAGGGCTGTTATTACGATTACAAGAACAAGCTTTAGAAAAAGAAAATGTGACCACTGCGCAACTGCTCGAGTTTTTTCGAGGAACTGAAGATTACGAGCCATTAATCAAGCTTGCAACGTGGCAACATGAGATAAATGAAGAACGTTTAGAGACGGTTTTTAAAAATACTTTCAAGTTTATTGAAGATCAGTGTTTAAATTATCGACTCGAGACCCTATTAATAAAGGACAAGACACAAGGCCTTAGTAGCGATGAAAGGCTTGAGTGTCATTTGTTAATGACAGCGTTAAAAGCGACTAACAGTTAGGGTCTGTTTATCTTTCGAGGTTAAGTTTACAGCAGTGTGTTTGGTATTTAGACAAGACATAGCTTATGTAGTGTGGTTATTCCACATAAATAGGCGATAACGCAGCATAAATACCAAACACGCGCTGCCCTTTGGGATCGACCCAAGGGAGGTTTACTCTTTGTTGCTCGGTTTTTACTTAGCCCACTAGGTTACAAACCTCGCGCCGCGATTAAATCCCCCTTGGATAGAACAAACTTTAATCCTGAAAGACCAACAGACCCTAGTCAAAATTGATTTAAACTGTTATACTGTGCTATTCACTGCGTCACATTATTCTAGTTAGCTTTAATGCAAACTACATGATGGCGCCTGTTGTATCAACTTATCAGAGTGGAAGAAACAATCTCTATGGATCCAACTCCTCAGTCACAATTAAAACTTCTGATTCAGAAAGGTAAAGAGCAAGGCTACTTAACTTTTGCAGAAGTAAATGATCACCTTCCACAAGACATTATAGACTCAGATCAAGTAGAAGATATCATAAGCATGATTAATGACATGGGTATCAAGGTTAGCGAAAACGCGCCTGATGCTGATGAATTAATGATGCAAGAAACAACGACAGACGAAGACGCAGCTGAAGCTGCCGCTGCAGCCCTTGCGACTGTAGAAAAAGAAATCGGCCGTACAACGGATCCAGTTCGCATGTACATGCGCGAAATGGGTACTGTTGAACTTCTTACACGTGAAGGCGAAATTGTAATCGCTAAACGTATTGAAGAAGGCATTAATCAAGTACAGATTTCTGTTGCAGAGTACCCTGAAGCAATCACTTACCTACTAGAGCAATGGGATAAGTTTGAAGCTGAAGAAATGCGTTTAAGCGATATTATCGTTGGCTTTATCGATCCTAATGAAGATACAGCGCCAATTTCAGCAACTAACATCGGTTCAGAATTAAGTGCTAAGCAACTTGAGGACGACGATAAAGATGACAAAGATGATGCTGATAGCGATGATGAAGATGAAGAAGAGATAGACACAGGGCCAGATCCTGAAGAAGCTCGTATTCATTTTGAAAATTTACGTGATTTATATAATAAAGCACGTGATACGTTTGAAGCTAAAGGTCGTTCGCATCCTGAATCACAAGCAGCCATTTTTGAAATTGGTGAGCTTTTCAGAACATTTAAATTAATACCTAAACAGTTTGACCGCATGGTAAATAACATGCGTGAAATGATGGATCGTGTTCGTGTTCAAGAACGCCTAATCATGAAGCAAGCTGTTCAAATTGCTAAATTACCAAAGAAAACATTCGTTAAGCATTTTGCTAATAACGAAACTGACGCTTCTTGGGTTGATTTAGAAATTTCAGGTAACGAAAAGTATTCAGCTAAACTTGAAGAAGTTAAGCCAGAAATCATTCGTAGCATTAATAAATTATCTGTTATTGAACAAACAACAGGTTTAAGCATTGAGCGTATTAAAGACATCAACCGTCGAATGAGCATAGGTGAAGCGAAAGCACGCCGTGCGAAAAAAGAAATGGTTGAAGCTAACTTACGTCTTGTAATCTCAATTGCTAAAAAATACACAAACCGTGGCTTACAATTCTTAGATTTAATCCAAGAAGGTAACATTGGTCTGATGAAAGCGGTTGATAAGTTTGAATATCGCCGTGGTTATAAGTTCTCTACTTATGCTACGTGGTGGATACGTCAAGCAATCACACGCTCTATTGCTGACCAAGCAAGAACAATCCGTATCCCTGTGCATATGATTGAAACGATTAATAAACTTAACCGTATCTCTCGTCAAATGTTACAAGAAATGGGTCGTGAGCCAAATCCAGAAGAATTAGCAGAACGCATGATGATGCCTGAGGATAAAATCCGTAAGGTACTTAAGATTGCTAAAGAGCCAATTTCAATGGAAACACCAATCGGTGATGATGAAGATTCTCACTTAGGTGACTTTATCGAAGATACAACTATTGATTCGCCAATCGATTCGGCAACAATGGAATCTCTTCGTGGCGCAACTAACGATGTACTTGCAGGCTTAACAGCTCGTGAAGCTAAAGTACTACGTATGCGTTTTGGTATTGATATGAATACCGACCACACCTTAGAAGAAGTAGGTAAACAGTTTGACGTAACACGTGAGCGTATTCGTCAAATAGAAGCGAAAGCGCTGCGTAAATTACGCCACCCTTCTCGCTCAGATTTACTGAAAAGCTTTTTAGACGCTAAATAATTTTAGCGCTACTATATAAACTAAAAAGGCCGCTATAGCGGCCTTTTTTCTATTTGAAGGAAATAACCATGGCTTGGATCCAAATTCGTATTAATGCCAATGCTGCAACAGCTGATGCCGTAAGCGATCTATTAATGGAAGCGGGTAGCGCTTCAGTAACCTTTATTGACGCAAAAGACACCCCTATCTACGAGCCTAAAATTGGCACCGTTGTGTTCTGGGCTGATACCACAGTTATTGGCCTGTTCGAAGCTAATCATGATATGAACGCAGTCGTTGCGTTATTGAAGCGCCATGATGAGCTAAAAGACAATTTAGTATACAAAATCGAGCAACTTGAAGATAAAGACTGGGAACGTGAATGGATGGATAACTTCCACCCTATTCAATTTGGCGAAAAACTATGGATTTGCCCAAGCTGGCGCGACATTCCTGACCCTGATGCTGTAAATGTATTGCTAGACCCTGGCCTTGCTTTTGGCACGGGTACGCATGCAACAACGGCCTTGTGCCTTAAATGGTTAGAAAGCCAAGATCTGACGGGTAAAACGGTTGTTGATTTTGGTTGTGGCTCAGGCATTTTAGGTATTGCAGCTATAAAACTAGGTGCAGAGCGTATGATTGGGATAGATATTGACCCTCAAGCGCTTGAAGCAAGCCTTGATAACGCGAACCGAAATGGTGTTGCAGACAAACTTGAAGTATACCTTCCAGAAAACCAACCTGAATTTAGTGCAGATATAGTAGTGGCCAATATTTTAGCCCAGCCACTTCGCGAATTACATAGTGTGATTTTAGGGTTATTAAAGCCAGGTGGTAAAATTGCCATGTCAGGTATTTTAGAAGAACAAGCACAATCGGTTGCTGATATTTATGCACCGTTTATTGAACTAGATGACATTGCCGTTGAAGGTGATTGGACTCGAGTAAGTGGCACTAAAAAAGCGTAATAAATCGAACAATCAAATCTAGAGCATTAACTCAAAACATGCATGTAAAGCCTGTATTTAACAGGCTTTACTATTTTTTTACATATCAAAAAATTTTCTAGTTATCTTGTAAAAAATAAAATCTGTATGAATTTCAAACAAATCAACCTACTTGTCATGTGGTTATCAAATGTCAATACGAAAAGGGCAAAAAAAAGTTGCTTTTGTTCAATTTATAGCCTTTGATTTTTGTGAAAAAAACCGTAAACTTAGCGCCCCTTGAAAAGAGGCCTATTGAATATAGTGCGTATCGGTAAATACCAACTTGAGAATAATGTAATTGTCGCGCCAATGGCAGGCATTACAGACAGACCATTCAGACAACTTTGTCGACGCTTAGGTGCGGGCTTAGCTGTGTCTGAAATGCTATCGTCAAATCCTAAGGTTTGGAAAACAGAAAAGTCGATGAACCGTATGGATCACAGCGGTGAGTCGGGTATACGCGCGGTGCAAATTGCAGGAGCAGATCCTGAGCTTATGGCGCAGGCCGCACAATTCAATGTTGCTAATGGTGCACAGATCATAGATATCAATATGGGGTGCCCAGCAAAAAAAGTGAACAAGAAACTCGCAGGCTCTGCCTTATTACAGTTTCCTGAACTTGTGGAAGAGATTATTGATGCAGTTGTTAATGCTGTTGATATACCTGTGACACTTAAAATCCGTACAGGATGGGATCCGGATAACCGTAATGGTGTAGAGATTGCGAGAATAGCTGAACGTTATGGCATTGCATCACTTGCTGTACATGGGCGTACGCGCGCATGTATGTACAAAGGTGAGGCTGAGTACGCCACGATTAGGGATATAAAACGTTCAGTGTCGATTCCTGTAGTTGCCAATGGTGATATTACATCACCAGAAAAAGCAAAACAGGTTTTAGACTATACGGGTGCAGATGCCATTATGATTGGCCGAGCCGCCCAAGGTCGCCCTTGGATATTTAGGGAGATAGACCACTATTTGCGAACTGGGGAACATTTACAGCCACCTGCTATTGCAGAGGTGCGCAGTATATTAATGGAGCATTTAACAAACCTCCATATGTTTTACGGTGAGCCAATGGGAGCGCGAATTGCTCGCAAACATGTATCTTGGTATTTGCAAACCCATGACAGTGATGGTCAGTTTAGGCGAGTATTTAATGCGCTCGACAACCCACAGGCACAGGTCGTCGCATTAGAGCAATACTTTAAAACACTAGCAGCTAACTAAGAAAGAAAGAGACTTAATAATGTTCGAACAAAACGTGACTTCTCCATTTATCACTAACCCTCATGTTCAGTCACACGAGAAACCGCAGCCATTGCGTGATGCAGTAAAAAAAGCTGTTCACCACTATTTAAAGCAGCTTAACGGTCAAGATGTGCAAGACGTTTACGACCTTGTTCTTTCAGAGCTAGAAGCGCCATTACTTGAAGAAGTAATGACATATACACGTGGTAACCAAACTCGTGCAGCAATTTTACTAGGTATCAACCGTGGTACTTTACGTAAAAAGCTTAAAAAATACGGCATGAACTAATACCAATTATATTGAAAGCGTAAGTATTCTAACGAGCTAAACAAGCCCATAACGTCGTTAAAAGTTTTTTATGTAGAATAACTACACTGCAAAATTTTTGCCTTGTTGTAGACTTGTTTTTCTATCGTTATTACTACTTACTAATCCAATACAACTGGTATTTTGCAAAAAAAGCACCTTAGGGTGCTTTTTTTATGCCTACAGTTTATTAACTAAATTGCAAAATGCTCACGCTTATTGAGCCTTTATAAGTCGTTTTTTGAGTAGTAATCAGTTAAAATGCCCGCTTCTAAGCTAGCTCATTAACTGAGGAAATCAAACTACAATGGATACTCATCGTCCCATTCGTCGCGCACTATTAAGTGTGTCTGATAAAACCGGTATTGTTGAATTTGCCCGCGCACTTGAAGCGCAAGGCGTTGATATTTTATCAACTGGCGGCACATGTAAACTACTTGCTGATAACGCCATAAAAGTGACTGAAGTATCAGATCACACAGGCCACCCTGAAATCATGGATGGTCGCGTAAAAACCCTTCACCCAAAAATTCACGGCGGCATATTAGCCCGTCGCGGACAAGATGAAAGCGTAATGGCAGATAACAACATTTCTGCTATCGACATAGTTGTAGTTAACTTATACCCCTTTGCGAATACAGTCGCTCAAGAAAACTGCAGCCTTGAAGATGCCATTGAAAACATTGATATTGGCGGCCCTACAATGGTTCGTGCAGCAGCTAAAAACCACAAAGATGTAACAATCGTGGTAAACGCAAGCGACTACGACCGTGTTATTAGTGAAATGCAAAACAACAATGGTTCAACAACGTACAAAACACGTTTTGATTTAGCGATTGCCGCCTACGAGCACACTGCACAATACGATGGCATGATTGCTAACTACTTCGGTAAAATGGTGCCTGATTACACCGAGGAAGCTGCTGTAGAGACTAAATTCCCACGTACTATCAATATGCAGTTCACTAAAAAGCAAGATATGCGTTACGGTGAAAACTCACATCAAGATGCTGCTTTTTATGTTGAAAATGACATTGCTGAAGCATCAGTTGCAACAGCAACTCAATTGCAAGGTAAGGCCCTTTCGTTTAACAACATTGCAGATACCGATGCAGCACTTGAATGTGTTAAAGAATTTGACGTACCTGCGTGCGTAATTGTAAAACATGCTAATCCGTGTGGTGTTTCAATTGGCGACAATATTCTACAAGCATACGAGCGCGCTTTTAAAACAGACCCTACATCAGCATTTGGTGGCATTATTGCCTTTAACCGAGAGCTAGATGCAGCAACTGCACAAGCAATTGTTGACCGTCAGTTTGTTGAAGTAATTATTGCACCTAGTATTTCGAGCGACGCTGCAAAAATTGTTGAAGCTAAAAAGAACGTGCGCCTATTAGAATGTGGACAGTGGACAGGTAAAGCAGCTGGCCAAGATATTAAACGCGTTAACGGCGGTATTTTAGTTCAAGACCGCGACTTAGGCATGGTAACGCAAGGCGACTTAAAAGTTGTTTCTAAGCGCCAGCCTTCTGAGCAAGAACTTAAAGATTTACTGTTTTGCTGGAAAGTAGCTAAATTTGTTAAATCAAACGCAATTGTTTATGCCCGTGACGGTATGACCATTGGTGTAGGCGCAGGCCAAATGAGCCGCGTATACTCAGCTAAAATTGCAGGTATAAAAGCCGCCGACGAAAACCTTGAAGTTAAAGGTTCAGTTATGGCGTCTGACGCATTCTTCCCATTCCGTGATGGCATTGACGCAGCCGCAGCCGCTGGCATTACTGCGGTAATTCAGCCTGGTGGCTCAATGCGTGATGAAGAAGTGATTGCAGCTGCTGATGAAGCTGGCATGGCAATGGTACTAACTGGTATGCGCCATTTCCGCCACTAATCACACAAAGGGTTAAACGTTGGTTTAACCCTTTTTGTTTGCTATAAATTCACGTATTCTGATTATTCAATAACCTATTTAAAATTATAATGTGAAGGAACAAACAATGAAATTTGCGCTAAAATCGCTACTTGTAGCCACACTAACAATGACATCGACTATGGCGCTTAGCCATAACCACGAATCAAGCCTTGAACATGCACTTCAATCAAGCGAACGCAGTGCTAAAAACAGCGCTCGTGATGAATATCGTCACCCAGCTCAAACACTTGCATTTTTTGGCTTTAAACCAACCATGACAGTTGTTGAAATTGCACCCGGTGGTGGTTGGTATAGTGAAATTTTAGCGCCAGCATTAAAAGAACAAGGCACTTATTTTGCCGCGCACTTTCCTGCTGATTCATCAGTTGGCTACTACCAACGCTCTCTTGCAGGCTTTAAACAAAAAGTAGCAGAAGATGAGCGCTTTAGTAGCGTTAAAATTACTGAATTTGCACCTGTAACACATTTAGATATTGCGCCAGCTGGCAGTGCCGATATGGTTTTAACATTTCGTAATGTACATAACTGGTATATGGGCAAAGATAAAAGCGGTGCACTAAGTGCATTCCAAGCTTTTTATAAAGCCCTTAAACCAGGCGGTACATTAGGTTTAGTTGAACACCGTTTAGCTGAAGAGCGTGCTGATGAAGATCAAAAAACATCAGGTTATATGAAGCAGAGCTACGTAGTAGACCTTGCTGAACAAGCTGGGTTTGAATTAGTAGCAAGCAGTGAAATAAATGCAAATCCAAAAGATACAGCCGATCACCCTAAAGGTGTATGGACGCTGCCACCAAGCTTAAGACTCGGCGAACAAGATGCTGACAAATATAAAGCCATTGGTGAAAGCGACCGCATGACGCTGAAATTTAAGAAACCGCTTTAAATAGGAATTTTCGCCATGAATGTTTTAGTCATTGGCAGCGGCGGCCGCGAACACGCACTTGCGTTTAAAGCCGCTCAAAACACCAAAGTAAATACTGTATTTGTAGCCCCTGGTAATGCAGGTACTGCACTTGAACCAAAACTTGAAAACGTAGCAATAAACGTTGACGACTTAGATGGTTTACTTAGTTTTGCACAGCAAAATAAGGTAGAGCTTACTATTGTAGGTCCAGAAATACCGTTAGTACTGGGTGTTGTTGATAAGTTTCGTGAACATAACATGGCTATTTTTGGACCAACGGCGGGCGCAGCTCAGCTTGAAGGTTCGAAATCGTTTACTAAAGACTTTTTAGCACGTCATAAAATCCCAACGGGCGACTACCAAACGTTTGAACAAATTGAGCCTGCCCTTGCTTATTTAAAAGAGAAAGGCGCGCCAATTGTTGTAAAAGCAGATGGTTTGGCTGCGGGTAAAGGCGTAATTGTAGCCATGACGGAGGCCGATGCCGAAGAAGCGATTCGCGATATGCTTGCGGGTAATGCTTTTGGCGATGCGGGAAGTCGTGTTGTTATTGAAGAGTTTTTAGACGGTGAAGAAGCGTCTTTCATCGTAATGGTTGATGGTAAAAACGTATTACCATTTGCAACCAGCCAAGATCATAAACGCGCTTACAATGGCGATGCGGGTCCTAACACGGGTGGCATGGGTGCATACTCACCTGCGCCAGTTGTTACTGATGAAATCCACCAGCGTATTATGAACGAAGTGATCTACCCTACGGTAGAAGGCATGGCAAGCGAAGGCCATCCGTACACCGGCTTTTTATATGCAGGTTTAATGATTGACGAAACAGGCACCCCTAAAGTAATTGAGTACAATTGTCGCTTTGGCGATCCTGAAACTCAACCAATGATGCTACGTTTGCAATCAGATTTGGTTGAATTGATTGAAGCTGCTAACCGTGTAGAACTTGATAAAACAACAATTGAGTTTGACCCACGCGCAGCCGTTGGTGTTGTACTTGCCGCTAAAGGCTACCCTGGTGATTACCCTAAAGGTGACGCCATTTCGGGGCTAAAAGTGGATTACCCTGCAGGTGAAAAAGTGTTTCATGCGGGTACTAAACAAAGTGGTAATGACGTTGTAACCGCAGGAGGTCGCGTATTATGCGCAACAGCACTTGGTAACACTGTTACGCAAGCGCAGCAACGCGCTTATGAGCTTGTTAAACAAATTAGCTGGGATGGTATGGAATATCGTACAGATATAGCTTACCGTGCTATTGCACGCGAGCAATAGCCTATAATACCTATTCATTGGTATAACCAATTAATTTAACTAAAAAAGCGCAGTTTCCCTGCGCTTTTTTAGTGCTACACTAATTAAAAGGTTTTTTAAAAGTAAATTAACGTTGGAACTAAGAACTTTACGTTACCATGCAATTGCTGTTGCCATACTGATTTTTATATTTTTTATAATCAGTACATTGGCATCAAACTTAGTCGTGCCTACACGATATACAATTGATAAAACGGCTCCAATGTACCTCGATTACGCCTACTATATTGACGAAACCAAAACTAAAAAATTCGATACCATCATTAACCAACCTGAATTACTTACTCATCAACCATTTTCAGATGTTCCATGGAGCTTTAGCCAACAAAATTATTGGTTGTTTCTTGATTTAGAAAATAAAAGTCTTAACAAGCAAAATGTTGTAGCACATTTTGACAACCCTATGGTCGATCACCTTACGGTTTATCGCCTCGATAAAAATAACAAACTAATTGAAACATACAAACTCGGCGATAAAGAAGAAGCCCTCTCTTTGTTTGAATACAGCGTACCGCATATTCGCTTTTTAGTAGAAAGAAAATCATCACAACGCCTAGTAATAAAAATAGACACAATAGGCATAAGTAAAACACCTGTAAACTTGTATCGTGATAAAGAGTTTATTGACTTAGTGCGCTCTCAAACTGGGATCTGGGGTATTTTTGTAGGCGTGCTATTGATGGCTGCGCTTTACAACTTGGTGCTTTATTTTGGTATAAAAGACCGTGTTTATTTAATTTATATTGGCTACATCGTCAGCGCTATTACACTAATGGGTGCAGTACTGGGCTTTGGTTTTTATTTATGGCCTAAGCAATGGCAGCTCTTTATTCACGAACAAATTGTGTTTAGTAATTATGGGGTCGCCTTTTTCACCCTTGCTTTTTGCACCATGTTTTTGCGCTATCATAAAGATAAATGTTGGCGTTACAAAATGAGTATAGCTCTACTTTGGCTTATGTTTACTCTTGCTGTATGTAGCTTGTTTATTCCTGAAAATATAGCGGCTCCTATATTTTTTGGTGTAATGGTACTGCTTTATATTACTTGTATTATTTTAATATATAACAAGTTACGCAGTGGTTTTAGGTGGGCTAAGTTTTATGTTTTATCATGGATACCGCTAATTTTTGGTGCGGCAATTCAACCTATGGAACTCACTGGTGTTTTACCGTATACCTTTGCAACCCGCCATGCCTTTTTAGTCGCTATTTTGTGCGAAGTTATTTTAATGGCGATGGCATTAGCAGACAGGGTAAGGTATCAGCGAGAACGTGCGCTTTACCATGCCACGCATACACAACAAACACGATTACTTAATAGCTCCAAGCTAAAACAAGCATTTATGGCACTACAGAGCCAAAATCGCTCAACAACGTTGTGTTTAATAAAAATACGTCACTTTAATTCACTCAATACGATTATTACCTCTTCTCAGGGCTACACACTTATAAAGCATATAGCCAAAGAGCTTGAATTAGAACTCAGCCATGAACGTGAATTTACAAACCTCGAAACAGATTTAAACACCAGTCCTCGCTTAGCCGATTTAAGCAGTGGTGTATTTGCCTGTATTTCTACAAAAACACAAAACCAAGAAATGCTAGAAGCACTACTGACTAAAATAATTAGTAGCCTACCAAAACAATATGAAATTAAAGGGCTAAACCTGCAGCTTAGTTACAGTATAGGTATTAGTAGTGCAGGCAAGACTAACGACTTTGAATATTGGTTAAAGCGTGGTTATTTAGCGCTTAAAAAAGCAAAAGGTAGCGTTAATCAAGTTGGGTCATCGTCAAACGGTAATAATCTGATGATGGACGTTGCTCTAGCCGCTAAGCTGCAACAAGCAATCAAAACAAATCAACTGGCGCTTTATTACCAACCTCAAATAAACTTATTAAGTAACCACGTAAATGGTGCTGAAGCTTTATTACGTTGGCCCGACCCAACTTACAGCAACTTATCAATTGAAGAGCTAATAATACTTGCTGAACACACAGGTATTATTAACGAGCTAACACTGTGGGTAATAGAGCAAGCTTGTAAAGACATAGTTGAGCTTACTAAAAATGGCTATAACGAGCACACAATTAGCGTAAATTTAAGTGCTAAAAACTTAACCATAAATAATTTAGCCGAAAAAGTAGAAAATATTTTAATTAAATACCAAGTGCCGGCATACTTACTTAAATTTGAACTAACCGAATCGGCCTTCGTAGATAATCAAGATGCACTTATAAAGTTAGTTGATGAGTTAACCGCATTAGGTATTAAAGTGGTACTGGATGACTTTGGGACAGGCTACGCGTCACTTAGCTACTTAGTTAATTATCACTTTAGTGAGCTTAAAATAGATAAGTCATTTGTTTTTGATTTGCCTAACAACCCAACTCACCAAGTTATTGTACAAACAGCCATTGATATGGCGCATAACCTCAATTTATCAATAACAATTGAGGGGGTAGAAACCCAAGAAATCCATCACTTGCTCAAAGATATGAACGCTGATTCCGCCCAAGGTTATTTATACGCAAAAGCACTGCCTTACACCGACTATTTACACTTCTTAAAAAGCCAATATAGCTTAAAAATGTTAGACTCCTCTTTTTAACATCTTTAGGGGCCAAGTAAAGATGCAAGGCACACTGCGTAAACTAAAATCGAGCTTAACCGAACCAGTACAATATCACTTACCTGTAGGTGAACACTTAGTAGACTTAAATGCATTTATAGGTAAGGAGCTTACGCTTACCTTTAGTGGCACTATTTTATGTTCTAACTGCGGTAAAAAAACCAAAAAAAGCTATTCTCAAGGTCACTGTTTTGTATGCATGCGCAAGCTTGCTAGTTGCGATATGTGCATAATGAAACCAGAAACCTGCCACTACGATCAAGGCACTTGCCGAGAGCCACAGTGGGGCGAAGAAAACTGCATGATCCCACACTATGTATATCTCGCTAATACCTCAGGTTTAAAGGTAGGTATTACCCGCCACACACAAATACCGACTCGCTGGGTTGATCAAGGCGCCACTCAGGCATTACCTATTTTTAAAGTGCAAACTCGCCTGCAATCTGGTTTAGTAGAAGTTGCATTGGCTGAATTTATTGCCGACAAAACTAATTGGCGCAATATGCTAAAAGGTCAAAACGACGCAATTGACTTAAAAGCTGCAGCAGCCGAGCTGATCCCACAAATTAGTGAAAAGCTAAACGAGCTCAGTGAATTATTTGGCGCAACAGCAATAGAGCAACTTGATGAAGATGTGGTTGATTTAAACTTTCCAGTAACCGAATACCCAACAAAAATCAGCTCATTTAACTTTGATAAAGACCCTGTTGTAAGTGGTGTTTTACAAGGTATTAAAGGTCAGTACTTAATCTTTGAAAAAGGCGTTATTAATATACGTAAATTTACGTCTTATGAAGTAACCGTAGGCTAACGGGCCATGTTAAACAGCTACCCACAATTATTGGTTATTTATAATGAGCTTGAGATAGCCCATAACCAACAAGAGCAACAAGAATGCTTGCACAGCGTTACGCAAAGTGAGCTAAGCGATGTGCGAGTACTTAATAAGCAAGGTGACTTCCTTAATTTACAAGGCACTGTTTGCCCTAAATTGAATGGCGAGCAACTAGCACAGCTTGTTACAGCTTACTTATTAAATGAAGGACAATGCTGCCTTGGTAAAATCAAAACCCTAAGTACTGCGCAGGCGTTTGATTTACTAGGGCTATAAACACTCTCTTTATTTAAACCTCAGTAAGCACTTTTATATGCGCTACAGCACTGCGACCTAAAGCTGATAGCGCATAGCCACCTTCTAAATACGAAATAACCCCTTTACAACCGCCCTCTTTAGCAACGCCACATAGTTGCTCGGTAAGCCAAGTATAGTCATCTTCAACAAATTTTAAGCTTGCCATATCATCTTCTAGGTGAGCATCGAACCCTGCGCTTATAAAAAGTAATTCAGGTTTAAACGCTTTTAATTTTGGTAGCCATTGCTGAGCAAACACCTCTTTTAAATCGTCGCCATTACTGGCAATTGGCAGAGGTGAATTAACTATATGGCTATTATTTTTAACCGCTGTATTTGGATAAAACGGATACTGAAATAACGAACAAAGCAGTACATTTTCGTCATCAATAAAAATATCTTGCGTGCCATTACCGTGGTGTACATCAAAATCCGCAATAGCAATGCGCTTAACCCCTTTGCTTTGTGCGTACTTAACAGCAATAGCTAAGTTATTAAACACACAAAACCCAGATGATGAGTTTTTATTAGCGTGATGCCCTGGCGGGCGTACTGAGCAAAAAGCAGCATCGAGTTTATCGGCAAGTATTTCATCAACCGCTAACAATCCTGCACCTACTGCCCGCTCAATCGCTTTAAACGAATCGGGGCACAGCCACGTATCGCCATCTAAATTAGCGAGCCCTTCTGTTGGTAGCGTATTTTCTACGTGTTTAAGTAAAGCTTCATCGTGAGCAAGTAAATAATGCTCACGCTCGGCCTTGGGTGCTTGTAGGTGTGTTAAGCCAACATCTACGCCGCTGGCAAGTAATCTATCGGTTATGGCATCTAGACGCTCTGGGCACTCGGGGTGGTCGCCTATCATTTTATGCTTACGGCAATGAGGATGAGAAATAACAGCGGTACGCATAAAAAGTCCCTTACAAGGTGTAAAAACTTAATATAGCAAAGCCACCGATGGGTGGCTTTGCGACTTTGGTTTATATCAATACTTTAAATATCAATATTAGCTATTTTGCTTTTAAATGTAGGTTTCTAAAGTCAAAGCTAAAGTCGGTCACTTGTGTTGATACCGCGCGCATTTTGGCACTGTTTACACGGTTTTGTGAGCTCATTTCAAAACGAATAAACGCATCTGCTTCTAGTAATTTTTCATCCCACTTAACAATAAATGTATTGCCAGTGTAATGCTCAAGAGTGCCTTTCAAGCGTTTAGTGTGGGTAAAATCAATGCGTAATTTACCATCTAACTGCTCAATAATTACATCGCCGTACCAGTCATCGTGCAATGTTCCGGTGTAATTAATATTTGGTAATTGTGGTTGGTAGTCAGCGGGGGCTTCTGGTTTTGCATTAGCATACGCTTGTTGTTTGCCTTCAAAATGACTTTTAGCTAAATCTTCTACCCAGTCTTTATCTTCAAGTTCAAGTGCATCTTCAAGCACTTCATGGGTTACAGCCGAAAGTGCACCAAAAGCTTGTTGATTAGATAAAATAACAATACCGAGGTTTTTCTCAGGCAATAAAGTAACTTGCGATACCATTCCCAAAATACCACCGCCGTGACCTAGCTTTTTAAAGCCGTGGTAGTCTTCAATACTCCAGCCTAACCCATAACCCCTAAACTGCTGGTGATACGATTCAAACGCACTTTTAGACGCCATAGATGTAATATGTGGGTGCCACATTTGCGCTTGTTGCTTTTCACTAAATAGCTGCTCGCCACTTGGCATTTTACCGCCTGCTAATTGCGTACGAAGCCACTGGCTCATGTCGCTTACACTTGATGCAATGGCGCCTGCGCCTCTAAAGTCCTCAAGATAGTTCACAAAAAATGGATGAAGCGTGCCATCCATAGGAATATGACCTGTCGCCCAGTTTTTATTACTTTTAGGAATACGTGAAAAGCCCGCGCGTGAGTTATCCATATGCAGCGGCTGTAATATATTTTTTTCGATGTAATCGTTCCAGCTCATCCCCGCCACACGTGCAACCACTTCACCAGCGGTAACAAACATCAAGTTGTTATAAGCGTACTTACTACGAAAGCTGCTCGCTGGTTTTAAATACTGTAATCCCGCTAAAATTTCATCAACTGATTTATCGGTACTTGGCCAAATCATTAAATCTCCTTGCCCAAGCCCAAGCCCACTGCGATGACTTAATAAGTCACGAATACGCATTTCGCGTGTTACGTACGAATCGTACAATCTAAACTCGGGTAAATGATCAATTACGCGGTCATCCCAGCTTAATTTACCTTCATCAACCAACTTTGCCAGTGCCGCAGTAGTGAATGCTTTTGTGTTTGAAGCAATACCAAATAAAGTGTCTTTGTTTACTTTTTTGTTGGTATCGAGATTAGTTACACCAAAGCCTTTAGCAAATATTACTTTATCGTTTTCAACAATGGCAACTGCCATCCCGGGTACGTCAAAACGTGCCATTGACGCTTTAATTACATCGTCAACTTTGTTGGTATCAACTTGTGCCCAGCTGCTAAACGTAGTGCCTGCTAATAGTGCAATTGCGGCAAGTTTGGTTAATTTCATATCAATCCTATTTTATTATTTTTGATGAACTGCAAATTCAATTGCTGCGCGCTCTTGATTGGTGTCGCTTTTTTGTGCGCGATTTAATATGGCATCACTGTATTCTTTTGGTACGCCCGCTTCAAGTGAACCGCGATGAACGTGTTTTATGTACCAATCATATGGCAGTACATCGCTGTCATGGGTATTAGCTATATAACAATGTGCGGCTACAGTCTCACCCGTTAAAAGCGTCGGGGCTATATCTACACAATCGTAACCTACGCCCTCAATACCATCTAAAATAGCTTTTTCTTCTTCATTGAGCTCATAAATAACGCCGTAAACCAATGCATCTTCTTTATCGCTTGGACAAATACTGCATTTACCTGAGCCATCTTTAAATAGCATATCAAAAGTAAGCTCGTAGCCTTTAAGTACCGCAGTTCCTACACGCTTTACATTGGGCAAGCGCGCTAACAAACGATTAGATGACATATTAGAACCAAACGAGAAATTATATAGCGGCATTTTTATCTCCTGCGCTTTTTGAATAAGTTAAATAACAACACGTACTGCAAGTGCAATTAAAATAATGCCAATTCCACGGTCAAACCAATAACCGCGTTGTTGGAAAAAGCCCCTTACATTATCTCGAGAAAGCATCATTGAAAGCATTGAAAACCACGCCCAAGTAGCCAATGCCATATACACGCCGTAGCCGACCTGTATGCTAGTAGGTGTTGTTGGGCTAATCACGAGTGTAAATAACGACATAAAAAATAACGTGGCTTTTGGGTTTAATGCATTGGTGAAAAAGCCGCGCCTAAAAGCCACCCAAACGGGTTCCTCTTGAACGGTTTTGTTTTCAACATCTTTTACAGCCTCGCCTTCATTACTTGCAGGCGGTTTTGCAGCTCTAAGAGCTTGTACGCCTAAGTAAGCTAAATATGCACCAGCAAGGTACTTGAGCGCCATAAATAAACTAGGCGATTGCGTTAAAATAAGCGCAACACCTAAAACACAATAGGCAACGTGCAGTAAAATAGCAGCGCCAACACCTGCGCTTGTCCACAATGCATTGCGCCTTCCTTGTTGCACACTTTGCTTAAGTACTACGGCAAAGTCAGGTCCTGGGCTTGCTACTGCAAAAAAATGAGCAATAACAATCAGTAAAAATTCATCTAAGTATTCCACGCAGATCCTTGCTAGTTTGGCGAATAAGCTAATAACAGCGGGTTGGCCGAGTTATTTACCAATGCTTTAATTTCTTTTTGTGCTTTTTTAAACTGGCCACGTAAATGCGGCTTTAAATGCTTTTTAGACACTTTATCGTTTTTAAAGTAACTAATTAGGGCATGCATAAATACCGTATGCGTTTCACTTAACTTAGCTTCACGGTTAGCGTATGGGTTATAGCAAGAGCCACACCCGCCTTTAAACTGATACACCGTATTACTCATCATCACACCAAACCCTAAAAAACAAGCAAGTGCATCAGCAGCTTGTGGTAAATACTCCCTACCACCTGGCGGTAGCACCCCAACGTGATGAATAAGTATGGTGGCCAGAGTACCTGCATAACTTGCCACTAAATCTTGTGGCTGATTAATCTGGTTAGGATTAAAAGAAATATTAATCGTATGGCTTGGCGGCACAATTAGATGGCTGCCTTCGCCACGTATTTCATTGCTAAATTCAAAGTGTGGAAAAACTTGCGGTTGTAATTGCTGCGGTGCAACTAGTTGGATAGGCCATGCGTTCATACCCGCGTAATTAGTAACGCGGTTAAAAACATTACTCGCCATTTCTTCAATGCTCGATACCGAATCAGGGAAAAAAGTGGCCGTTGGCAGTATTATTTGAGTGTGCTTTGTAAAAAACTCAGCATCAAAGTTTTCTACAGCCCAAATAAATGTATCAATAAGCCATTGCTGTTCTTGCTGCTCTAATAATGGCTTTGATTTAAATAAAGCTAACATAGTGTGCTCTTTTAGGTTTTAGTTTAGGTGCTTACGTAGGTGCTAACTTAGTCTTTTTGTGTAAGCGCCCAGTCCCACGCTTGAGTATTGTATAGCGGCACTGTTGATAGCGCATGGTGGTGGCTTCCACTGGACTCTTTAGTTGAGTACGATAAGTACAATAAAGTACGATTTTCAGCATCGTAAATACGACGTACTTTTAGTGATTTAAATAATATACTTTTAGATGATTTAAAGATCACTTCGCCCGATTTGCTACGGTCTATTTTTTGTAGCTGCTGCGCTGTAATTGGCCCCGTTTGACGACACGCTATAGACATATCAGAGGGATCTGAAAAATCTAAATTAGCCTCTATATGACTAATATGACAAGTAACGCCCTCAACAATAGGATCTTGCTGCGAATTCACCACAACATCTTTAGTTGTAAATAACCCAAGGCTTACCGAAGCAACATCGTCAGAGCAAGCACTTAACGTAACAATTGCACCTGCAAGTAAAGCTAAACGTTTAAATTTTTGTGGTAATTTCATACTTATCCTTAATCAATATATAGGTAACTTAGTAGATAAGTTACTAAGCGAAGGTTCACCTGTTTGTTTTTATACTAACATCAAAAATAAATACGACTAAATTAGTTTAAAGTAAAGATTTTAGATAGCTCAGGGTTTAGTGACCCCTCTTGTATTTGATACAATTACCTCTCGCTCATGCAGTAACTCATAATAGGAAACGCCTAAATGCCGCACATTATTATTGAACACTCAGAAGACCTCCCCGTTTTACCTCAAGTACTGGTAGAAAAAATTCATACAACCGCTTTCGAAAGTAACTTGTTTGAATTAGAAACCATAAAAACACGTGCTATTGCTTATCAGCAATATCAACTTGGCGCAGGAAAATCAGGGTTTATACATATCGCGGTACATATTTTGGCAGGACGCTCAATTGAGCAAAAACAAATGTTAAGCGAACTGCTACTTTCATGTTTAAAAACATATTGCAGAGCATCAGACAGTCTAAGCGTAAATATTTACGATATTGAGCATGAGATATACCGTAAAAATTAGTTAACTCTTGTAGCTTTGAGCAATAAAAGTAAACACTAGTAAGTAAAAAGCCCCAATAGGGGCTTTTTTGTCTTCTGACATTAAATGCTGATCACTGTCACTTATAAAGCAAAGCATCTGATCTAACGCTGGAATTTAATAGTGCATTCGCACTATTCCAAATTTAAGAAAGCTTAGCTTAATCTATGGATTAACTTTATTTAGATTACGTTTATTCTTAGGGGTAACTAAAGAATAAAAATTACACAATATTAAATTAATGTAGCTTTAAATAATTTGGATAGATATTTACTTGGGAAATTTGTAAAAGTGGTGGCCCCTCCCAGACTCGAACTGGGGACCTAACGATTATGAGTCGTGTGCTCTAACCAACTGAGCTAAGGGGCCAACTTTATATAACTGCTAGGCAGTTAATTTTTGAAGCGTTCAGTCACAGAGCGACTAAAGCGGGTTGCAGTATAAAAACTTTTTAGGTGCTTGTCACTACCAAAAACCTTTATTTTAACAATCAACAAGCTAACTGCTTAAATAGTAATCTTTTAAGTGGGCATAAACATAAAATGTAAGATATTTACCGTGCTATTCACTGCATTAAATTATAAACAAAACCTATCCCATATAGTCTTTTATATTTAACCCTCTACTTTTTAAGCAAAGCTAACATATATGTGTAGGCATACAAGGCTGTAAAAAATACGCTTGGGGCTACTGTCAGTGCCAAATTAGGTGTCTGATTAACTACATTCACCATAATCACTAAGCTCGATTGAACAGTAATCGGAATAATAGGCGCAAAAAGTACGCCTGCTATTTTTTTATTACTTAAATACGAGGCGCTAGAGTTAATTGCATTATTAAAACTTTGTCGTATTGCGACGTTTTGTGGTGTTTTAGAATGAAACATACAAATAATTGGAGTTACGAACGCAAGCGTTACATAACTAAACTTATACTTGTTGACGACCTTTTCTAAAATAAAGGTAAAAAACAGCGTTACAAATCCACTATACAACCCTTGCACTAATGCAGCTTGAAAAGTGACCGATTTAGCAATGTCTGCCGCACTATTTGCCCAGAAGGCCCAACTAAAATAAAAAATGAATGACACAACGCCTGACATTATAAGTCGAATATTCAATTAACTACCTCAACATGCCTAAAAACCTAGTTTAATGATAACACTAGAAGTGAAGGTAATATTGTCACTAAATAATAAGGTATTTGATTGTATATTATAGATGTATAAACACACTAATGTTGAAGATTTCCTAAATGGCATCAAATCAGAATCTGAGCGCGACTGTTAACTGGAAAGCTTATTAGTAAACAATAAGTATAGTTTTAAAATAATATTGGGAGTGAGTTAAGGAAGTGAATTAATGGGTTGAAGTGTTTTAAAAAATGGATTTAATCTAAAAACTCTCTAAAAACTAATATTGTGAGCCGATCGGTACTAAAGTATTTAGCTAAACCTCAGTAGTCGGCTTACACAATATATAATCTGTCATTATTTTTTCGCAATAATGTAGATTGCATGTATTAACCCTGGGAAATAACCTAGCAGTGTTAATAGAATATTTAACCAAAAATGCATACCTAAGCCAACTTGCAAAAACACACCTAATGGCGGTAATAAAACCGAAAGTATTATACGAATAATATCCATGATCAAACTCCATTTAAATTAAACATTGAAAAGACTTAAAGCCCAGTATTACTGGGCCTTAACTATACTGTATTATTCAGCAACAATAGCTAGTTTATCAACTACGTCGCGAACATCTTCAGCATTTTTAGCAATTTTAACTGCTAGTTGCTTTTCAGCTTCAGACTCTACAGAGCCATTCAGAGTTACCACACCGTTGTCGGTATCAACATCAATGTCTGTACCACCTACTTCTGAGTCAAACAGGAAGCGAGTTGTGATTACAGTGGTGATTTTAGCGTCCGTTAGGTCGTTATCATCATCGTCCATCATGTCGTTGTTTTTATCTTCGGTGTCCATGCTTTTAACAACAGTAAGGCTGTTATCAACATCAGTTACACCATCTAGGCTAAGTACAAGTTCTTCTGCTAGCTCTTTATCGAGTTCGCTATTAACTTTACCTGTAAGTACTACTTTGCCATTTTTTACATCAGTGTTAATGTCAAAGTTGTTTAGATTAGTGTTCATAAGTAGAACGGTTTCTGCCTTACCATCAATCCAAGCATCTTTACTTTCGTTTTCCCAGCTGTTTGCTTGGGCACCCATAGCCGTAGTACCAAGAACTAGAGCTGCGATAATAGATTTGTTAAATGTTTTCATAATCTTTCTCCTTTTGATTAAAGACACTTTAACTAATGCGAGCTTCAGGCCAACTTTATTTATACTTAAAATTCAAAGGCTTGAATTAATTAAAAGATAAAACCTTATCTATGTTTGTGTAACTATTTACAGGCTACTCGGTAAAACTTTCTCAAATAGTGAAAATAGCTAGATAATTGCTCTTTTGGTTAATCTATCGTTAATATAACAAAACAAAAAACACCGTTAAAAAATAACCAATTGATAATTAATGAAATTATATTTGGTACGCGGTTTGCAGCCTAACTACAAGAGCAGTATCAATAGTAAATATAATAAGGAATAACTCATGTCTGTAAAAGTTGAAGACCGCCCAATAGAGCAAGTACGCGAACAAGTGATTGATCAATTAATTTATAATTACAGTCATGGTGTTATTTCTGTTGATGCATTCGAAAGACGTTTAGATAATGCGATGGATGCACCTAATAACGAAGCACTGCTAGCCTTAGTAGAAGACTTAACACTTAATACCGATCAGCAATATAAAGCAGAAAAACAATCGCAATTTACACCACACTATAGTGCACAGCAAAACAGTGATGATGATTTTACATTACGCAGTATTTTAGGATCTAACGAGCGAAGTGGTCAGTGGGTTGTGCCAAAAAATATATATTTGAGTAACTTTATGGGATCGGTGGTGCTTGATTTTACCGATGCTATTTTTGCGCATCAAAATGTAACTATTCACGTTAACTGTATTTTTGGTAGCGATGAAATTTACGTACCAGAGCATGTCAATGTAGTGTCTAAAATGTTTTGTATTTTAAGTAGCCTTGAAAATAAATCTGTGTCGCTTAACAAACGCCAAGGCCCTACAATTCATATTGAAGGAAAGGCAGTAATGGGCTCGGTTGAGGTAAAAATAAAGCGCACAATTAAAGAAAAATTTATGAGCTTTGCAAATGAGCTAAAAACCCAGTTTGGCACGGGTAATAATAATCGCTCACTATAATTGAGTAGCAGCACTTTAGCGTGCTGCTTAGTATTTTATTATAAATCGTTATTTCGCTCGCTTGGTATATCACTTAAATACTCTACAAACTCAACTTCAAACCCTGCAGGATCAATAAAGTAGACATTCTTTCTGAAAGGATTCTCGTTACCTTGCTTGCTTAGAGTAAAACCCACTTTATTTAAGCGCATTACTACTGCGCTTAAATTATTAGTTACATAAGCAAAGTGTGCAAAACCAATTTGATGGCCCGATAAGTTTCTGTTTTCACCTTCACCATGACTGCTTATCGCAATGTAATGCGTGTCATCTCCAAAGTGTACCCAGCGTCTTGGTTTTCCATGCCAATCGCCTCTGCCCTCACTTCTAATCGACCAATGTGGAAATACAGCGCGATAAAATGTAAGCATACTATCTATATCACTCGCGACTAAGTTTACGTGCTCTAAATACATAATGTTATCCTATCAGTTAAGTTAGGAGCACGATAAAATCTCAAGTTAACTTTAGGTAAAGTGTTATTTAAAATTAATTTATTTAAATGCAGATAATTATTTTTTAAAAATATATAAACTTTTCAATCTTGTATAAAAAACAAACACAAGTATTTGGGGTTTATTGTTTACTTTATGGCAAAAGTCGCTAAAATACGCCGGCTGAAATATATAAACGTTCTTTTACAACCCAAAGGTAATACCATGCATCCAATGTTAAACATTGCGGTTCGCGCTGCGCGCAACGCAGGCAAAATTTTACTTCGCGCAAGTGAAGATTTATCAAAAGTTGAAGTGCAACAAAAAGGCGCTAACGACTTAGTAACTAACATTGATAAAGAAGCCGAAGCCGTAATTCGTGACACTATTTTACAGTCTTACCCTACTCACTCAATTGTTGGTGAAGAACTAGGTGAGCATAAAGGCAAGGATGATGATTACCAATGGATTGTAGATCCTATCGATGGAACAACTAACTTCATCAAAGGTATCCCTCATTACGCGGTTTCTATCGCACTTAAAGTCAAAGGTCGTTTAGACCAAGCTGTTATTTATGATCCAATTCGTGGTGAGCTTTTCACTGCATCTCGCGGTCAAGGCACTCAGTTAAACAGTAAACGTCTACGCGTTAGCAAAACTACGGTTCTTGCAGGCACTGTACTTGCTACTGGTTTCCCTTTCAAAAACAAAAACCACATGGATGCATACACTGAAGCGTTTAAAGCATTGTTTGTACACACTGCTGATATTCGCCGTGCAGGTTGTTCTGCTTTAGATATGGCATACGTTGCAGCTGGCCGTGTTGATGGATTTTTTGAAATTGGTTTAAAACCTTGGAACTCTGCTGCGGGCGAACTAATGGTTAAAGAAGCGGGCGGTATGGTTGTAGATTTCGCCGGTGGTAATAACTATAACCACAGCGGCAATATTATCTGTGGTTCACCAAAACTGACTCAAGCAATTATCCGCGAAATTCGTCCAGTATTAACTGAGTCGTTACTTCGCTAATTAAATGCTATTAATAGCATACTAAAAAGGAGCCTAGGCTCCTTTTTTTGTGCCTAAAAATAAGGGTTATCGAGCTTAATTTCTATTGTTTTACCTTTTGTATAAGGTAGTGTATTTAAATCCTTTGCGAAGTATTCATTAAATAATGCATCAAACTCGCCGTTTGTCTGCATTAATATTAAGCCCTCCTCTACTGCCTTTGCCAATTCGGGTTTACTCTTAGTCACAAAATAATAAATACCCGTTGGGTAGCTTATATATAAATCAGGCACAACGACTAAGTTACTTTGTTTGTTTTCAATAAGCTCAGAATTAACCTCAATAAACGAGCGAGGAAAGTAATCTATTCGCCCACGGCTCGTTAAAGTGAACATGGCTTGGTAATTGGTAAGCGGCCTTACACGTAAGCCGTTATAGGACATTATTCTTGTATCTGGCCAGTTGTGACCCTGCACTGCTGAAAACTCTCCTAGCTGCTCTAGGGTTTTTACGTCTTTAAAGCGTGCTACGTTTTGTTTATTAGTGAGTAAAGCCCGCTTTCCTATATAACCTTTAAATAGTGGTATTTTAATAGCTAAAGCAAGTGCCTCTCGCTCTGGACTACTCATACTCCAATACATATCTAGTTCGTTATCATTTAGGTTTATGAGCTTACGTTTTTGCTGATCTGATATGGGAGTCATCCTAATAACCCCAGGATAGTTAACACTCTCAAGTGCACGTACCAGTAGCTCACTTAAGTACTCTTCTCGTGCGTTTTGAGTATCTTGCTTTTGGGCTACATTAATTATTTGCTCTTGCGCCATAAGTGCAAAACTTGCAAGCAGACCAAGTACACTGGTCGAGATTTTTATTGGCAACATAATAATTACCTATTTTTATTTAAATTACCTGCTTATTGCTTGCTAGGCGCACCACTGCGGGCGCAGGCCCTTTACGTTTGCAAATAAACAAATAACTATGGCGATAACGTTTGGCTTCTTTTTTAGCATCAGTTGCGAGTGCTGCAACTTGGTGACTGTTTTTACATTGTTGTAAATCAGGCTCAACTAAGCCAATCGATAACGTTAGTAGCGGCACAAATTGCTTTTCTCCTTCACGATTTGTGGCCCAATACCCTTCGCTCTTTATGTGCTCAGGTGTAAAAAATATACGAGACTGGAGTTGAAATTGCTCAATAATGGTATTACATATATCAACCGCGTTGTGCTGATCAAACACCACCATAAAGTCATCGCCACCTATATGTCCTACAAAGTTAGCACTATTTTTACACGCTTGCACTGTTACATCAGCTAATAGTTTAATTACACTGTCGCCGCTAGCGTAGCCGTATAAGTCATTAAATTGCTTAAAATGATTTAAGTCTATATACGCGAGTGAAAACGGATTACTACCTTTTAATCGCTGCTCTATAGCTTCATTAATTGCCACATTACCAGGGAGCATAGTCAGTGGATTAGCGTGTTGTGCATGGCGTATTTTTTCTTCGGTTATGTGTTTTAAAATATCGCGAAGCGGCGCTAAACCTAAATAAGCGTTTTCTCTGGTTATCACTATATGGCGGCGTATATCAAAGTCTTGCTCAGTTATTTGTTTACTTACGGTATCGAGTAATTGGTTTTCGTCAACGACTAAGGGCTGCTTATCCATCAGTGCAGTAACGGGGCGTTTATCGTAAAGAGCATGCCCATAGGGCGCTGCAAAAACTTCTGTTAATTGATCTCTGTGAAGTAACCCTACTGGCTGGTTTTCAGTATTTAACACTGCAATGCTTATGAGTGATTTATCTTGCTCAAAGAGCTTATGCGCATCTTTACAGCGAGTGTCGCTGCTTATTGCAGGTTGCGTAACCGATAAGCGACCTATTGCCATAGATTGATCAAACAATGTGTTTGATTGCGTAAATGAAAGAGCTTTTAGTTGCTCTGAGCTGAAATCTTCACTTGGCTTTATGCTTGGCTTTTCGAGTAAAAACCCTTGTACATTACTAATGCCTAAGTTTTCTACAAATGTAAGCTCTTCTGGACGTTCGATGCCTTCGGCAATAACCTGAGTATTAGTAGCTCTGGCCAAAATAGTAATAGATTTCAAAAACTCTTTTTTAACTTCGCTTTCATCACAATGATCAATAAAATAGCGGTCAATTTTTACAAAATCAGGGCATAGTTCAGACCATTGCTTTAACCCTGAATACCCAGCGCCTAAATCATCTATTGCTATAGTAAAACCGAGCTCTCGATAATGGGCTATCGTTTTTAATAACAAGAAGCCATCATCTACTTTTTCTTGCTCAGTAACCTCTATAACTACACGGTTAGCAGCTAAGCCAAATTGCTCTATTAGGTGCAATGTTTCCCCTTTAGGGTGGCAAGGGTCTAGTAGTGTTTTAGGGCTTACATTTAAAAATAATTTACCTTGTAGGTTAAGCCTTACAAAGTTTTCAATCGCTTTAGAGCGACATAGTAATTCAAGCTCCGAAATTAAACATTCCTCATGGGCAACTTTAAATAACGTATTAGGCATTTCTAACGGGCTATTTTTAGGTCCTCGACTAAGTGCTTCGTAACCTAAAATAACTTGATTACTAATATCAAAAATAGGCTGAAACAGCGTTGTTATTTCACCGCTTTTTAAAATGTACTCTAATACTTTGCGCTGAATCGTCACGTATTTGCCTTACAACTATTTTGATTGGAGCAATAAAGTACCAAGTGTGTATGACATTTTTATTGCGCAAAAAAAATGCGCTCATAAAAAAACCGCTCATAAGAGCGGTTTTTATTAAGTACAAACCTAGTTACGGCATAGCGTCTTGGTCTGCGCCTTCTTTTTCTATTACTTCTGGTATTAAATCTTCTTTGCTTACGCCCATTGCTATAGCAACAGAGCTTGCAACATAAATCGAAGAATAAGTACCAATAAACACACCAAACAGTAATGCAGTTGCAAAACCATGAATGGTTTGTCCGCCCCATGCAAACAAGGCAATCAATACTAAAATAGTCGTGATTGATGTTACAAGTGTACGGTTAAGTGTTTGCGTAAGTGAAATATCAATAATTTCTATCGTATCGTCAATGCGTACCTTACGGAAGTTTTCACGTATACGGTCTGATACAACAATCGTATCATTGAGTGAATAACCAATTACCGCAAGAATTGCCGCTAATATAGTTAAATCAAACTCTAAACCTAATACCGAAAATAAACCCACAGTAATGATAACATCGTGTAGTAGTGCACCTACCGCACCTACTGCAAAGCGCCATTCAAAACGAAACGCAACGTAGATTAAGATACAAATAAGCGCAGTTAACATGGCAAGGCCACCCTGCTCTTTTAAGTCTTCACCTACACTTGGGCCTACAAATTCAATACGGCGCATTACTACGCTGTCGTCTGCTTTTTTAAGTGCATCGATTACTTGGTTACCAATTACTTCAGCTTTTACATCGCTACCGCGTGGTGCTAAGCGAACTAAAATTTCTTGGCTTGAACCAAATAGCTGCACTGATGCATCAGCAAAACCATTATCAGCTAGTGCATCACGTACTTTTTTAAGGTCAGCCGGTTGTGAAAAACCCACTTCTACCGCAGTACCGCCGGTAAAATCTAAACCAAAGTTTAGGCCTTTGATAAAAATTGATGCAAACGACGCTAAAATTAGTAGCGTCGAGAAACCCATAGCCACTTTTCGAAGAGACATGAAACGAAGGGTTCTACTACCCAAACTTAAAATTTGCATGTCTGCTCCTTAAATCGAAAGTTTATCAATGCGTTTACCACCAACAAATAAGTTGATTACCGCACGGGTACCAACGATGGCTGTAAACATTGAAGTTAAAATACCAATCGCAAGTGTCACTGCAAAGCCCGCAATCGGACCAGTGCCCACTGCAAACAGTATAATGGCAGCAATTAGTGTCGTGATGTTGGCATCAAATATAGTGCTAAATGCGCTATCGTAACCAAAATGAATCGCTTGTTGAGGGCTACGGCCATCGGCCAGCTCTTCACGAATACGTTCAAAAATAAGTACGTTAGCATCAACCGCCATACCTACCGTTAATACAATACCGGCAATACCTGGTAGCGTAAGTGTAGCGCCCGGAATTAAAGACATAACACCTACAATTAGTACTAAGTTAGCCGCAAGCGCAAGGTTTGCAACCATACCAAAACCTTTGTAGTACACAAGCATAAACACAAGTACAAACGCAAAGCCAAGTGCAACCGCAGTCATACCCGCTTCAATATTTTCTTGTCCTAAGCTTGGACCTACTGTGCGCTCTTCAACAATTTGAATTGGCGCTACAAGTGCACCAGCACGAAGTAGTAAGCTTAAGTTATGTGCTTCTGCTGGGTTATCAATGCCGGTAATACGGAACGAGCGATCAAGACGGGCTTGAATCGTTGCTACGTTAATAACTTCTTCAACCTTAATAGGCGGAAGCGCTTTACCGTCTGCATCTTTTTTACCTGATGGCTTGTACTCAATAAATACCGTTGCCATACGCTTACCAATAGCACGCTTGGTAAAGGCATTCATTTTTGCCCCACCTTTGCTATCTAACGTAATACTTACTTGCGGACGTTGGTATTCATCAGCGCCAGATTGCGCGCCCGTAATATGGCTGCCCTCTAAAATAATACGCTTTTTAAGTACAACAGGGTAACCGTCGCGGCTCATGATCATTTCAGTACCCGCTGGGATACGACCTTGGGCAGCAGCGCTAATATCTGCGTTTTCGTCTACTTCACGAAATTCAAGTGTTGCTGTCGCGCCTAAAATTTCTTTAGCACGTGCAGTATCTTGAATGCCTGGTAGTTGAACAATAATACGCTCAGCGCCTTGGCGTTGTACGTTAGGCTCTGCAACACCAATTTGGTTGATACGGTTACGAATAATCGTTTCATTTTGCTTGATAGCGTAGTCACGAATCTCTTTGAGTTTTTGCTCACTCATTGTCGCAAAAAATGCTTTATCGTTACTGCTGTCATCAATGTAGACATTTAGCGGGTAGCGAGTTTCTAAGAAACTCTCTGCAGCATTTTTGTCTTCTTCGGTACGCATTTCTACACGCATACGATCGGAGCCTGCTACGCGGCGAACACTACGATAACGTAGTTTTTCTTCGCGCAGGTCACTGCGAAAATCTTGTTCCATTTGCTCAAGCTGGTTATCAACCGCTGTTGCCATGTCGATTTCCATGGTGAAATGTACGCCACCACTTAAATCAAGACCTAGCTTCATAGGGTTACCACCGACCGCTTTTAACCAAGCTGGTTGAGCAGGTGCCATATTAATAGCAGAAATGTAATCATCGCTCAGCGAATCACGTAGTAAGTCATGCGCTTTAAGTTGCTCTTCAACATTTTTTAAACGAACTAAAATTTGTCCATCTTCAAGTATTGTCGATTTAGCGGTTACATTATTTGTTTTAAGGATTGCGTTTACTTTGTCTACAACACTGAGATCGACATCAGCGCCTTTAGCACCTGAAACTTGTATGGCCGGATCGCGACCATACAAGTTTGGAGAGGCATATAAAAGGCCAATGGCTACCACAGCTAAAACAAGTAAATACTTCCAAACTGGAAACTTGTTTAACACGGGGTCGTCCTTATTATTTTTATAGCGACTTCATTGTGCCTTTTGGCAATACTGCAGATACTGCAGATTTTTGTACTGTAACTTCTGCTTGCTCGTTTAAAGAGATAACGATGAAATCTTTCTCTTCAGAAATTTTCACAATTTTACCCACTAAACCGCCTTGGGTAAGTACTTCATCACCTTTAGCCATCATACTCATTAAGCTTTTGTGCTCTTTAACGCGCTTAGCTTGTGGGCGGTAGATTAAAAAGTAAAAAACCAAACCGAAAATAGCTAACATTATTAGCATTTCCCAACCACCGCCTGCCGCAGGTTGACCAGCTGCTGCGTGTGCATTTGAAATAAATAAACTCATGATACTTCCTCTTTAATTTTAAAGTTTAATTTTTTATATCTGCTAACTCTGGCACATCTTGGCCTCGGCGAGCATAAAAATCTTGTACAAATTCTTCTAATTTACCTTCGCTAATTGCATTACGTAAACCTTCCATAACACGTTGATAGTAACGTAAGTTATGAATTGTGTTTAGTCGCGCACCTAAAATTTCGTTACATTTATCAAGGTGATGCAAATAAGCTCGTGAATAGTTTTTACACGTATGGCAATCACACTCAGGGTCAAGTGGCCCTGTATCTGTTTTATGCACTGCGTTACGTATTTTTACTACACCCGTGGTAATAAATAAATGGCCGTTACGCGCATTACGTGTTGGCATAACACAGTCAAACATATCAATACCACGGCGAACCGACTCAACTAAGTCTTCTGGCTTGCCTACACCCATAAGGTAACGAGGCTTGTCTTCTGGCATTTTAAACGCACAATGATCAAGGATATTCATCATTTCGTTTTTAGGCTCACCTACTGATAGGCCACCTAATGCATAACCGTCAAAACCAATTTCTTCAAGGCCAGCTTGTGATTGTGCACGTAATTCTGGGTACATACCACCTTGGATAATACCAAATAAAGCAGATGGATTATCGCCATGCCCTTCTTTTGAGCGCTTAGCCCAACGAAGAGATAACTCCATAGAATCTTTAGCTTCTTTTTCAGTCGCTGGGTATGGCGTACACTCGTCAAAAATCATAACGATGTCTGAACCTAAGTCACGCTGTACTTCCATCGACTTTTCAGGCGACATCATAATTTCATCACCATTTACTGGAGATTGAAATAAAACGCCTTCTTCAGTAATTTTACGCATTGCGCCTAAGCTAAATACTTGAAAACCGCCTGAGTCAGTTAAAATTGGGAAGTCCCAATTCATAAAGTCGTGTAAATCACCATGTTGTTTAATGATCTCAGTACCTGGGCGAAGCATTAAATGAAAGGTATTACCTAAACATATTTGCGCACCAGTGGCTTTAACTTCATCTGGCGTCATACCTTTTACAGTACCGTAAGTACCAACAGGCATAAAAGCAGGTGTTTCTATTACACCACGGTCAAAAATTAAGCGGCCGCGGCGCGCTTTTCCGTCAGTACAATCTAATTCAAATTTCATATCATCCTCAATGTCGGAAAAACAGTCCAACAAGCTATAATTTAACCGCCTGATTCTACCCTTTTTGCCTCACTAATACTATTAGCTGCGATAAATTCAGTTTTGCCAATTGCCGCAAACAAAAACCCCAGCAACTAAGCTGGGGGTTTTAATATATTCTACTGAGTATTAAACAATATTTTGTTACTTTCGTGTTAAAAACATGGCGTCGCCATAACTAAAAAAGCGGTACTGCTGCTCTATTGCAGTATTGTAAGCGCCCATAATATTGTCTTGGCCGCTAAATGCGCTGACTAACATTATAAGCGTTGATTCTGGTAAGTGAAAATTTGTGACCATGGCATCAACAACATTAAATTGATAACCCGGAAAAATAAATATATCGGTATCACCAAAATACGTATCTAACTTGCCGCCGTGAACTTTAGCAGCCGACTCTAATGAGCGAACTGAAGTTGTGCCTACCGCAATTACACGCCCACCATTTGCTTTAGTTTGCGCAACAGCTGCAACTACGTCATCAGGTACTTCTATGTACTCTGAGTGCATTACATGCTCATCAACACTATCAACTCGTACCGGCTGAAAAGTACCAGCACCAACGTGTAGCGTAACAAAAGCCATGTTTACGCCTTTATCTTTGAGTGCTGTCATTAATTTATCGTCAAAATGTAGACCTGCAGTTGGTGCTGCAACTGCACCTGGTTTTTCTCCATAAACAGTTTGATAACGCTCACGGTCAGCATCGGTATCAGGCCGGTCAATATAAGGAGGCAGTGGCATATGGCCAATATCATTAAGTATATCTAGCACGTTTTGGCTATGATCGAACTCAAGCTCAAATAAAGTATCGTGGCGTGCAACCATTATTGCCTTGGCTTTGCCTTCTAAAATAACTTCGTTACCGACCTTAAGCGACTTACTTGCCCGTACATGCGCAAGTACGCGATGCTCATCTAATACCCGCTCTACAAGTACTTCAACTTTTCCGCCTGAAGCTTTTTGACCAAACATACGTGCTGGAATAACGCGTGTATTGTTAAAGACCAATAAATCGCCTTCGTTTACTAAATCAAGTATATCGCTAAACACTTTATGTTCTAAAGTTCCGCTTGGGCCATCTAAAGTGAGTAGACGGCTGCTGGTTCTGTCCGCTTTAGGAAAACGAGCTATTAATTCATCAGGTAAGTCAAAGCTAAAGTCAGCCACGCGCATAATTAGTAATCCACATCATTTAAAATCGCGCCAAGTGTATATGTATCGGATATTAAGCTCAAGAAATCAGCCAAACTTATAATGTCTGTTTGCGTGTTTGCCACTAAATTCTCTTGTTCTTATGGTTAAATGTCACTATTCTTATTCGGCTAAATTATTATAAGTTATATTAGGGGTGTTCAACTCGTGCCAAACCAGCTTAAATTGCTAATATTAAACGCAAGTAGTGCTGAACGTCGCGCGATTAAGGGCACTTTAGAGAGCTTAAATGTATTTACCTTTATTGATGCCCAAGACAGCCAACAAGCTTTAAAGCTTTTAAAACAACACCCTGTTGATATTATAATAACGGGCATTAATGTTGGTAAAATTGATGGCTGGCGCTTTTCTAGGATGATCCGCTCAGGATTATTAAAAACACCAAAAAACACACCAATCTTACTTATTCCGCCAATTTACTGTGAGCGGATTGCCGAAACAACAGCCCGAAGCTATGGGATAGATGCTGTACTACCGTTTGAGCACAAAGATATGCTCCCTCAAGTACTTGCGAATGTTTTATCTACTCACTTAGAAAAAAGTAGCCGGCTAAACTTATTATTATTAGAGCCACTTCAAAATACGGCAGACAAAATAAGTGAACAGTTAAAGTTAAACTTTGCTATCACTCACGTAACTTCAGCTAAAGCGGCACTTAACGCTTATAACCAACAGCAGTTTTCAATTGTGCTACTCGATGCCACTACATCAAGTGCAGAGAGCTCGAGTGTACTCGTTGAAGAAATCCTCCAGCACAATTCTAAACAAGCTATTGTTACAATTATAGAAAGTGACGATGCCGATTACGCTGAGCAGCTTTTGCTTTCGGGTGTTACCGACTTTATTAGAGCCCCTTACGATCCTTCATTTTTAAACAAAGTGTGTGACCACGCCGCACGACGTGAAGATTTTATGGTGAGTTATGCTGAATTTGCTTACAAAGTAGAACAATTAAGCGTGAGCGAAGTGCGTTACAAGGAGTTATTTTCAGCTCATCAGCGTATTTTATTGCACTTAAATACAGTTGTTTTAGAGCTCGATCAGCAAGGTAATATTCGTTTTATTAACCCCGCATGGGAAACATTAAGCGGTTTTGGTGTTAAATCATCACTACAAAACCCATTAAGCGCTTATTGTAATAACGAAGATAAAGGAAGGCTTGACTACACTATTAACGATATTTTACATGGTGGCGAGCAACAGCAACAAATAGAAGTAAAGTTAACCCACAAAAATGGCAATTTAATTTGGGTTGAATGCAGATTGCAGCTAATAAAAAATAGCCGTAATAACGCGACCATAACCGCAACTATCGACAATATACACGAACGAAAGCAAGCTGAGATTCAACTACGTCATTTAGCACACCATGACCCATTAACTGGTTTGCATAATCGTTATTATTTTGATCAACAGCTTAATAAAATATGCCAGGATAAATACACCTATGATGGCATTGAGCATGCTGTTATTTATATTGACCTCGATCACTTTAAAATAATAAACGACAGTAAAGGCCATCATCAGGGCGATATAGTTTTAAAAGAAGTGGCGCAATTATTTAAAGCAAATATTGGCGACGATCACCTGGTATGCAGAATTGGTGGGGATGAATTTGCAGTCATACTTACCAATATGAATTTACTGGATGCACACCTTATTGCAGAAGGTGTGTGTAGTGCGATAGAAAAACATGCTTTTAAATCAGAAGATCAGATATACACTATTAGCTGCTCTATTGGTTTAACTCAAATCACGACACAAAATAATGACCCTAATGAGTGTTTAAAACAAGCCGATATTGCTTTGTATATTGCCAAAAACCTAGGGCGTAACTTAGTACATTGCTATTCAAAAGAAGATGCTCAAAACAATACACTACAAACAGGGCTTGAATGGGGCCATGAAATTCGCCAAGCACTACAGCAAGATAATATTGAACTACATTACCAACCTATTTGGGATTTTAAAGAGTGTAAAGTTGCTTATTTTGAAGCGCTTTTACGCTTAAAACTCAAAGGTGAACTCGTATACCCAAACCAGTTTATTCCTTCTTTAGAAATGCTTAACGACACATTTTTGATGGATCAATGCGTTATACGTAATGCTATTGCTTGTGTATCTAAGCACCCAGAGTTAAACCAAGTTGCTATTAATTTGTCAGCACAATCGTTCTTAGATGAACGCTTATTGCCATTAATTGAATCAAACCTTGAAAAGTATAACGTGCCTGCTTCGCGGATAATTTTTGAAATAACTGAATCTGCGAGTATTAATAACCTAAAGGCCACTCGTAAAATGATTGAGAAGCTTAATAGCTTAGGCTGTCATTTTTCTATCGATGATTTTGGAACTGGATTTAGTACATTTAATTATTTAAAACAGCTACCAGCACAGCATGTAAAAATTGATGGCTCATTTGTGAGTGATATGCTCAATGACCCTATAGATTTAGCGTTAGTAAAAGCAATAAATGATATTAGTCGGTCTCTCGATAAGCGCTCTGTAGCTGAGTACGTTGAAAACGAAGAGATATTTTTTGCACTAAAAGAAATTGGTGTTGATTATGGGCAAGGCTACTTTATTGCACGTCCAATACCTGTTGATAAAGTAAAAGATGAACTCGAAAAAATTTCTAAAAATAAAACGTTTTACCAACAACAAGCTAGCCCAAAATAAACAAAATTAAACAATTTTAATCATTTTATTACTACCAATATTACCTTTCTTGCCTATACTTTCAGCATCAAATAAAAAATGTCGCGCCTTTTTATGCATTTCACTTTAAAAACATGACATTACCTTTTGGCGGCGTAGTACCGATATTTATAGTGGGTTTCAAAGCTATTTAAGCTTTTAAGGAGGAAGGTATGACACAACTAGTTATGTTATTACTGATTATACATTTTGCAATCGCGTATCAGTGTTACCGCTACGCGAATATTAAAGGCTACCCAGTTAAGGTTTTTACTGTATTAGGCTGTGTGCCTTACTTTAACTTGGTGGTATGGATTTATTTATTATTTTTACCTGAACTTGAGCCTTTTGAAAGTCATCTTCAAAATCAAAAGCAGCCTTTGTAGGCTGCTTTAGTTCACTTATTATTCTGCTTTAGAAAAATCTAAACTACATTGACGCTTTAAAAACACCTCAAGCTGTTGACTAAATAGCCTAAAGTCTCGAATTCGGCCCGTAGTTTTACGCCACAAGATACCAATATCTCTATATGCATCACTTTGTGATGGTGTAGCCACCATATTTTTATTATCTAAAATACCCGCATTAATCGCCATCTGTGGTAAAAAAGTCACCCCGAGCTGATGCTCAACCATGCTTAATAGAGTATGTAAGCTTGCAGCTTCAAATGGGTTAATACAACTGGCACGGTTTAAGTGACATGCACTAAGCGCATGGCCCGTCATGCAGTGCTCGCGCTCTAATAAGAATACGCTAGCCTCTGGTAATAGATTAAAGTCGACTACGCCCTTTGCAGCGCTGTAATCCTTATGGTGCACTAAACTAAACTGATCTTTTGCCAATACTTGTGTATGAAATTTATCTGTTTCGTACGGCAGTGCAAGTAGCGCTAAATCAATATGCCCATGTTCAAGTTTATCCAGTAGCTTGTCACTCGTATCTTCAATTAATACCAGCTCTAAATCACAAAAGGTTCCTTTACAAAAATGATAAAGCGGAGCCGCTATAAAGCTTGCAATTGTAGGTATAACACCCACAGTCAGCTTACCACTTAGTGGTGTTAAAAAGCTTTTTGTAAGCTCTTTTAAACTAATTGTATCGTTAATTATTTTACGAGAACGCTCAACAACTTCTTCACCAATACTGGTAAACATCAGGCTGCGATTTTCACGCTCAATTAGCTGACAGCCTAGTGTTTCTTCAAGATTTTGAATAGCGCTACTTAAAGTAGATTGTCCTATAAAGCAGGCACTAGCGGCTCTGCCAAAGTGCTGATGTTGATGAACAGCTAATAAATACTGTAGTTGTTTAATACTTGGAAGGTTAGTCATTTTTTCTTTCCACAAATAAAAAGACCCCAACACCTAGGGCATTGAGATCTTTTCAAGCTAAAAGTCTTTGAGTACTTTTTTATTAAACCCCAAATGCGGTTCTTAGTACGTAGAAAATAACAATAGCAAGGGCAGCGCCAACTGGCAATGTAATTACCCAAGAAACTACAATGTTTCTGATAACACCCATGTTAAGCGCGCCAATTCCACGTGCCATACCTACACCTAATACCGCACCCACTAAGGTTTGAGTAGTAGAGATTGGCATACCAGTACCTGAGGCAATAACAACGGTAGAAGCAGCAGCTAGTTCAGCAGCAAAACCACGGCTAGGTGTTAAATGTGTAATACCTTCACCAATTGTTTTGATTACTTTTTTGCCTAAAATAGCAAGACCAGCAACAATACCAAAACCACCTAGAGGTAGAATCCACCAAGCAATAGCTGCTTTTTTAGCAATTTCACCATTGTTTTCAACAATGTTTACAACAGCTGCTAGTGGACCAATTGCATTAGCAACGTCATTAGAACCATGTGCAAATGCCATACAACATGCTGTTAGTACCATAAGAACAGCAAATACTTTTTCAACATTGTTGAACTGCATTTGTTTATCTGCTTTTGGATCAATATTTAAGCGAGATATGGCAATTTTACCAATCACAGCAACAACTATTGCAACACCTACTGACAGTGCATAGCCTTCAGCTGAGCCTAGGTCTATACCAACGTGCTTTAAGCCCTTTTTAATTGTAACCAATGCCATGATAAAACCTGCTAAGCCCATATAAAGAGGGACATAACGTTTAGCATTTTTTAGTGGTGCATCTGTATTAAAAATAAGTTTTTGTGCACTCATGAATATTAAGTATGCAATAAAGCCTGATATGGCAGGTGTTATAATCCAACTACCTACAATACCACCTACTTTATCCCATTGAATCGCCTCAGTACCTACTGCAACTAACGCAAAACCAATGATTGCACCAATGATTGAGTGAGTTGTAGATACAGGCCAACCTAAGAACGAGGCCATTAATAACCAAGCACCGGCTGCAAATAAAGACGAAATCATACCCAGAACCATTAATTCCGGAATATCTGCAAATGGTGCTGCATCAATAATTCCTTTACGAATTGTTGATGTAACCTCACCACCTGCTAAATAGGCGCCTGCAAATTCAAAAATCATCGCTATAAAAATAGCTTGTTTGATTGTTAGCGCTTTTGAACCTACAGATGTACCCATGGCGTTCGCTACGTCGTTCGCGCCAATACCATAAGCCATAAAAAAGCCGACTGCTGCGGCAATTAAAATTAATACCGTGCCGTAAGATGCAATGATATCCATTGTAAAACCTTAATCTTTCGTGTTTGAACTGATTTTAAATTAACGAGCTAACATCAGCTCAAGACGTGATCCTACGCGCTCTGCAATATCTGCAAGCTCGCCAACCCATTCAATGATTTTGTACAAAAACATCACATCAATTGGATTTAACTCACCTTCTACATCACGTAGCTGGCGGCGTACTTTTATCTGCATTTCGTCCGTGTCTTGTTCTATGGCATCCAATTCAACTAACATTTTTTCTACTAAGGTGACTTCTCGACCTTTAAAACCCGTTTCTAGCAATTCTTCTAATTCGTTAATTGCTTTAGATGCTTGTTTAGTCGCATCTACACAACGGGTTAAGTAAGCTAAGAAATCAGCTTGCATAACTTTAGGAATGGTCATTTCACGACCAATCACTCGTCCTGCAATATCTTTTGCTTTGTTGGCAATTTTATCTTGTTGAGTTACTAATTCGAGAAGATCTGTACGCTCTACCGGCATGAATAAACCACGTGGCAATTGTAAGCGTATATCTCTTTTCATATCATCAGCTTCACGTTCTAAATTGCGAATAGTGATGCGAAGCTCTTCAGCTTGTACCCACTCTTCTTTAAATACGTGATTAAAAAAAGGTATCAAAGCTTTACTTGCTTGATGAACCTTCTTGATGTGTTCTTCCATTGGTTTGATAGGAGATTTTGCAAATACTCCTAAAAACGCGTTTGTAGGCATAACTGACCCTTTAATCAAATTGATATGCTTTGCAGCATGAATTTTACAGTATTAACCAAGATTGTGAACGCTTTTTATTACTTCACTAAGGCTTGCAATGCACAAAGCGGCACTAAGCCGCTTTAATAAAAAAGAAAAATAGGTAAAAAATTATAGCGATTTTTCTATATCTTCTTGAGATGTATGACGAATATCTTTGCCATTTACAAAATAAATAATGTATTCCGCAATATTTTGACAGCGATCACCTATGCGCTCTAATGAACGAACAGACCAAACTAAGTCCATAATTTTAGGGATTGAGCGTGGATCTTCCATCATATAAGTCATTATTTGACGTGTGATAGCTTCATATTCACGGTCAACTTTTGCATCTTCTTTATGTACTTGAAATGCGCGCTGCACATCCATACGTGCAAATGCGTCTAGTACATCATGTAACATCTTTAGAACTTGGCGGCCCATATTCTCAATATTTACTAACAAGTCTTGTTGATCTTTAGTAAATGAGTCTAGTGCAACTTTAGCAATTCGCTCAGCTTCATCGCCAATACGTTCTAAATCTGCAATAGTTTTTGCAATTGCAATCACTAAACGTAAGTCACTTGCTGCAGGCTGACGACGAGCAATGATACGCGTACATTCTTCATCAATGCTGACTTCCATTGCATTTACTTTGTAATCGTTCTGACGTACCTTTTGAGCAAGCTCAGCATCGTTACGACTCACCGCATCAAGCGCGCTACTTAATTGCTGCTCAACTAAGCCACCCATACTCAATACATGGTTACGTACATTTTCTAGTTCTTGGTTAAAGCGCCCAGAAATATGCTTATTAATATTATGTTCCATAGTTACCTTCTCTCTTAATCTTGTACAACACGCTATAACGGGCTAATTAACCGTAACGACCGGTAATGTAATCTTCAGTCTTTTTCTTCGTTGGTGTAGTAAATAAGGTATTTGTGTCTGAGTATTCAATCAATTCGCCCATATACATAAAGGCTGTTTGATCAGATACACGCGCTGCTTGTTGCATGTTGTGTGTAACAATAACAACGGTAAATTTGTTTTTTAAATCGTTTATTAGCTCTTCGATTACCAAAGTAGAAATAGGGTCGAGTGCTGATGTTGGTTCATCAAGTAAAAGTACCTCTGGCTCAATTGCAATTGAGCGAGCTATAACTAAACGTTGTTGCTGACCACCCGATAAGCCAAACGCGCTATCGTGCAATCTATCTTTTACTTCATCCCACAAAGCAGCACCACGAAGTGATTGCTCTACCACTTCATCTAATTTACGTTTCTCTTTAATGCCTTGTAAGCGCAGGCCATAAACTACATTTTCATAAATTGATTTAGGAAATGGATTAGGGCGCTGAAACACCATGCCTACATTACGACGAAGTGCTGCTACATCTACGCTCTTATCGTAAATATTTTGACCATGGAGTAATATTTCACCTTCAATACGGCAAATATCAACCAAATCATTCATGCGATTAATACAACGCAGTAATGTTGATTTACCACACCCAGACGGCCCGATAAACGCAGTTACTTGGCCTTTAGGAATGTTCATATTAACTTTATTAAGCGCCTGCTTATCACCGTAGTAAAGATCGAGGTCTTTAATCTCTAGCGCTTTTTGATCATCCGTTAAATTTTCTAGGTCTAACTTTTGACCAATATTAGCTTGGTTTACTTGTGGAGCGACTGTAATCATTTTTGTTACCTATAAAATCTTTACTAATTAGTGTTCAAGCGATCTGAATTTTTCACGTAAATGGTTACGTATACCAATGGCCGTTATGTTTAGGGTAATAATCACCGACACCAATAAAAAGGCAGTGGCGTATACCAGCGGACGTGCCGCTTCAACATTAGGGCTTTGGAAGCCAACATCGTATATATGAAAGCCTAAGTGCATGAACTTTCTATCTAAGTGAAAATACGGGAAGTTACCATCAAGTGGTAATGTAGGGGCCATTTTTACAACGCCTACTAACATTAATGGTGCAACTTCACCTGCAGCACGCGCAACTGCCAGTATTAAACCAGTCATAATTGCAGGGCTTGCCATTGGAATAATTATGCGCCATAACGTTTCAACCTTTGTTGCGCCAAGCGCTAGTGAACCGTCACGTACGGTACTTGGAATACGAGATAAGCCTTCCTCAGTCGATACAATAACAACTGGCAAAGTTAATATAGCAAGCGTTAACGCCGACCACATTACACCTGGCGTACCAAATACTGGCGTTGGTGCCGCTTCAGGGTAAAATAATTGGTCTAAGCTACCACCTAACATGTATACAAAAAAGCCGAGGCCAAACACACCGTACACAATTGAAGGCACACCGGCCAAGTTAATCACCGCAATACGAATCATCTTAGTGACTGCATTTTTAGCGGCATACTCGTGTAAGTAAATTGCAGCAACAACACCAAACGGCGTCACTATTACAGCCATCAGCATAACCATAAACACAGTACCAAATATAGCAGGGAAAACACCGCCCTCTGTATTTGCTTCACGTGGGTCATCAGATACAAACTTACCTAGCTGCACAAAGTAGTGCCCTAGCTTTGCAAAAAAGCCCATATCATTTGGAAACCAAACATCAAGTACTTGATACATTGGAATCGTAACTACTTCACCGCGCATATCTTTTACAGTTACGTGGTCACGTTTAGCTTGTTTACGTAGTGCAAATAAATCTTTTTCAAGTACACCATACTGCGCACGTAATTCAGCACGCTCTTGAGCAAGCTCAGCAACACGTTCATCAGTGAGTGCGTTATCTAGTAAGTAGCCCTTTTCTTTTAAACGAAGACGCTCAAGCTCATAGTTAATATGCCCAATGTCACCATTTTGTAAATCAAGTGCTTCGTCGTTTAAATCCACGGCACGCTCTACAAGTTCATGTAGAGCTTCAATTTTATCGCCTTCGACTGGTTTACCATCTTTAATTACACTTTCAACATAACCATAAAAATTACCGTTTTTACTACGCTCAAATACAGCAAGCGTTGCAGGCGTTGTTTTATTTTTAATGTCGGTTTCTAATATCCAACGAAAGTCTAAATCTACATACTCACGATTACCTGTTTTAATAAGTAAGCGCTCTATTTCTTCTTTTTCAAATCCGCTAACGTCAATACCTGTCGCGGCTAAACGCGTTTTTGGTACTAATTCACGGTCATAAACTTCGCCAATAACGGTTTGTTTTGAAATTGACCCTTCAAGTTCAAACTGCACAACTTCTGAAGGCCAGAAAAAACTTAATCCTTTCCAGGCTATCATTGCTAATAAGCCTAGAACTGAAATTAAACTGATGCTCACTGCACCACCGGTCATCCAAATCCAAGGAGAACCAGACTTAAACCACTGCTTTACCATGTCATGTCTCTCCGCTTACATTGAGCTATATTTTTCACGCAGTTGCTGGCGAACAAACTCAGCGACTGTGTTAAAAATGAATGTGAATATGAATAGTACAAAGGCCGCTAAGAACAATATTCTGTAATGCGAACTACCTACTTCTGACTCAGGCATTTCAACTGCAATATTTGCTGCAAGCGTACGCATACCTTGGAAGATGCTCCAATCCATAATAGGTGTATTACCCGTTGCCATAAGTACAATCATGGTTTCGCCAACGGCGCGGCCAAGTCCCATCATTACCGCAGAGAAAATACCAGGGCTTGCTGTTAGTAATACAACACGTATTAGTGTTTGCCACTGCGTTGCACCTAATGCTAATGAGCCATTTGATAAATGCTTTGGAACACTAAATACGGCGTCTTCTGCAATTGAGAATATAGTTGGAATAACTGCAAACCCCATCGCAATACCTACAACCAGCGAGTTACGTTGATCGAATGTCATACCTAGCTCATTTGTTAAGTACTGACGTACATTGCCGTCAAACATCCAAAGCTCAACAAATTCACTCATCGCAAACGAAAACCAGCCAATAAGTAAAACGACCGGAATAAGGATAATTGAATGAGATCCTTCAGGAATTCGATGACGGATTTTGGTTGGTAATTTAGTCCAAGCTAAACCTGTCGCTAACATACCTAAAGGTAATAATATGAGTAACCCAACAATTGCAGGTAAGTGCTCTTCTATCAAAGGAGCTAACCAAAGACCGGCTAAAAAACCTAAAATAACGGTTGGTAATGCTTCCATTATTTCAACAGTAGGCTTAACTACCTTACGTAATTTACTCGACATAAAGTATGCCGTGTAAATTGCCGCCGAAAGCGCAATAGGCACTGCAAATAACATCGCATAAAGGGCTGCTTTTAATGTACCGAACGAAATTGGCACTAATGAAAACTTAGATTCAAAGTCATCACTGGCTGATGTTGACTGCCATATATAACCTGGCTCTGGGTAACCTTCGTACCACACTTCTTGCCAAAGCGCTGACCAAGTGACTTCTGGATGCTCGTTATGTATTTCTAATACTGTTAGTTTGTTATCCGCCAAAATTAATGCAGCATTTGAACGCGGTGAAATTGCAAAGTTTTGTATTGCGCCTTCACTTACTTTACCTTGCCATAATTTTGCTTCGCTTGTTGTGTAGTACACCCCAAGCTCACCGTTACTGCTGGTCGTAAAAAAAGTACGACGGTAGAACTCTGTAAATACATTTAATTTACTTTGCTTAGTCGTTTCAAATGAACGTATTTTTTCATATTCGCGGCCAGTGTCAGTGTTAACTTCAAACCACTGCGAAACTTCGCCGTTATCATTGGCAAGCATTAATGAGTTTGCACCTGCTAGTAATTGTGCAGATACAATATTGGCATTTTCTTCGTTAGCTGAAAGTAGCTGAATTTGCTCTACATCACTTGGGTCACGTGTATCGTATACGTAAACTTGATTAGCAGAACGTACAAAAGTACGGGTTGTATCTGGCGACATTAATAGCTCATCTACACGCCCTTCAACATCTAGCTCTGTGCGCTCAACAACCCACTCAACTTCGCCAGTAAACATATTCTCTTCAGCAACAAAACTGCTAAACAGCACCCGTTTGTCTTCTGTAAGTGCGACAACAGCTGTTCTGTCTTCATAGTGGCTAAATGCAAAGCGTTTAATAGCTGAGCCTTGTTCATCTACTTCCAAAGCCATTTCCCCAAGAGGAAAGTCTAAACGAGGCGTTAATTTACGCTCATTATTAGGAAAGGTGACCAAAAATTTAGGTGCTACGACCATTACAGTGCCATCTTTTAAACCAAACGCATAATACCCTTGAAAAGGCGCGCTAGTTGCAAAGCTTGTTGCATCACTTGGTAGCTCGGCGTTTAATGTTTTAAGCTTTTTACCAAAGCTGCCATCTTGCACACTGTAAAAATCAACCTGACCTTGCTGACTGAGTAAATAAGCAACTTCAGTTTGCTCTTCTACACCTAGGCCTGCTATTTGCTGCGAATTAGCGACCTGAAAGCTATCGCGTTTTTCTACTTTTGCTGATTCAAAAATTGGCTGTACTACATAAAGAAGGTAAAAGAATATTAATAGCAGTGCTACCAATACCATTATCCCACCTGCGGTTATACCAAATTTGGCAAACCGATCTTTAAATAGACGGCTTCGATCCGTATTAAAAGTCGGTTTATTCGGATTTGAAGTCATCAAAACACCCTTAAATCTTAACGTTCTATAAATTATATTTCATCAAGATGACAGTAATGTTACAGCAGTAATAATAAGCACGTTAAAACGGTTTTAAATAAAACTAGCGAAGAAAATCGCTAAATAAGTCTCATATAGATGATTTTTAAGTGAACTAAATTATAAAATAATTGGACAAAGCATTTATCGAGGTCAATACTAAAAGAGTACTTACTAAATAAGAATGACTATTAATACCGCGTATAGTCAACACAACCAAATTCAATTTTATTATTTTAAAATCAACGACTTATAAAAGTGCAACAATACACAATTTAGATTAGACAATACACTTAATGCCTATGCATTTACTTTCTTTGGGCTTAAAAAGAGAATTATTTATGAAGCAGTTGGTTATAACTATTCTAGGGCAAGATCGCCCTGGTTTAGTAGAGAGTATCTCATCCGTCGTGTTACAAAATCATGGCAACTGGCTAAGCAGTAACTTAAGCCATTTATTAGGTCATTTTGCAGGTATTATTCAACTTGAAGTTGCTGAGGAGCACTTTCAATCACTACAAAGCGCTTTAAATAAGTTACCTAAGTTAGACGTTCGAATTGAAACCGGAAACACAGAAATTGAACCATCAACATTAGAACAAATCAATCTGGTTATAACAGGTAACGATCGCCCAGGTATTGTTCAAGAGTTGGCGAGTGTAATACGCCACAAAGGCGCTAACATTACTCATTTAAATTCAAGGCAGCAAAGTGCGCCTAATTGGGGGGTGCCTATTTTTAGCGCTGTTGCTACCGTTACTTTACCCAATGGTATGAATAAAGATGAAGTCATTGAAGCATTGGAATCAATAACAAGTGATTTAATTGTAGATACAGAAGAAGTTTGATCTCCCTAGGTGCGTGCCACACTGTTGACACGCATATTATTTTAGCCAGTTTATCAAAGCCCTCTGCGGGTTATTTAACGCAGACATAAAATAAGCCGATGCAAGCATCGGCTATTTTGAATAGTTATCTTATAAAGCTACATATCCATATGACGATTCGTACTTTGCATCATTTGCTTTATACCTTGCTTTTCCAGCTCTAGTATTTGTTGCAGCTTTTCTTGGCCACTTTGAGTTTCAGCGCGCTCAAGTAAGTATTCGTATAATTCAATTACCTTTTGATGCTGCTCTGATAAATAAGCTTGAATAACTTTCTCATCAAATTGCTGGTCTTTACTAATGTCTTCGAAAGTAATTAGCTCAGGATTTTTAGCAAAGTATTCATAACAGTACGTATCGAGCGTATTTATTTCGGTTATCGCTTTAAACCCGACTAAATCTTCAGCGAGTTTTTTTTCGTAATTTAGGTAGTAGTCCACCAGCATTGCATTATGTTCATCGAGTAAATCCTTTACGCTATGAAAATTAGCCGCCATTTGCGTATGAAACAAAACGGTCCAATCGTATACCTCTTTAATTGTTTTAACTTGCATGTGCATTCCTTACTTAGTTGACTGTATAGGTACTACACTGCGTAAAGCGTGCCAATTAAAAAACCATTTAAAAACAGAAGGTTAATTTTAAAATGGATATTAGTTAGCAATTTAATAGAATAACTTACAAATTATAGGTAATTTTTATAGAGCAATGCGTGGGTAGTAACCGCACTGCTCTATCGTCTTGTTGCTTTATATTATTTAAGTCCTTGTTTGCGCCACAGTAGGTAAACCGCAGGAATAACAAGTAAGGTGAGTACAATTGCACTGCCCATACCGCCAACCATAGGTGCAGCTATTCGACTCATTACTTCGCTTCCGGTGCCTGTGCCATACAGCACAGGTAGCAAGCCAATAATAATTGTCGCGACAGTCATCATAACCGGGCGTACTCGAAGCCCTGCACCTTCAATAATAGCTTGCTGTAATTGCACTAAACTAAGTGGCTTATCTGCCTGCTCTGCTTCGATGCATTTTTCTTGATAGGCTTGGTTTAAATACACCAACATAATGACCCCAATTTCTACCGCTACCCCAGCTAAGGCAATAAAACCTACACCCACTGCAACTGAAAAGTTAAAGCCCTCTAAATACATTAGCCATACGCCACCAATCATTGCCAGTGGCAAAGTAGCCATAATAATAGTGACCTCAGCAAAGCTTCTAAAATTAAGATAAAGCAACACAATAATAATCGCTAATGTAAGTGGTAATACATAAGTCAGTTTGTCTTTAGCGCGCTGCATGTATTCATACTGCCCAGTCCACGTAATTGAGTAGCCAGCAGGTAGTATTAGGTCCTTATCGAGCACTTGCTGAGCGTGCTCAACGTAAGTACCAATATCAACGCCATCTATATCAATAAAACTCCAACCGTTTAAACGTGCATTTTCGCTTTTTATACCAGGCGGTCCATCTTCAATAAATACATTGGCTACATCACCAAGTGCTATACGCTGCCCTGTAGGCGTTACAATGGGTAACAGCATTAGCTCTTCTGGCGAGTCTCTGTATGCTTGCGGGTAACGCAAATTAACTGGGTAGCGCTCTTGCCCTTCTACGGTTTGAGTTACGTTTGTACCACCAATTGCAGTAGATACAACTTGCTGTATGTCGCTAATATTTAAGCTATAGCGCGCGGCTTTTTCACGATTTATATCTACTTTTATATAACGTCCACCGGCTACTCGCTCTGAGTAAACCGATGCAGTGCCTTGCACATCTTTCAATAACACTTCTATTTGTTGACCAATTTTTTGAATTTCACTCAACTTTGGTCCCGCAACTTTAATACCCACAGGGGTTTTAATACCGGTCGCGAGCATATCAATACGTGTTTTAATTGGCATTACCCACGCGTTCGTCAACCCCGGAAACTTAACCAAACCGTCGAGTTCTTTTTTAAGTTTTTCAAGCGTCATACCCTCGCGCCATTCGTTTTTTGGTTTTAGCTGAATAAACGTCTCTATCATTGTAAGCGGCGCAGGATCTGTTGCAGTTTCTGCTCGCCCAACTTTACCAAATACTGTTTTAACCTCAGGTACTGTGGCAATTAGCTTGTCGGTTTGCTGTAGTATTTCGCGCGCTTTACCTACCGATAAACCAGGATACGTTGTGGGCATATACATTAAGTCGCCCTCATCAAGTGGCGGAATAAATTCACTGCCTATTTTGTTTACCGGGTAAAAGCCAATAACAGAAACAACCACCGCGAGTACCAATGTCATTTTTGGAAATTTAAGCACCCAGTTAAGTAGTGGGCGATACGCTGCGACGAGTAATCGGTTAACTGGATTTTTTTGCTCCGAAATAACTTTACCTCTAATAAAGTAACCCATTAATACCGGCACTAAGGTAATTGCAAGCCCAGCAGACGCCGCCATAGCATAGGTTTTAGTGTAAGCCAGTGGCGCAAACATACGCCCTTCTTGCGCTTCTAAAATAAATACCGGCATAAAGCTGACGGTAATAATTAATAAACTAAAAAATAATGCAGGACCCACTTCACTCGCCGATTTAGCCACAACTTCCCAGCGGTTTTCGTTGGTAAGTGGCGTTTTTTCCATATGTTTGTGCATATTTTCAATCATGACGATAGCGCCGTCGGTCATTGCGCCTATCGCTATTGCAATTCCCCCTAAAGACATAATGTTGGCGTTAATCCCCTGCCAATACATAATTATAAATGCCGTTAAAATCCCAAGCGGTAACGTAATAATCGCCACCAATGATGAGCGCACATGAAACAAAAACACCACACACACTAAAGCAACTACAATCAGCTCTTCAATTAGCTTACTTGTTAGATTATCTACTGCGTTATTTATTAAGTTGGAGCGATCGTACACAGGGACTATTTCAACGCCCTCTGGTAATCCCTTTTTAAGCGATTCTAATTTTGCTTTTACCAGCTCAATAGTTTTTTGTGCATTTTCGCCATAGCGCATAATAACGATGCCGCCGGTCACTTCGCCTTCGCCATTAAGCTCTGCAATACCACGGCGCATTTGCGGCCCGACTCTAATATCAGCTACATCACGCAATTGCAGCGCAGTACCATTAGCGTTTACGCCAAGCGGAATAGCTTCTAGGTCGGCAACACTTTTAATGTAGCCTGTGCTTGTTACCATGTATTCAGCTTCAGCCATTTCAACTACTGAGGCGCCCATCTCTTGGTTGCCTTGCTGGATAGCGGTTTGAATAAGGCTAAGCGGAATACCATATGCGCGTAATTTATCAGGCTCAACATTAACTTGATATTGCTTAACCATGCCACCAACAGCAGCCACTTCAGAGACTCCTGGTACGGTTTGTAGCTCAAACTTTAAAAACCAATCTTGTAAGCTTCGTAGCTGACTAATATCGTGTTTATTTGTTTTATCAATTAGTGCGTATAAGTAAATCCAACCTACGCCTGTTGCATCAGGACCAAGCTCTGGCGTAGCGCTATCGGGCAATCGGTTTGCTGCTTGGCTTAGGTATTCTTGTACTCGGCTACGAGCCCAATACAAATCAGTTTTTTCATCAAAAATAACGTAAACGTACGAGTCACCAAAAAACGAAAAACCCCTTACAGTTTGTGCACCCGGCACAGAAAGCATTGCAGTGGTGAGCGGAAATGTAACTTGGTCTTGCACTACTTGCGGCGCTTGCCCCGGATAAGTGGTTTTTATAATGACCTGAACATCAGATAAGTCAGGCAAGGCATCTACGGGCGTATTTTTTAGTGCAAACAATCCTCCACCCAGTAAAATTAATGTAAGCAACAACACAAAAAAGCGATTGCCAACAGACCAGCGAATAATGGCAGTTATCATAATGGCTCCTAGTGAGAACTGTGTTGCATAGGTTGCATAGGTTGCATAGGTTGCATAGTAGAATGATCAATCGGCTCTGCGTTTTGCGCGTTAGTAATTACAAATTCATCATTAATAATGCTAAAAGTAAAATTAATATACTGGGCATTTTCAAACTTGGTAATATCAATATCTGGCGCTAATACAAAGTCCATTGTGGCGGGTTCTCGATTCCATTTTTCAATGGCTTCTCGGCTAATATTAATAATGCGATTTTGTGTATCTATGGCATTAATAGTGCCGTTAACCGTGGCGCTTTGTGGCTGCATATCCATGTTCATATTAGAGCCTGAATCAGAATCCGAGCTGATACCAGAACTAGGTATTTCCATTCGTTTAAAGTCGGAGCTCTTACTTGACTCAGAATCTATTAAAAATTGCGCTGAGGTCACTACCGTGTCACCTGTCTTTACACCTGACAAAATGACCGCTTCATTACTATTAATTTGCCCAACTTCGACTTCTACCGATTTAAAACGACCCTCACCTAATGCAATAACCACACGGTTTTGATGCTGCGTGCGAATTACCGCTTCTTTAGGGACTGTAAATTGCGCTTTACTCGCTTTAGCGTGAATGCTCACTTGTGCAAACATATTTGGTTTTAACCGATGATCTGCATTTTCAAACCTGAGTCTTACACGCAGAGTCCGGTTTTTAGCATCAAGCGCGGGGTAAATATAATCAACCTTACCTTCCCACTTTTGACCTTTTAAGTAATCAAGCGTCATTGTTACAGGTAAACCAACGCTAACTTGTTCTGATTGGCGCTCGAACACTTCTGCCTCTACCCAAATTTCATCAAGCTGAGCAATACTCATCATTGATGTGCCTGGTTTAACGTAAAAGCCCTCTCGTACTGTTAGCTCATCTACCACACCACTTTGCTTTGCGTAAAAAGTAATATTTTGCATTATCTTTTTATTTTTTTGTAAGCGCTCGATAAATCCATCAGACACATTTAACGACTCTAAACGCGCCTTTGCAGCGCGAATTAACACGGTATTATTACGATTAACCGCCAGTAAAAATTCTTCCTGTGCATTCACCAATTGTGGGGAATACAAAGTATATAAAGGCTCACCGGCTTTAACTTGTGCACCTTGCGCTTTAACATATAAACTTTCAATCCAGCCCTCTACACGCGGATGAATGTGAATAAGTTGGTCTTGGTTATATTGCACATAACCCACAGTATTTATATCGCTGTGAAGTGTTTTAAGCTCTACTTTGGCAGTTCTTACACCCAAGTTATTGATGACTGCAGGCGAAATAGTTACTGCACCTGGTCCATCCTGAGCGTTGCTATCGTTTTCATATACAGGGACTAAATCCATTCCCATTGGCGATAGTCCTGGCGCGTCACGCCTGTAATTACTATCCATAGGGGCTACCCAATATAAGGGCTGTTTTTCAGCACTTTGCTGTTCATTCATTGCCGAGCTGCTAGGTAAAAACTGCATCACTAAGGCGCCAATTAACGCAAATGCGACCGCACCAACTAAGGCAGCAACAAGTAACTTTAAATTAGTATTCATTATGTAATTCTCCAGTTTTATCGCTCATTACTTGGGGGTCTAAGCTACTTGCATAATAATTAAGGCGAGCGGTAATAATATGCTGATCTACTTGAATATTAAGCGCGTCTATTTTGGCGTTAAGTTCACCAATGCGCGCGCGCATCACGTCAGAAAAATCCCCATCGTCGCGCGTATAAGCATTAAGTGTTGCTTGAGATTGCTCTGACATTTGCGGTAATAACGTATTTTGATAAAGCGCATCGCGTTTTTGCAAACGAGCGAGTTGGCTAAACTCCTTAAAGTACATGCCTTTGAGTTTTTGAAGCGCCACCAGCTTTTGTGTTTTAGTAGCTTCTGCACTAGCAATAGCCGATTTAACCTGTTGATCTTGTCTGTTATCAGTAAACAATGGCAAATCAATGCTAAATCCTACTGAAAGTAAATCAGCTCGCGACTCCCCCATAGGCGTTTCATCTCGGTAACCATAACCCACATTAACGCCCATTTGAGGTTTGTAACTTTGCTTGGCGAGTGCAACTTCGGTTTGCTTTGCGGTGACGGTTTTTTCTATCGCAATAATTGCGGGATGCGCCATAAGCAACTGTATTAATTTATCAAATTCAAGGTTTGCAAAATCAACCAGCCCTGTGGTTTTAGTAAATTCGGCATTTAAGGGCTGCATAAGCATATTCATAGGTAACCACTGTGCTAAACGGTTTTTAGCACTTTCAAATTGCTGCTCAAGCATAACCAGCTTATCTTCAAGGCGAGTGAGCTCTAATTGCGCACGAATAATATCTTGCTGGCGTGTTTTACCTAAGGTACTTGCGTAGCTTGCTTCGGTAACTTCAATAAGCTGAGTAAATAGCCCTTTATCTTGCTCAATTAAAGCAATACTTCGCTGAGCACGATACGCGTTTAACCACGACTCAATCACAATTGCTTTTACTTGTGCTAAGCGATCGGCGCGCTGCCAATAATATTGTTGAGCAAACTGAGCTAATGCCTTTTGTTTAAGCGCTAAACTATTCCCTCGGCTAAACTTTTGGCTCAAATCGACTTTAAGCTGCGTCATCCCTTCTTGATCAAACGCATAACCGTTAGTAGGTAAGTTAAGTAAGCCAACCGTTAAAACAGGATCGGGTAAGGTGCCTGCGGCAATACTTTGTGCTATTGCGGCATCTTCTTGGTAGCCACTCGCTTTTAGCCATGGCTCATGCGTTAGTGCATAATTAAGCGCTTGCGTTAAGCTAAGCGTTTGCTCATTGCGGGCTTGCTTTAGCGTATCGATATTTAGGTTATTTGAATTGTTTTGCGCATTAACAGCTGTGCTAAAAAACACAACACTACATAATACGGCTTTAATACTTACAGCGTGGTTCATCACCTGCTCCATCTAAAAATAAAAGAAATTCTTAAATTAGGAAGCAAAAAAGGTGTTTAGGAGTTTTACAAAAACCTTTTATATCAATTGCATTGAATTAATGATCTATTATTGCGGTAGGAAAATTGCTCTATAACAAGGAAAAAATTACGCAGTATAGTTGCTTTATATAAGTAATTTTTAACGCAGTTAGAGAGGTATTTAGTTCCTAGAATGAGCATGTTTTCAATAAAATTGATATTACACCTATCCTGCTATTAAGCAGACATAGGAGGGCGGTAAAGTGAACGAGGTATATTAATTTGTGTAGTAAATACACTTATATTTACTTTTTCAGATTCAAGTAAAGTAACGCTAAATAAAGTATCAACATTAAGCATTGAATTAGCAGCGCAGCCACTGATAGGGCATTTGCAATCATTTTGTGGCGTACTTTCGTCGTCGCAACAATCCATCTGCATCATATTTTCAGACATGCTAGCAACAGCTGTTGCATCACTACTGTGTGTCATTGGCATTTGGGCATGCGTTGCTGTTTTCATTGGCAAATGTGGCATTTCGCATACCATAGCTACAGACGCAACTGCCTGACCCACAAAAGTGAGCAGTAAAGTTATCATGAGTAAACTAGAGTAAAAACGTTGCAACATTATGCCTTTTAATAAATTTTAAAATGATTGTAAGATAACCTAACGGCAACCACAAATACTTTAATTATGTAGACTGCGGTTTATCAGGTGTTTTAATTAAGTTACTCGCTATAATTGCAAATATACAATATGCGCTAAAATACCAAAAGCCCTCACCAAATTGTGTATTCATAACAAGTAGCTCACCACTTTTACCATGAGCGTTACCTGCTAGGTAAGTCACTATTAATGCAATAACAAATACATCAACCATGCTCCACTTACTTAATGCACAAATAACCAGACCGAGCTTTTGCTTCAACCCATTCAAAGGTAGGCAACAATAAAGCAATTGTAATAGCAGCTTCAAGCTTGGAATAACAATAGAAAACAACCCCACTAAAGCAGCTACAAATAAATTATTATTACTAGCAAGCTCTTGAACTGTGCCTAAAATACTTTGTGTTTTGTTATAGGCGCTGATCTCGCCCTCTAACTTATCAAGCCCTAGCATATTCGAGAACATCATTAGCATGCTACGAGTCCGACCATCGCCCTCTTCAGCAAGCATTTCAATGCCCGCTTGCGCTAATTTTGATTTATCTATGTTGCCCTCTATTGTTAATACTGGTTTTGTAATACCAGGAAACAATAAACAAAGAGCAACCACTACACTTATAACCGACAACCAATTACGCATATTTATTCTGTTATTGCCTCAATAATGTCATCACTGTATAAAACAGCATCCAATAAAAAATTAAATATATCGCCAATGTGCAGCTCTGAGTTTATGTTGGCCAAATGGACCATAGCTTCATCTATATTATCTAATTCAAACTCTTTTATAAGCGATAAACAGTTCCCTAAAATGCCGCTCTCTAATAGTAACGCATCAGATATTGCAGCATCTAAAGTAAACTCTTTAACTATGTCTTTTAATTCAGCATCTAAAATAGCATCAAGCACCGAGAACAAACCCACCAGATACCCTTGCTCGGTCAACTCTTTATTATTTTGCTCCAATATTAGCGACATAAATTGAGCCCGCGTTAAAGCAAGCTTAGTTAATTCGGTTGGTTTTTCGACCCCCAACTCACTAATTGCTAATACGCGAACAAATTGTCTTATTGTGTCCTCACCTAAATAAATAACCGCTTGTGAAATAGACGTAATGACTAAATTTGCTTTGCCTGAACGCGCGTTAGCTAGCTTTAAAACCCTCGCTGTTATGGCGACATCTCGGGCCACTCGTTGATGAACTTCTTTAAAGCAAAGTGTTTCTTTTGCTGTAAAACGCAATAGATCAAAAACGGTTAGCTTAGAAGGCTCTACACCTTTATACGTAATCATTTCTGGGCGAGAAAAAAAGAACCCTTGAAATAAATCGCAGCCAGCCAATTTTAATACATTAAATTGTTCATGCGTCTCTATTCGTTCAACAATTATTTTTGCATGTGGATTTGCGCGTTTTATTTTTTTAATGCGCATATTGGTTTTAATAACCGGATCATCTATCTCAATTTTTATGTAATCAACATGTGCTAACAGTGGCTCCCATTTTGGATCGCCATCGTAATCATCTAACGCAAAAACATACCCTTCTTTTTTAAGTTCTTGCACACGCTCAGCCACCGCAGGAATATTACCCGTGCGCTCCACTATTTCAATAACACTATTTTCTGGCAATAAAAGTTTGGGGAAGTTATCGAGAATAGTTTCTGATGACAAGTTTATAAAAGCTAAATGATGTGCGGTAAGTCTATCTAAACCAACCAACATTAAAGCATTAAAAAATAGGCGGCTTGTCGCATGGACATCTGAAGTGCCTACAGGAAACGCATTATTGGCTGAGTCTCTATAAAGCAATTCGTACGAGAAAACATTCTGGTCTATATCAAAAATAGGTTGCCGCGCAACAAACTGAGTTATTTTTTGTACTTCATCAGGTATGTTATGTAATTTCACTTGGCTCTAAACCTATAAATAAAAGATGGCAAAACAGCCAATAATATGTGTACTTTAATGCAACACGCATAAGATAAATATAGTCGTCATTGCAAAAACGTTAAAATTACACAACACTAATATAAAATATTAATATAAAAGGTAGAGATTTGACTAACTTTATTCGGTTATTAGTACTGAGCCCTCTGCTATTTGTATTTTTTAGCTATGCCAGCATTAATCCTACTCCCCTCAAATATAATGTTAGCGCGTCAGGGAGTCATTATCCATATTATACAAATGATCCAGAAAAGCCTGGCATATTACCCGAAATTATTGAAAAAGTACTCGATGATGCCAATATTGCAGCTTCTCATATCGACCTACCTACAAAGCGTATTACCAAATATTTACAAGATGAAATAATCGATTTTGATGTTATTTCATTAGAATGGCTCTCAAAGAGTGAGAGAAATGACCCTCGTTATGTTTTTTCAGAGCCGCTTATTTATGCCACAGAAATGATTGTTACCTTGCCTAAAAATGCCCAGCATTGGCAAAGCGCTGATAGCTTGAAGGGTAAAAATATAGGAACGGTACTAGGTTACTATTACTTTAATGACAACACCTTTGAGCGTGTTGACTTTCCATCCGAAAAAGAACTTATGACAGCCCTATCAAGAAACCGTGTAGAAGCTGCACTAGTAGGTAAGTTAACTGCGCTCTATTGGGCAAAGCAGTTAGGGATAAACATTGCCTTTGGCGCACAGCATTCCCATGGTTTTTTAAGAATTCGCTTATTGAGCAAACACAAAGAATTATTGCCCCAGATAAACCTAGCAATTAAAAACCTTCACGCTCAAGGATATATAAAAACTATTGAAGATAAGTATATGAGTAATATACCCACACAAAATTAAGGGACTAATGGCGCAGAGCTCGTGTTTTGGAGTACAATAGCAGCAAATGTTAACTCGACCAGAATCAGAAAGAGCCCCATGAGTATTGAAAAAGCCTTAATCGAACGTAGTAATAATCAATGTGAATTGTGTGCAGCCACCGAGAACTTATCTGTTTATGAAGTACCACCGGTAACTGAAACCCACTCAGATAAATGTATTTACACGTGTCAAACATGTAAAGATCAAATCGAGAATAACAGCGAAATAACGCCTACGCATTGGCACTGTTTAAACGATAGCATGTGGAGCCAAACTCCTGCAGTACAAGTTGTAGCTTACAGAATGCTTTCGCGTTTAGCGCCTGATAATGGCTGGGCACAAGATGCGCTAGACATGATTTACCTTGAAGAAGATACGCTAACGTGGGCTAAAAAAGCACTTGCTGAAGATGACGATTTAAAGCATGTAGATAGCAACGGTGTAGTACTTCAAGCAGGCGATACTGTTATCTTAATTAAAGACTTAGACGTTAAAGGTAGTAGCCTTACAGCTAAACGCGGAACAGCTGTTCGTAATATTGGCCTAACCAGCAACCCTGAACATATTGAAGGGCGAGTTGACGGCCAACGCATTGTTATTTTAACTAAGTTTGTTAAAAAATAATCGTTTGTTTTTAATTATTAAAGGCGCTAATGCGCCTTTTTTTATGTTTAAAATAAGTTAAGGAATGATTAAGTCACTAGGTAATACACTAGGGGGATAATATTGAGTAAGGATAACAAACATGGAAAAGCATCAAGCAGTACATTCACGTAAAAAAGCACTTACAGGACTTAGTTTATTAGCACTAAGCGCTTTTGCTATAACCGGTTGTGATCAACAAACAAAGCCGACTGACAATACAAAGCAAGCAAAATCAATATCGACTCTAACTACCCAAGTTAGCTACAAAGATCGCAGTATGCTTCGCCCCGGTTCACAGTTAATCGTTACGCTTTCGGATGTATCTAAAATGGATGTAAAAGCAGATATAATAACCCAAGAAGTGATTGATATAACCCAAGCCCCACCATTTACTGTAGAGCTAACTTATGATGCCAGTAAAGTTAACGATAAACACCGCTATAGCCTAAGCGCCAGAATCATAAATAAAGACAAAGTACTTTACACAAGTACCACAAATAACGACCCATTTAGAGAGTCACAGCTAACTGGCCCTTATAAAATTGAGCTTTCAAAAGTATCCGTTGAAAAGCCAGACGTAACGCTTACAAACACGTACTGGAAAGCAATAACAATCAATGCTCAAACAGTAAATGTTACAACTAAAGAGCCGTTTATTCAGTTCGATAAAGACTACCGTGTTAATGGCTTTTTAGGCTGTAATAATTTTAGCGGAAGTTATAGCACCGAGCAGCACACAATTACACTTAGTCAATTAGCGAGTACAAAAAAGATGTGTTCGGAGAATATGGACCAAGAGGCAGCTATGTCTAACGTACTTAACAATACTTCAAAGTGGGAAATTACAGGCGAGTCACTGAAACTTAAAAACAACAGCGGTAATACGCTTGCTACTTTTAACGCAGTTTATTTTAATTAATATTTAGCTCCCTAATATATGTGTTACCTAACACATTCGTATTGATTTTAAATAAAATGCCCAGCAAAGCTGGGCATTTTATCTTCATTGTAAGCGCTATTTAAAGCTACTCATCAACGAGTTGTTCACTTCTGTAAAAACCACTTGGCTCACTCAACAAATCAACAAGTTCAGGCATTATTGCATCCATTGTTTGCTTTAGCTTCCATGGAGGGTTAATCACAATCATGCCAGATGCTGTCATGCCGTGTACGTCAGTGTCCGCTTCAGTGCCTAATTCAAATAGCTGAATGTTGCGCATTCCTGAATCAATTAAGCCCTGCTCCATATTATCAATGCGCTCTCTGTCTACTACCGGATACCAAATCATATAAGTACCTGTAGCAAAACGCTGATGAGCTTTAACTAAGGTTTTTACAACCGTTTCGTAGTCATTTTTAATTTCGTACGGAGGGTCAATTAACACACACGCTCTGCGAGATGCTGGTGGTAATAATCCTACTAAGCCGGTAAAGCCATCTTCTCCGCGCACACGAATGGAGCGCTTACCTTGCATATTTTCTTCAAGTAATAATAAATCGCGCGGGTGCAGTTCAAAAAACCAACCCTTATCTTGGCGGCGCAAGTAATGCTCTGCAATTTTTGGTGAACCCGGATAAAATGCAAGTTCGTCAGTGTCGTTAAATGACTTAATTAATTCAATGTACTCATTAAGCTCAGCATGTTCACTTTTATGTTGCCAAAGTTTTTCAATACCATCTTGATACTCTTGCGTTTTTTGCGCATCAGCAGCTGCCAGTTCAAAAAAGCCAGCACCTGAATGCGTGTCTATATAATCAAGCGGTTTATCTTTAATTGTTTGGTAATTTAGTACTTGTGCCAGTACTAAATGTTTAAGTACATCGGCAGGATTACCCGCATGAAATGAGTGTCTGTAACTAAGCATTATTTATTTTCGCCATACGCAATTTAATATCGTAAGTGAACCATAAGCACTAGGCTTTGGCAACTCACACCAAGATAAGAGAGTGTTAAAGTGAACCATTTCTGAATGAAAAAGCTCATATGCTGAATTATCCCTTAACGCAGAAGAAAAATCAGCTAAAACCACCGTAAATGCTGGCAAATCAACACACTTTGCTTTACATTTGCATGACATTAATTACAGTTATATGAGCGCCTTTATGAACAACACTACTCTTCAACAACTCGAACAACTGATCGATTCTTTAATCGAACGTAATAATCAATTACAAACAGATGTTGCTACTTTAAAAGAACAGAACACTAAACTAAGCGATGAAAACGAATTACTACAGCTTGAAGCTTTAGAAAATGAAGAAAAGCAAAAAGATGCCAGCACTACTTTATCTGGTCTTCTTGATAAATTACAAAGCGCACAACAGGCTAGCTAATGTCTGAGCTGCAAAACCAGCGGGTCACTGTTGAGTTGCTAGGTAAAGAGCAGCAATTTGCTTGCCCTGAAGGGCAGGAAGATGCATTAATAGCAGCAGCTAAAAATCTAAATGACTTAGTTGAGCAAATGAAACAACGCTCAACCGTTAGAAACGATCAAAAAGCCCTACTAATGGCAGCATTAAACTTAAGCCACGAATTGCTAGAAGCAAAAACACAGGCTACAGTTGAACAACAGCATCAAGACCAATTGATTGATAAACTCAGTCAGCATTTGGCAAATGACCCCAAACACCAAAAATAAAAAGCGCATACTGCGCTTTTTGTTTATTATTAAAGTAATTAAACCTCAGCGTAGAGATAATAAATGAAGTTAAAACTTTCAAACATAACCTCTTCATGTAAGCACTTACTATTGGCATGCACTTTACTATCAATAGCACCTAGCACCTACGCTGCCGTTATTTGGAATACAATAAACCCTCATATTCAGTTTTTAAAGCAACAAGACAAGCTTCGCTTTTACGACTCTAACCAAGTATTAATTGAAGGCGAAAAATGTGCCCTACTGGTTGATACGAGTGCCAATTTTGCTGCAGTTGAACAACTTGCTGAAGATTTAAAAAAACGCCTTAAAACACCTTTATGCTATTTGGTTGCCACGCATTACCATGACGATCACTTGCTAGGTATGGCGGTTATGCAAAATTTTTATCCTGATGCCAAGCTCGTTGTTCATCAGCAAGTAAATAAAAATTTTAGCCTTTACCAAACAGCATATACCGACAAACTAGACACCTATGAAAAGAGCATTGAGCTGAGCTACCAACGATTAGCGAATGTCCCTAAAGAAGAGCAACCTAAATGGCGTGATAAGTTAAAGCTTGCAAAAAAGCGACTTTTTCGCTGGCAGGAGTATCAGCTTAGCAAACCCGAAATAGTCATTAATAGTCGTAAAGTTATCGACCTTGGTGGTTTTGAGGTAACGCTTGAGCCGCAGCAAGCCCATACTAACGGTGATTTAACTATTACTACTAATAATGGCAGTGTGCTGATTGGTGGCGATATCGTTGACTGGCTTCCTTACCCTGGTCACGGCGAACTTAATAGTTGGCAAACGTTGCTTAAGCAATATATTAACGATGAAAAGCTCGCTATTATTATACCTGGTCACGGCGGCACATTAACAAAAGAGCAGCTGAAACAGCCACTATCATTCTTAGCAGCCATAACTGAGCATGTTAAAAACAATAAAGATCAAAGTATTGAGCAATTAATGCTGTCGTTTCCTGAATCAGTTATTGAGCCTTATAAACAAGAAGCGCTTAATATAAAATCGAGTAACTTTTTTTTACAAGCAGGCCTAAATCGCGTAAAAAGCGCAGAATAACTCAACACAACGGATTGTGTTAAAATAATAAAAGGAATTTACAAAAGTGATCACTATGCGCAGTTTGGTTTTATGTTGTTTGGGTATTTTGTTATTTGGTTGTCAATCAACGGAGCAAGAACCACAAGAAGCTCCACAAATATTTACTCATTTTGAGCCTGACTATACTTATGATATTGACGAGGAAGTAGCTCAAACGCCTCAAGTTAATGAGCTAGTTACGCCACTTCAATTCAAAAAAACAATCGTAAAAAAGCGCCCACCAAAAACCACCGATCTGTGGGTGCATATAGCCAATAATCTACACTTTACGATTTATCAAAATCGCGCTTTAAAAAAGCGTATCAGCTGGTATGCAAAGCAACCTAACTACTTACAAACGGTGAGCAAACGCGCAGCGCCTTACCTGTATCACATCGTAAAAAAAATTGAGCAAAAGCAATTACCTATGGAGCTCGCATTACTACCATTTGTAGAAAGCGATTTTAGACCAACAATAGCCTCATCACAGCAAGCTGTTGGTGTTTGGCAATTAGTTGGCGCAACAGCGCATCACTTTGGTGTTAAGTCAGACCAATGGTATGACGGGCGCCAAGACGTACTTGCTTCAACCGATGCTGCACTTGATTACTTAAGTTACTTACATAAACGCTTTGATGGTAATTGGCTACATGCTTTGGCCGCTTATAATAGTGGTGAAGGCCGTGTTAAACGTGCAATCGAAAAAAACAAAAAACGCGGTAAAAGCACCGATTACTGGTCGCTCAGTCTGCCAAAAGAAACTGCTGACTATGTACCCAAATTACTCGCTTTAAGTTATTTAGTTAAACATCCACAAAAGGGCATTAAACGCCCAAAGCTAGCATATAAACCATTTACAACACAGATGAACATAGGCCAGCAGTTCGACTTTTCAGTCATTGCCAAGCTCTCTGGTATAGGTTCAAAGCAGTTACATGCTATTAATCAGGGATATTTAAAAAATCAAAGCTCACCTAACGGGCCGCATACTTTACTGCTGCCTATAGGGCAAGAAGCATTATTAAAAAGTCAGTTCTTCAAATCAAACTTTGCTGGAGAGTACATCGTTAAACAAAACGATACGCTTTACAGTATCGCCAGGCGTTTTAGTATGTCTGTAAAAGCTTTGAAACAACTTAATAATAAAAATAATAATTTAATAGGTGTTGGAGAAAAGTTATTAGTTGGGCAACCTAAAACTCTGCCAAGCACATTAACTGTTGATTACAAAATCAGCCCTTATTTAGAACACCAAGAGATTGCGATCCCCACCATTGAAATAGATTACGAAGTTAAGTCAGGCGATAGCCTTTGGAGTATAAGTCAGCTTTATGATGTACCTCATAGCGACTTGGCAAAATGGAACAAACTCTCTGCATCAAGTATTTTAAAGCCTGGCACTCAATTAGTACTGTTTATACCACAGGCTGAAAAGCAAAAAGCAGCACCAATAAAAAAAGATTTACTGCTAGATTTACAAAAAACACTAAATCAGCCACGTTAAGTTTATAAACAAGTATATTTCGCGTAAAATTGCGCCCTAACATAGTTATTATTTGAAGAGACAAGCATGCAAATTAGCAAAAATTCAGCAGTTGAATTTCATTACACCCTTAGCGAAGCGGGCGAGCAAATTGAAAGTAGCACAAACGAAGCGCCACTTACTTACATTCATGGCAGCGAAGGCATGCTTCCTGGTTTAGAAAAAGCACTTGAAGGTAAAGAAGCCGGCGAAAAATTTAGTGTAACTCTAGAGCCAAGTGAATCGTACGGCGAGCGTGTTGATGATTTAATTCAACGTATTCCGCTTAAGCATCTACAAGGCGATGTTAAAGTATGGAAACCAGGTATGACAGCAATGGTTAGCTCTAACCAAGGTCGTCATCAGGTTACTATTGTTAAGGTTGGTCGTTTTAACGCAGATTGTGATTTAAACCACCCATTTGCGGGCAAAACACTCACGTTTGACGTTGAAGTTGTATCTGTACGTGAAGCGACGAGTGAAGAAGTTTCTCACGGACATGTGCACGCTGAAGGCGGCTGTGGTCACTCTCACTAGTTAGCGATAAAGGAAGTAAGTATGTCTAAAGTTGCAGTAGTTACAGGTGGTACAAAAGGAATTGGTCTAGCCGTTGTAAAGCGTTTTCTAAGTAATGGCTATAAAGTACATAACCTTGATATAGAGCCAAGCGAAACTGGTATATTTCATCAGTGTGATGTAAGTGATGTATCGGCGGTACAAAGCTGTATCAACGCTATCTGTGAACAAAGCAAACGTATTGATGTACTTGTTTCTAATGCTGGAAAACACTTAAGCGCAAATATAGAAAGCACCGACGAGCAAACTCTCGATGCACTTTTTGCGCTTAATGTTAAAGGCGCCTATGCCGCAGTACAAAGCGTATTGCCAAGCATGAAAGCGCAAAATAGCGGCGCTATTATATTAGTCGCATCCGATCAAGCAATTATAGGTAAGCAAAACTCTTTTGCGTATAACCTAACAAAACATGCTCTTGCCTCAATGGCCAAAACAACGGCGCTTGATTACGCGAGCTTTAATATTAGAGTAAATGCGGTATGCCCTGGCACAATAGAAACCCCGCTATTTCATAAAGCGATAGATGCGTACTGCGCAAACAGTGGCGCAAATAAAGCTGAAATAGTTGCCGAGGAAGCAAGTCTTCAACCGCTCAACCGATTAGGTCAAGCCGATGAGGTTGCTGCCCTTGTAAGCTTTTTAGCAAGTGATGATGCCAGCTTTATTACTGGCAGCCTACAAAGCATTGACGGTGGTTACACTGCCCAATGAGCATGCAAATTATTGACCCTCATGTGCATTTTTTTAATCTTGCCGAGGGGCAATATACTTGGCTACAAGGCGAAAACCCACCAGCATGGCCTAACCTAGAAAAAATTAAACAACCAATAAGTGCAAAGCAACTTGTTAAAAGTACTGATTTTGAACTTGCGGGTATTGTGCACATTGAGGCTGGGTTTGATAATCAATCACCTATAAACGAGTTAAACTGGCTAAGCTCGCATTTAAAAAACCTTTCGTTTAAGGCTATTAGTTACAACCAAATTGATGCGCCCGCAGAGCAATTTAATCACGCGCTAAATGCACTGGCTCATTCAAGCCTTTGTGGTATAAGAGATATAACCGAAGACGATGATGCAGTGAGACTAAAAAGCCCTCATTGTATTAATAACCTTAATTTATTGGCTACAAATAAACTGCATTTTGAAGCTCAATTTGATATTGAAAATAGCGAAATAACCAAACAAATAGCTTACTACGCTAAGCAGCTACCGCAGCTTCAAATTATAATTAATCATGCAGGACTACCAAGTAATTTAAATGACTGGCAACAAGGTGCTGAGTTACTTGCTCAGCACGACAACATAGCAATTAAATTCTCTGGTTTTGAATTACTACAACTTACCAGTGAGCAACAAGCAGCGTGTTTTAATATTCTTTTTAATCACTTTGGCCAGCAGCGTATTATGTTTGCAAGCAACTTTCCTGTGTGCCAAATAAATACAAGCTACAACACTCTATGGCACTGCCATAAGGCGTTATGCTCAAACGATAAGACATGGCATAACCTTAGCTATGCAAACGCTAAGCACTACTACCAAGTTTAAGTAAAACTAGTTATATTAAACTCTCTTTTTATAATAATACGGCCAATTTATGAAAATGTACTTTTTACTAATCGTTGTATTTTCTGCGTTTTTTCTCAATGGCTGCATATCTCAAAATCCAGATCCGACACCTAAGCTGCAACATGCTCTACTGGCAAAGCCAAATAAAACAGCCGTTAGCAAAGCAATTAAAACACTTGTACATATACAAGAAACTCAATTAGCTGAGAATGTATTTACTACCAGCAGCACAGTAACCCTTAGCAATGTGGATGGTAATAATATTATCGACACGCAAAGTCGCAATACACCCGATCAGTTTGAATTGATGATTAAAGGCAAGCAATGCTATATACGCCACCTTGATAGTAAAGCCACTATTGAGCTTAAAGACGTAGAATGTAGAATTAACGAGTTATAACAAGCTAAAACTTTACCAAACGAGTAAAAGCCGGTAAGTGACTAATCACTTACCGGCTTTTTAATGCATGACCTAAAGTTAGGTTAAAAGACTATTATTTTATTTCTACGCGTTGAGAACGCATAACAATCTCATCATTTAATTCAATACCCAACCCTGGCTCTTCTGACACTTCAAAGAAACCATTTTTAGGTTGTGGGTCTTGTAAACATAACTCGCGGTTCCACTTTTTAATCGCATAAGTGTGGTGCTCATGAATCAAAAAGTTAGGGATAGCCGTTTCTAAGTGCAGTGATGCTGCTGTTGCAACAGGCCCGCCACATACGTGAGCTTGAATACGCACATCAAAGATATCTGCGTAATCACATACTTTTTTAGTTTCGGTAAAGCCACCACATAAACCAATATCAGGTTGCAGAACATCAATACTTTGATCTTCTAAGTACGGGCGCACACCCCAGCGATTATACAAACGTTCACCACCAGCAATTGGCACATTAACTTTATCTGCTACTTTTGCATGCAATGAATGGTTTAAATAGTTAACTGGCTCTTCAAAGTACATACAGTCAAATTCTTCTGCAATTTCACCCAACTGAATGGCTGTTGTCACGCCAGGTAAACTGTGGCATTCAAAAATAATATCCACTTCGTCGCCTACTGCTTCGCGAATAGCTTGCATACGTGCACGGTATAGCTTCATTTCAGTACGTGAAATTATTTTTGTACGATCGTAATAAGTGTTACCGTCTTTATCGTACTGAATTGGATCTACTTTTACTGCATCGTAACCTTCGGCCATCGCCTTTAAAGCCGCTTCTGCATATTCTTGCGGTTGTACTAGCGCTTTAAATTCGCTATCCCAGTCAAACTGTAATTGCGATGCGTAAGTGCGTAGTTTGTCGTTAACTTTACCGCCTAATAACTGGTATACAGGTAAACCAAGCGCTTTACCTTTTATATCCCAAAGTGCGGTATCAATTGCGCTCATTGCAGCATATACAACAGGTCCGCCGCCTAAACCCCAAAAGCTTTCACGTAACATACGTGACCATAGTTTTTCTGTTTGAAATGGGTCGTGGCCGATTAAAAAGGCGTCGGCCATTTCTTTAATCATAGCCGCTGCAGCACTGTGACCTAAATCGTATGCAAGGCCCGCTTCGCCAACACCACTAATACCTTCGTCAGTATGAATACGTACAAACACAGGTGTCCAAGAAGGTCTATCAGGACAGTGAATATCAAATACTTCAACGCGATTTACTTTCATTAAAATTCCTTATTAACCGCTATGGGTTATTTTGCAAAACTAGGGTCAAGTCGATACGCTTTACGTAACATCGCAGGCCACGCAAGTTGCCCGCCAGTGCTGCCACTGTGTACTACGTTTGCTTGATTATAAATATTGTCGATTATAGGTTGCGGTACTTCAATCACCTCTTGCGAGCTTGATTGTAGCGCTAGTTGAATTTCACACGCTCGCTGTAAATCATAAAAGCGCATAAACGCATCGCCTACCGTTGGGCCTACTGTTAAGCCACCGTGATTTACCAATAACATATGGTTAGTGCTGCCCAAATCATCTTGCAGCACTTTTCGCTCGTCGTCGTTTACTGCAAGCCCTTCGTAGCCATGATAAGAAAGCGATGGCAGTGAAAACATTGAATATTGGCTAAGCGGTAATAAACCATTTTTTTGTGTAGCGACTGCGATTGTTTCTTTGGTATGAAGGTGAATAACACAATGAGCGTCTTCGCGTACCTCGTGAATCGCACTGTGAATAGTAAATCCAGCTGGATTAATACTAAATGGCGTATCGTCAATAATGTTGCCGTCTAAGTCGACCTTTACTAAATTAGAGGCAGTTACTTCATCAAAGGTTAAACCAAACGCATTCACTAAGTAGTGGTCGGTGCCAGGCAAACGTGCTGATAAATGCGTATAGATTAAATCCCCCCAACGAAAGTGCTCTACCAGTCTATAACACGCGGCTAAATCAACACGAAGTTGCCACTCTTGTGCTGATACTTTATTTTTTAAATCGAGTTGGGGTAAATCAAACATAATGAGCCTTTTAAAAACGTACATTATTAACCTGTACGAACAGATGTTTAGAAGTCTAAAGCAGTCTCTATTTTATAGCAAACACCAAACAAAACAGCCACACTATTGTGTGGCTGTTTGTAAAACTAAAATACCAATTGCATTAAAATGGTATAACTGCGTAAATTATTTTACGTTAGCTAGGTAATCTGCAATTGCTTCAAACTCTTCATCAGTTACCGTTGCAACCATTGCTTTCATTGCCATGGTCATACCGTTATTACGTGCACCTGACTTAATATCTTTCATTTGCGCTACTAAGTAGTCTTTGTTTTGACCGTTTAGTTTAGGGTACATACCCATAATTGGTGCTTTACCTTCAGCGCCATGACAAGTTTGACAATTCTTAGCGGTATAAAGTGCAGCGCCATCGGCAGCTGCTGCATTAAACGAGAAGCTTGCGGCTAAAGTAATACCCGCGCCTAATAGTAGTGTTTTCATCTTGCTCATTGTATTTACTCTTCTTTTTTGACGGTTAGAAAAACTGTTCTATTGATTGTAGTAAACAATCAAATAAAAAGCATACGTACGAAACGACGCTAGACGATCAACTTAACCAAAAACCGCTAACTCGTTTCTATCTCACTTTTATATACTTTAGCAAATAAAAATGAGCTTACCCTTAATAACTATTACCACACTATATCATCTGGTACTTCAAAGTCTGCGTATGGGTCATCTTCATCTTTTGGTTTGTTTTCTGGCTCTACATGAAAAACAATATACTTTTCGTCAACTTCAGCCACTTTGCGTGCTGGTTCGTCGTCTAATACGTAAAATTGCCCTTCTAGTACACAAATAGCTAAACGACCGCCCGATAACGCTTTTTGCGTTTTCTCGTTCACGTCGATATTTTTTACTTTGTTTTGATAAGTAAAATTAAATGTGCGCTCACCACGAATAGCATCTTGGTTGTGGTGTTCTAAAATTTGTTTAACACGCGCTTCTTGTTCGCGCTGCTTTAAGCTCACTTGGCGTGTTTGGTTAAGCTCTTCAGCTTTTTTTTGCTGCTCTAGCTTGGTTTGTTGAATATGCTTTTGCAGATCACTTGGGTTGCTAGTAGCCCCTTTCTTTTGCTTTTTTTGTTGCTTACGCTTTTCTGATTTAGCAACTTTAGCATTATGCGATGTTGTTAATCCTGCTTGAAGCAATTGGTCTTGTAATGAACCCATGACTTTGTTCCACTAAAAACTAATATTATCGCTATTTTAATCACCAACGAGTTCAAATAACAGCGCTATCGACATTAATCTAGCAAACTAGTTAAAACAAACCATGATATAGCGCAATGACTATGGTTTTAATTATGAATTAAAACCAATTTTTAATACAATACCAGACAACCAATCAGCAAATGCACAAGCCATATAATGCGTTTACCTCATCTACTCGTTTGCTCGGTATTTATATTTTTTGTGCTTTATGCACCGCAACCCCTACTTAGCCTTTTTGCGAGCGAATTTAATGTAGCACCTGCGGTAGCTGGCAGCTTAATGACTGCAACTATGCTGCCCTTAGCCATTGCCCCGCTCGTTTATGGTTTATTTTTAGCAAAAATAAATCCACTACTTATATTACGTATTGCAATGGTGCTTTTAGGCCTTAGCTGCTTACTTTTTATTTATGTACCTAGCTTTGAGCTTTTATTATTAGTCAGATTTTTACAGGGTTTAACGCTCCCCGCAGCTTTAACAGCAATGACTAGCTATATAGGCATGAGTTATAGCGCTGATACACTTCAAAAAAATATGACCCTATATATTGGTAGCAGTATAGTTGGTGGTTACTTTGGACGTGTGCTTGCCGCTTTGTTTAGCGACTTATGGAATTGGCAGAGCTTTTATTACGTAATTGCTTTTATGCTTCTTTGCTTAGCTTTGACAGTTAAGCATTCCCGCTTTACAAACCCAGCTAAACAGTCGCAGCTCTCCCCACTCGATTACATTAAACAACTTAAAGAAGGCGCTGTACTTAAAGTTTACGGCGCCGTTTTTTGTATGTTTTTTTGTTTCGCTGCACTGCTTAATTACTTACCGTTTATATTACAAAACACGTTTTTAATTACCAATACTCGTGACATAGGTTTAGTTTACAGTGGTTATTTAATTGGTGCCCTCGCCTCTATTGCTGCACCTTGGTTACTTAAAAAAGTCCCTTCGCCTTGGCACTTATTAACTGCGGTATTTAGTTTTTATAGTGTGAGTATTATTTTATTAATGAGCCATCAGCTTAGCTTATTTTTAATCGCATTTACTTTGTTTTGTGGTGCTATGTTTGTGATTCATTCAACTGCCGCACCGCTCGTTAATAAAATAAGTAAAGCCCCACCAAGTGTAACCAATGGCGGATATGTATCGTTTTATTACAGTGGTGGCGCATTGGGGTCGTTATTACCCGGTGTGGTATACCAACATCATGGGCAAACAGCGTTTATGTTTACGCTGCTTGCGGTTTGCTTATGTGGTTTATCGTTAATTATGTGGGCTTATTTTGAGGGTAAAAATACAACGCGCGGTTGATGCTTTGTGTAATTAAAAAATGTTTCTAAATCAGCTTTACTAAGCAACCATGTTTGGGTGTTTTCAAACGGATGACAATGAAACAAATCACCGTGCCAAATATCTTGGTCAACCCATAAGCTCACTTCGTTTTGCTTATCATTTAAAAGAGCCAACATAGATACACACCCAGGAGCCACTTTTAAATATTTAGCTAGCCGCTCACTCGATGCGAACCCTAAGCGTGAAAGCCCTTGTTGCTTTGATAGTGCCTTTAAGTCGAGCTGCTTATTGTGCGCTGTAATAACTAAAAAGTGTCGCTTGCCTTCGTTATCGCGTAAAAATAGGTTTTTAAGACGAGTACCTGGGCGCTCAATCATAAACTCATCTGCCGCTAAGCTAGTATGTAGCGGCGGATGCTCTATTACATCATAGTTAATATCTAGGTGCGCCAAAAGCTCTGCTAACTTAGTTTTATCAGCCAACATATTACAAACAACGCCCTCTTAGTTGTACACTCAAATCTCGCCATAAAACATCATTAACTTCATGCTTGTTGTCGCAATACTTACGATCTTTTAGCTCCTGATTTAATAATTCAACTGCTTGGTCTTCTAGCTGTAACTTCAGAATGCTCGACTCTTCAAAATGCTCTTTCTCTATATACTGCTTAACCTCACCACGACTTGGTCTCTTATTAGAACCACGGTCAAGGTTAAAGTTTTCACGATGCTTAGCTTTTACCGAAACAACATAAGCAAAAAGCTTATTGCCTTGATCATCTTGCTTTTCGTGAAACTGTTTATTATTTATTTCAAAAGGCGGCTCATCATTTGAGGCACAGCCAGCGAGTAAAACCATAAGCGCTAGAACACATTTTTTCATTGTTTTTTATCGTTTTAGTTTTGAATTAAGCCGAGTCTAACAAAAATTGACGTAAACAGTGAAAATTTACGAAAAAATACTTGACCAAATTTATAAAAAAACTTAAAGTTCGTCCCGCTTGGAACTCAGCAGTCAAGCAGTTACATTATATGTAACTTAGGAATGTGGGGCTATAGCTCAGCTGGGAGAGCGCCTGCCTTGCACGCAGGAGGTCAGCAGTTCGATCCTGCTTAGCTCCACCACTTTCCTACTCCTTTTCAAATTCGTTCTACTCTTCTATTTTTCCACTGTTTTTATTATTTTTTGACACCCTAACATTCTAATTTTTCATTCTATATAATTTTAAATTTATCCATTCAACTTGTGTCTTTACAAGTTCTTAGCTATACATAATGTCACACATTAGTACTTTAGGCTTAACATGGACAACCCTAAGCGTTCAACGCTAAAAAAGCTAGCTGCAATAGGTTTAACAGCTGGTGCAATAACACATGCGCCTTATGTTTTTGCCCGAAAAAAAGTCACATTAAGAGTGCTTGGTACGCATGTAACACTCCAAGAGGCTATCCGCAAGCAAGCGATGAGTGACTTGGGTATTAATATAGAATTTACTCCCGCAGGCAGCGCTGCTGTTTTGCAAAAGGCATCAATGGACCCTAGCTCCTTTGATTTATACGAACAATGGTCAGACAGCATTAATGTGCTTTGGGATGCAGGTTCCATTCAGCCAATAGAAAAAAAACGACTCACCTACTTTAACGAGATAAATCCACTTACTAAAACGGGAAAACTAACCGAAACTGCAAGTATTGGTGCAGGTGATTCCCCCTATAAATTATTAAATGTTCAACCCGATGGCACATTAAGCGCACAAGAAAGCGATCATCTTAGCTTTTTACCTTATGTGCATAATGTTGACTCTTTTGGTTACAACACCGACTTTATTAAGCCCGGTATAGCATACGAAACAGAAAGCTGGAGTTGGCTGCTTGATGACGAGAACAGAGGTAAAGTAGCTATTGTAAATGCGCCTACCATTGGATTATTTGACCTAGCCCTAGCAGCACAAAGTAAAGGGCTTATAAAATTTAACAATATAGGTGCAATGACCCGCCCAGAACTTGATAGATTGTTTAGTATATTACTCGACTTTAAACGCCAAGGTCACTTTAGTGGCTATTGGAACTCGGTTCCTGAGTCGATTGAATTTATGAAAAGTAAACGAGCCCATATAGAAAGCATGTTTTCGCCTGCAGTTTCTGCATTAAACAGCCAAAATATTAATGTACGATTTGCCGCGCCAAAAGAAGGCTACCGAGGCTGGCATGGTGTTATGTGTTTATCGTCACAAATACAAAGTAGCGCAAAAGATGCAGCTTACGATTATATGAATTGGTGGCTTTCAGGCTGGCCTGGTGCATTTATTGCTCGCCAAGGTTATTACATTAGTAACCCGCAGCGCTCTAAACTACTCCTATCTCAGTCTGAATGGGATTACTGGTACGGTGGAAAAGCAACAAACATAGATTTATTAAATACCAATGGCGACGTAGCAGTAAAAGCAGGTGGGCAACGTAATGGCGGTAGTTACCATAAACGCTTTAGTAATGTAGCAGTGTGGAATACAGTTATGCCAACCTATGACTACAGCCTGCAAAAATGGTATGAGTTGATTAGCCGATAATGATAATAAACTCAATTAAATCAAAAATAATATTAGCTCTGTGTTCGCTGATTGGATTACTTCTTTTACAGAGCTATTTGTTTAACTATTCGCAAACGTCTTTACTTAACTTGCAAAAATCGCAACATAACGCGCTTATTCAAAGTGAAGCTGTAACTAACTTAGAAAACGATATTATTTCCCTGCAAGGGCATGCAGTTTCATTTATTGACAATGCAAATGAAAATACGATTACCAAATTTAATTTTTACTTAAATAAGGCAAATCTAAATCTCGAGCAGCTAAAAACAAACACTCAAAACCAGACCCCTGAGTATCAAAACTCACTAATACGCCTTGGCGAGTATTTAAGTAATTACCAAGATACATTTGGCCAAGTTGTCGTAAACAGACAAAAACGCGAACACCTTTACATTACTCAGTTCAAACAACCTATTGATGACTTACAAGTAACAATTAGTGATTTAGAAGGGTCTTCAAACAATGATAATAAAGTTATTTTTAACGATGTTTTACTCACAATAAGTAATTTAAAACATGCAATTATAAGCTACCTCTATAAACCTAATTTTGATGAAGCACAAAATGTAAAACAAAACTTAAATCACTTACATAAAAAACTAACGAGCACCTCTGTAATAAATGAATCCCTCTCCAATAAAACAACAAGCTTAAAACAAGCTTATAACCAACTTGTATTACTCACCCGTAGCTACACTTTTTCTGTAAATGTAGTGCTTACAGGCATAGAAAACGAATTGCTGTATTTAACTAATGAAATTAAAAACATAGAAAAAAATAAACTAATCAAAACAGAAGAGCTACTAAGTAGCCACTTAACAAAAAATACAGAACAGGCAAATATATTTGCCGTTTTAATTATGTTAATCATTTTATTTTTAAGCTATTTTATTTTTAGATCGGTTATAAAACCAATTACTCAGCTCACTTTATTACTTAAAGATATGAATAGCGAAAAGCCAGTAACTATTTCAAATAACAGCCAAAATCAAACTGAAATAGCATCGGTAATAAAAGCAGCTAACGCTTTATATTTAAAAAATAAGCAAACCAAAGAGCTACTCAATGAAACCCGCGTATTAAATTCCCAAATGGAAGCAATGAATGCCGACCTGACGAGTGCCATGGAGCAAACCGATAAAGCCAATAAAACAAAAATAGATTTTGTAGCCAATATGAGTCATGAACTTCGCACCCCAATGAATGGCATATTAGGTATGTTGCAACTTTTACAAAGCAGCGAGCTTCCCTCAAGGCAAAAACACTACGCAGATAAAGCTTTTTCAAGTGCTCAAAATTTATTGCAGATTTTAAACAATATTCTGGATTTTTCTAAGCTAGAATCGGAAAAAGTTCAGTTAGAGCAAATCCCTTTTACCTTACATACTATAGTTTCTAACGTTCAAAATTTATTCTCAACAAATGCCAAGCAAAAAGGTTTGTTATTAAACTTTACTTTACACGTTGATGCAGGGCTTGAACTTATTGGCGACCCAATGCACTTAAGCCAAATAATAAATAACTGTGTAGGTAACGCAATTAAGTTTACTGAGCATGGTGAAATATCATTAATTATAGAAGCGACATCTCAACACGAAAAAACAATAAACCTTCGCTTTAGTATAAAAGACACGGGTATTGGGATGACTGAAGAGCAATCAAAAATTATATTCCAGTCTTTCTCGCAAGGTGATTCAAGCACAACAAGAAAGTATGGTGGGACCGGTTTAGGACTCACTATAAGCAAACAATTAACTAAATTGCTGGGCGGAGATATACAAGTAAGGAGCACGATTAATCAAGGTAGCGAGTTTTTCTTTACTCTACCCTTTACTTTATCTGAGCAACAAAAGCTTAAAAAACACGCCTTATTAATTAGCCCTGATAATGAGCAAATTAAAAAATTAATGGACTTACTAAGTGGTATAGACATAACGACAGAAACAACAAAAGAACCATTAAGAGCCATTGCAAAAATGTCTCAGCCTAGTAGCCCATTTAGTATTGTAATAATGTCGATAGAAAAAAAAGAGCTCAACGATAACTTTATTTTACAACAACTGTACGCTCAAAATAAAAACGCTAATGAAAAATTGACACTTATTTTATTAATTACCGATGAAGAGTCTCCAGAACCAATTGCAAAAAATGAAAATATAAACATTATAATTATTGGTAATAAAAATAGTGAAGTAGAAATTTTAAGAGCACTCGCACCAAATAATTTTAAAGAAAAGCAATTAAAGCCTCACCCTAAATTCTCGGGTTTTAATGCATTAGTTGTTGACGACAATAAAATTAATCAAGAAATAGCTTCCGCTCTTTTAGCCAGATTAGATATGACCGTGATCATTGCTGATAATGGACATGATGCATTAGATAAAATAGAGACAAATGACATCGATATTATTTTTATGGATGTTCAAATGCCAGTTATGGACGGACTAGAAGCAACAAGCATATTAAGAGAGCGAGGCTACAAAACTCCTATAATTGCTATTACGGCAGCCGCAGACCCTAATGATAAAAAAGCAGCATTTAGAGCCGGTATGGATGACTTTTTAGTAAAACCGATTATTTTTGATGCACTTTACAAAAGTATAGAAAAGCATCTGCAAAGTAGTGAACCTCTGAGCACTATAAACCTGCCATTAGCAAAAGAAAACCTAGAAAACAATGACAAATTGTTAACTAAATTATTTACTCAGTTTGTCAACGATTACAATGACTTTTCGACTAAAGCTGATATATTAATCAAAAATAGAGAGTTAGAAAGCTTAATTCGACTAGTACATACACTCAAAGGACTGGCCGGCACATTAGGCTTTGAGCTACTGCAACACAGCGCGCAAAGTGTTGAGAAAAGCTTAATAGATAAGAAAAGTATTAACTTATCTCATTTTAATGAACAATTAACACTTACACTTTTTGCTGTAAAACAATTTTTGATAGCTGACAGCTTTAAAAAAGAACATATACAGCAACATCAACTAGAAAACGAAGACTCGGTTATTGATAATATATACTCATTAGCATTAACGGCTCGCCCCGTACCTAGCAGTTTGGTTAGACAGCTAGAAATGAATCAATATGAGAGAGCCCACTCCCTATTTAAGCTCAAAGAAGCAATTGATCATTTTAACTACGCGTTAGTAATTGAGCTTATTGATATGTATAGAAACGATAATAAAAATTAGGCATAACCACTAACCTGAACTAGATTTAATATTGTAAAGAACGCAGAGAAGGACAGATAGTGCATTCAAATTACCTCGCAAACAGTAATGGATTAACCACAGAACAAAAGCATAAACCTTTAATTCTTATTGTTGATGACGAACCTAGTAATTTACACGTATTAGTAGAAGGACTTTTAACTGACTACGATGTACGTATTTCTACTAGTGGTGAGCAGGCTTTGATCTTTATTGAGTCAACTCGGCCTGACTTGATTTTATTAGACATAATGATGCCAGGCATGGACGGCTACGAAGTATGTAATATACTCAAAGCGAAACAAAATACCAAAGGGATCCCTGTCATATTTGTAACAGCGCTTACCGAGGAAGAGTCTGAAGAAAAAGGCTTCGCGATGGGCGCAATTGACTACATACACAAACCTTACAAGCTAGCGCTCGTTAGAGCACGCATTCGCACTCATATTACCGCTCAAGGCATGCTAGATAGGCTTATAGAAAAAAACTTTGACCTGCACGACAAGCTACTCGAAATAGAGTCTCTTGCGAAAGAGCTTAGCCAGCGAGAAGAAGAATTAAAAGAACTCTCATCAAAACAAAAATTATTTTATCAAGCCCTAACGGGAACCGCTGATGGTGTTGTTATTGCCGATAGTAATGGCAAAATTATAGCCGTAAACCCTTCATTTTGCCGTATAACCGGTTACTGTGAATCAGACTCACTGCAAATGCAGTTGCACGATATTAAACAAAACAACCACCCTAGTATTAGCTTTGACCAAGTATGGGAACATGCGAATCAAGCAGGCTATTGGAGTGGTGAGCTTGTAACCAGACGAAAAAATGGCGAACTTTATCCAGAGCTACTAACTCTCAGTTTGGTTAAAGGCGATCAAGATACTAACGTGCACTATATTGGTGTATTTAGTGATATTTCGAGCGTTAAAGTAACCCAAGAAAGAATTGACTACCTAACATGGCACGATGACCTTACAGGTTTACCAAACCGAAATGGTTTTTTAAAGCAGTTAGAGCAGCAACTTCAGGTTTGCAGTACCGAAAATAGTTATGCCTATATCTATATTATTGACATAGACAGCTTCCACTCAATCAATGATGGATTAGGATTACTCGCTGGCGATAACATATTAAAAGAATTAACTAAACGAATCCATACTCACGTGAGTAAAAAAGATGTTATTGCTCGCTTAGGTAGTGATGAATTTGCAGTACTATGTACAGTTGAAAAAGGTGTGGGCAGAGCTAGAGCTCAAGCAATGGCTGAAAATAAAGCCCAAGAGCTACTTGCAAGTGTAAACCATCCATTTGTCGTTGCTGAACAAGACGTTAGCTTAACAGTAAGTATAGGCACCTATATTTTTCCACGAGAAGATCAATGGGAAAGTGCTATTGAGACTATTCGTAACTGTGAAGCGGCCTGTTACAAGGCAAAAGAGAAAGGCGGCAATAGAGTTACCTTTTTTGATACTTCATTTGGCGAGCAAGCAAAACGCCGTTTTGAAATAGAACAAGATTTACGTAAAGCTATTTTAAATAATGAGCTATCGCTATATTTACAATCCCAATTTGATCGAAACCAAACTCTTAAGGGCGCTGAGGTTTTATTAAGATGGGAGCACCCTCAAAAAGGCTTTATTAGCCCTGGTGAGTTTATATCTATAGCCGAAGAGTCAGACATAATTTATGATTTAGATTGCTGGGTAACTTCAAATGCACTTGAAATACTAACGCAACTTGGTAAAACCCACCCTGAGTTAAACTTATCAATTAATATAAGTGGCAGGCACTTTCATGAAGCGCGTTTTTTAAACTTTATTAGCCAACAGATAAAGCAACATAACATTAATCCTCAACAACTCACTATTGAGATAATTGAAGGTACGTTACTTAATCATATGGAAGCGGCTATTGAAGCCGTTCACTTTCTCAAGAAGCTAGGTATTAGAGTATCAATTGATGACTTTGGTACTGGATATTCGAGCTTAACCTACCTAAAACAATTACCAATACAAGAACTTAAAATTGATCGTTCTTTTGTTTTAGAGGCTCCTACCGATAACAACGATAAACTAATTATTGATATGATTGTAAGCTTAGGTCGTTTATTTGAACTCGAGATAGTTGCTGAAGGCGTAGAGAACCAGTCCCACTTTGATTTACTACAGGAGTATCCTGAGGTTATTCTGCAAGGCTATTATTTGCATAGACCAGAACCTGCAAGTGATTGGTTTAAAAAGTTAAAGTAACTGTAGCGTGATTTATAAACTAAAAAGCCGAGCATGAATATGCTCGGCTTTTTATGGACTTAATTTTTGCGGTTACTCGCGAACTTGGCCAACTCCATTAACTAAATACTTTTCGGTTGTTAGTGATTCGAGGCCCATAGGACCGTATGCATGTAGCTTGGAAGTAGCTATTCCAATCTCTGCACCTAGGCCCAATTGTGAGCCATCAGAAAAACGAGACGATGCGTTAACCATTACTACAGAAGCATCAACACTACGTTGGAATAACTCTGCAGCAGCTTCATTTTTAGTACAAATTACTTCTGTATGGTTTGATCCAAACTGTGCAATGTGTTCAACCGCTGCCGTAAAGTTTGGTACAACGCGAATAGCGATTTCTAGGTCTAGATATTCTTCACCAAATTCGTTATCAGCTAGGACTGTTGCGTTATCAAAGTATTTAGCTGCAAAGCTGTCAGCATTTATTTTTACACCTTCTTGGCGTAATACAACTGCACACAAATTTAAAAACTCATCTGCCACATCTTGATGCACAACTAAACCTTCTAGTGCATTACAAACACCGGTACGCTGGGTTTTACCGTTAAGCAGTAAGTTAAGCGCAATTTCTAGGTCGGCATCTTTATCTACATATAGATGACAAACGCCTTTGTAATGCTGAATTACTGGGATCGTACTGTTTTCAGTAACAAAGTTAATTAAACCCTCGCCGCCGCGTGGAATGATTAAATCAATGCTTTCGCGTTGCTGCATCAGTTCCATTAACAGCGCACGGTCTGGATCTGGAATCACTGAAATAAGTGATACCGGTAAGTTGTGCTTCTCAAGTACGCTATGCATTACACTTGCGATAGCTTGTGAACTTCTAAGTGCTTCTTTGCCGCCACGTAAAATTACGCCATTACCTGATTTAAAACATAGTGCACCAGCGTCTGCTGTCACATTCGGACGTGCTTCGTAAATCATACACACAACGCCAAGAGGTACTCGCATTTTGCGAATTTTAATACCATTTGGGCGCTCAGTAATATCACGCAGCTGACCAACAGGATCATCAAGGCTTACTATTACTTCAATTCCTTCAGCCATTGCTTCAATACGCTCATCGTTTAACGTTAAGCGGTCGATCATTGAGGCAGCTAAGTTATTGTCGCGTGCTGCGCTTAAATCACTTTCATTTTCTTTTATTATAAATGCTTTTTGCTCTCTTAGTGCCGCTGCCATTTCAACTAGTACTTTGTTTTTAGTCTCGGTATCGAGTAAAGCAAGTGTATGTGCAGCTTTAGCTGCCTGACGTGAAATGTCCGTAATTAAACTCATGACTTCTCCAATAATGCGATATGTTTTTCAGATATAACTGGTCCAATTGAATCCTGCATTTTTTCGCTGAATTCACTCTGTTCGTTGTCTGCAATAAAGTTTAACAAACAGCTACTATAATTTGCGGTCGCTTTAGCTAAACGCGTACCGTCTTCACTACGTACTAAAATGGTATCACCCACGGCAAATTCACCGTGAACTTCCATGATTTCGTCACCACGAATACATCCACTTTCACCTTCAAGAGATTCATCAAATGATCCATCAACAACAACTTCACCTTGCTCATTTGCTGTATGTGTCATCCAATGAATAGAGTCCTGCATCGGTTTTTCGTACGGTAAAAATACACTACCTGGGTTTTCTCCAGCTAGCAGTTTTGTAAATGTTTCTTCTTTAAAGCCATTTATAATATAAGTCGCTATACCATGTGACGTTGCTTTTTCTGCCGCTTCTATTTTAGTTTTCATACCACCAGTACCAACCGCACTTGTAGCACATCCTGCCATAGCATAAATAGATTCATCAATTGATTTTATTTCAGGCAGTAACACCGCATCATCATGTAAGTTAGGGTTTTTATCATATAGCCCATCAACGTCTGAGAATATTAATAAAGCATCGGCATCGGCAGCTGCTGCGACCATTGCTGATAAGTTATCGTTGTCACCTACTCGTAAATCGTCGGTGGTTACGGCATCGTTTTCATTAATGATAGGAAGTACACCATGTTCAAGTAAAGTGAACACGGTTTCACGGATGCTCTGGTAACGCTCGCGGTCACGTAAATCGCCATGCGTTAATAATAGCTGCGCAGATGGAAAGTCAAAAAAGCGGTCCCACATGGCAATCATTTCTGTTTGACCTGCTGCCGCCATTGCTTTTTTCATTACCACAGAGCGTGGTTTGTCTGATGGGAATAAATGCGCGCCAGCAGCTACAGAACCCGATGATACTAAAATCACCTCGATTCCACGGGCACGACAACGAACAATGAACTGTGCGATGGTTAATATGTAACGCGAACGACAGCCATCTTGATCTGGTGCAATTAATGCACTACCTACTTTAAGTACGATACGTCGCCAATTTAACTTTTGCATAAATGCTCAACTTTCCATTTTATCTGCGCTCACCTTAATTAGACGAGCTAAAACTAAGTAGCTAGGTTTAAAACATAGCTTCGAATTTGTCTTTCATTTAGGCAACACTTTTTTACACACACGCGAAAACCATATCTAAAACAATAAGCTTAGATTTAAGGTTAAGTATAAAGTAGCAACAACCCAATAATATCGAGCAGCACTAATCAAAAAATTTAAAAGTGTTGTTTATGCATCGCTGTAAAAAGCTGTGTGTGGCTTTTTTATTAACAACATACATAGAGCCTCTAAAGTCTGATACACCAACAGATAGGGTGAAGACCAAAGGACCGAGATTTAACCGCCACGATGGGGGTTAAACATTGAAAGTAATAGTTCAACTCAAACCTTTATTTACTTAAATAATTAAATAAACTTGTTTAGCAAAACCATACCAAGAGTTCGGCAAATGAAATTATATAGTGTTCGAATACTAGTAACACCACTAATTCATGATTATAAAGATTAAAAATGACGTTAAGATTAACAAATCACTTTTACTTCCAATAAACTTCATTAGATAACTAATTATTAGAACACGAAGCATATTACACTAAATACCCCTTAAAAATCAAGGTTAAAATTCGAGCAAAGCTAATTCCTCCTCGTTTGTGGTGTTAGATTGTTATTAAAATTCAACCAATTAAACAATTAATACAGCCTAAAATAAGGCGGCTTAACACGCGCAAAATAATTTAAGCCTACTAATCTTCTATAAGCAGCTAAAATTGATTAGTAATATTTGAATTTCCCGTGTATACCCCTGTATTAATAATTAACAAAAGTTATACTTTCTAAACAAACCGTCATAAATAAGGAATTCTTAATCTATGTCAGCAATTTACATAGCCGGTATCGCACTTTGCTCTGTGCTTGCCCAATGGGTCGCGTGGGCTTTTAGAGTGCCCGCTATTCTTTTCTTATTGCTTACTGGTCTTTTACTTGGGCCATTTAGTGGTGTTTTAGACCCTGATGCATTGTTAGGTGATTTACTGTTTCCAGTTGTATCACTAAGTGTTGCCATCATTTTATTTGAAGGATCCTTAACTCTGCATTTCAGAGAGCTAAAAGGAATCGGAAAAGTTGTAAGAAACCTTTGCTCCATCGGCATGCTTACTACCTGTATTATTATTAGCCTCAGCGCCTATTGGTTGCTTGAACTTAATTGGCGTGTAGCTGCGGTATTAGGTGCAGTGCTAGTTGTAACAGGCCCTACTGTTATAGCACCGCTATTAAACTCAATGCGCCCAACACAAGACATTGACCGCATACTTCGATGGGAAGGTATTGTAATAGACCCGATCGGCGCATTATTCGCTGTATTAGTATTTGAAGCCGTAATGCTGGTAGGCCAAGGCGAAGTATTTAGCCACACTATTATTGCTTTAGTTAAAACCCTAGGTGTTGGATTAAGTATTGGTGTTGCTGCTGGTTGGTTAACAACACTATTAATGCGCCGCGAGTGGCTACCATTTGAATTACATAAGTTTGGTATATTGGCATTAGTACTCATTAGTTTTTCTGTATCAAACTATTTAAGCCATGAATCAGGCCTATTAGCAGTGACTGTATTTGGTATTTGGCTTGCTAACCAAGACGATTTAGAAATAGATTCTGTACTTGAGTTCAAAGAAGACTTGTCGATGATATTAATATCAACGCTGTTTATTTTACTTGCAGCACGCTTACAGCTCTCTGATTTAATGATGCTCGACAGCGATGTATTTATATTTTTAGCTATCGTGCTTTTTGTTGCTCGGCCACTGTGTATTGCTATTTCGACCTTTGGTACTGACTTACCAATGAAGTCTCGTTTGGTACTTGCCTGGATAGCTCCACGCGGTATAGTCGCCGCAGCCGTTGGGTCGGTATTTGCGCTTAGCATGATGGAGTCTGGTGTTGCGGATGCTGAAAAAATGGTACCTCTTATATTTACAGTAATTATAATTACCGTTGTACTACAGAGCTTAACCGCCATTCCTGTCGCCAAGCTATTAGGTGTACGCCAGCCATCGCCAAATACAATATTAATTATTGGTGCAAACCATGTATCGCGTGCAATCGGCCGAGGCTTACAAGAGCAAAACATTCCGGTTCACCTGTCAGATCCTGCATGGGAAAACTGCAGAATGGCACGTATGGATGGTTTAGCTTGTTATTATGGTAACCCGCAATCAGAGCATGCTGAACGCTACTTACCTCTAACAACGATTCGTAGTGTATTAGCATTATCGCCAAATCGTCATCATAATGCGTTAGGTGTTCAATACTTTTCGCATTTACTTAATGAGAAAAATGTATTTTCGCTACGCTCATCAACGTCGCATGCAAAAGCAAATAAAGACAGCGCAACGTTTTTATCTAGACAAATACTGTTTGGAGACGAAGGCTCGTATGCACGTTTAAGCAGTATTATAGCTAAAGGCGGTAAGGTTAGTTCAACACGTATCTCGGATGAGTTTAGCTGGGAACAATACTTAGAAATGAACCCTGAGGCTATCCCTTTATTTATTCTCAAAGGTGATAAAGACAGTGATGACGATACACCAATTAAGCTAAGACCGTTTACAATCAACATGGAAAAACCGCCGCAAGAAGGCGAACGCGTTGTTGCTTTACAGCCGCCTAAAATGTCAGTTTTAAAAGACCCGCAAACAAAGGCTAAAGAAGACAGTTAAATACTTTTACAAACTGTAAAAACTAAAAAACCCTAACTTAAAAAGTTAGGGTTTTGTTTTTAACAGCCATTAAATAGGAAGGCGGGCTCGAGCAACCACACTATCTGGCATTTTTTGCGCTAACTTAGTCAGCGCTCGCTCAATTTTTCTATGAGTCGCTTTATCTGCCACCATAGAATTGAATAGCCAACGATAGGCATCTTCAAAATCACGCGGGCTGCCATAACCATCATTAAATAATTTAACTAAACGTAGCTGTGCTTTTAAATTGCCTTGCGACGAGGCTTCACGCAAATACGTAATTGCCATTGCTTTATCTTGCTGAACTAAGCGACCAGTGTCGTAGTATCGTCCCAATTGCTCTAGCGCTGCCGCTAAGCCTTGCTCAGCTGCTTTTCGCATGTAATACACACCTAACTCTACATTGCGATCAACGCACACGTTATAAGCCAGCATATCGCCGTATAAAAATTGATAAGACGGCAATGCCATTTTATTGGCTCGTGCTTCTATATCTTGCACCAACTGGCAATCATCTGCCTTTACGCGCGCTAAATGCGTATTTTTATTTATTAACGCAATTAGCTCTGATTCTGTATACAGCGGCACAGCAGCAGGGCTTTCTGTAGCTAAGCTGTTGGTTGCAATAAATAAAGACAGCGGTATTAACGAAAGCCTTAGTACGCAATTACGATTAAATAAACGCATATTCACCACTTATATAAATAAACTTATTAAATAATATACAAAGATCGTTCCAAGGTGAATTTTAGACACAAAAAAAGCTGCACGAAGCAGCTTTTTTTAATCTAATGGTAATTACGCAAACGGATTGCGAAGCACCATAGTTTCTACACGGTCAGGACCTGTAGAAATAATATCAATTGGAACACCCGTAATTTCTTCAATACGTTTGATGTAGTCAATCGCAGCTTTTGGTAAACCGTCAAGACTAGTTACACCAACAGTGTTTTCTGACCAACCTGGCATTTCTTCGTATACTGGTGTTACTTTATCGTAACCTTCAGCCGCTAATGGTGTTACGTTAGTAACTGTGCCATCTTCAAGCTTGTAACCAGTACAGATTTTAAGTGTTTCTAAGCCATCTAAAACATCAAGCTTAGTTAAACAAAAACCTGAAATACTGTTGATTTGAACTGCACGGCGCATAGCCACTGCATCTAACCAACCAGTACGACGAAGTCGACCTGTTGTAGCGCCAAACTCATGGCCTTTATCACCTAGGTGCTTACCAACTGGATCTTGTTTATCAAGACCGTCGTAAAGCTCTGTAGGGAAAGGACCTGAACCAACACGTGTCGTGTACGCTTTAATAATACCTAAAACGTAATCAAGGTTTAATGGACCAAAACCTGCACCAGTCGCAACGCCACCAGCGGTAGTGTTTGAAGATGTTACATAAGGGTAAGTACCGTGATCTATATCAAGTAACGTACCTTGTGCACCTTCAAATAAAATGTTTTCGCCTGCTAAACGCGTTTGATCTAAAAGCTCAGTTACATCTACAACCATTGCTTTTAAGATATCAGCAACAGCCATTGCATCATCAAACGTTTTTTGGAAATCTACAGCATCTACTTTGTAGTAGTTAACTAAAGTGAAGTTGTGGTACTCAAGCACTTCTTTTAATTTAGCTGCAAATACTTCAGGATTAAATAAATCGCCTACGCGTAAACCACGACGTGCTACTTTATCTTCGTACGCAGGACCGATTCCACGGCCAGTTGTACCAATAGGCTTATCGCCACGAGCTGTTTCGCGGGCTACATCTAATGCAACATGGAAAGGCAAGATTAGCGGACATGCTTCACTTATTAAAAGACGCTCGCGTACTGGTACGCCGCGCTCTTCAAGCATGCCAATTTCTCTCATTAGCGCTTCTGGTGATAAAACTACACCATTACCAATCACACATTTAACATTGTCACGTAATACACCCGATGGAATAAGGTGTAGAACCGTCTTTTCACCTTCGATAACTAAAGTATGACCCGCATTGTGGCCACCTTGATAACGAACTACTAAAGATGCTTTGTCTGTAAGGAGATCAACTACCTTACCCTTTCCTTCGTCACCCCATTGGGTGCCTAATACAACAACGTTTTTACCCATCGTAAATTCACTTAGAGAAAATTAGGACGAGATTTTACCAGAAAACTAAAGTAAAGATCACCCCTGTTCAGCTTATTTTTTCTGCGGGCAATTGTTATATCCAAATATTGACCAATAACCACATAAATAACAGTGATTTAACGCACTAGTTTGTATTTAACAAAAAGCCCCGCAAATGCGAGGCTTTTTAACTTTTAAATAATTAACGTAAAGTCTATTGAGCTTTAGCGCCTTTCATATATTGGAAGAAGTCGCTATCTGGTGAAAGCACCATAACATCTTGCTTATCTTTAAAAGTCTTTTTGTAAGCTTCAAGTGAACGTACAAAACTAAAGAACTCAGGGTCTTTGTTATACGCATTAGCATAAATGCCTGCAGCATCAGCATCGCCTTGACCACGTACAGAACGTGCATTACGCTCAGCATCAGCAAGCATTACAGTTACTCGACGGTCAACTCCCGCACGAATAGTCTCTGCTTTTTCCTGACCTTCAGAACGGTGCTCTTTTGCAACCGCAGTACGCTCAGCGCGCATACGTTGGTAAATAGAGCTACTCACTTCTTGTGGTAAGTTGATTTGCTTAACACGTACGTCTAGTACTTCAATACCTAGCTCACGTGCACTTTCAGAAGCTTGTACTAACGCTTCTTCCATCAACTCGCTACGCTCACCTGATACAATTTCGCGAATTGTACGTGTACCAAAGTTTGTACGAAGACCATTGTTTACTTTTTGCTTAAGTAGCGTTTCAGCATATTGCTTATCGCCACGAGCACGTAAGTAAAAAGCACTAAAGTCATTAACTCGCCATTTTACAAACGAATCAACAATTAAGTCTTTTTTCTCGCTAGTAACAAAGCGATCTGGCGCACCATCTAGCGTTTGAATACGTGCATCAATACGACGTACTTGGCTAAAAAATGGTACTTTAAATTGTAGGCCTGGGCCATATACAATCGCTTTGTCGTCGCTATCTTTTTGTACTTTACTGAATAACATTACAATTGCTTTTTGCCCTTCAGGTACAACAAATACCGATGAGAAAGACATAACAATGGCAGCTAATAGTATTACTAAACTAAAGTTTTTCATTATGATTATCTCCCATCATTGAAGCGGTCGTTGTTAAAGCGGTCATTGCCACTATTAACAGAGCTATTGCGCGACGTATTAACTTTATTACGTAAGTCTTGAATATCACTTGAACTTGGAAGTGCAACTCGTGTTGCGGTTCCTTGCTTGTCCATGATTTTATCAAGAGGTAAATACATCATGTTATTGCCGCCTTTAACATCAACCAATATTTTAGAACTACTCCCTAACACTTCTTCCATTGCATCAATGTATAAGCGCTCACGAGTAACTTCTTTAGCTGCTTGATATTCAGGTAAAAGCTTTTCAAAGCGAGCTACCTCACCTTGTGCTTCCAATGTAATGCGCTCTTGATAACCTTCCGCTTCTTGAGTCATACGCGTTACTTGACCACGAGCACGCGGTTCAATTTCACGAGCATATGCTTCTGCTTCACGGATGAAACGTTCTTCATCTTCTTGTGCAGCAATTGCATCATCAAATGCATCTTTAACTTCAGTTGGTGGACGAGAGTCTTTAAAGTTCACGTCAGTAACAATTAAACCTAAGTTATATGGTTCGATAATCTTATTAAGCTCATCCCATGTATTTTGACGAACAACCTCACGGCCATTAGTTAATACTTGGTCCATTTTTGCATGGCCCACAACATAACGCAGGGCACTGTCTAGCGCTTCTTCTAAGCTACTATCAGCGTTAGTTACGCTAAATTCATAAAGGTATGGGTCAATAACACGGTATTGCACCTGAAACTCAACGCTCACTACGTTTTCGTCTTCAGTAAGCATAAAACCAGAAGCCGATAATGAACGAACAGCTTCAATATCTACTGGGATTACCGTTTCGATAAAAGTCATTTTCCAACGCAAACCAGGATCAGCAATTCGGTCATATTTACCAAATTGTAGAACCACACCACGCTCGGCTTCTTTAACCGTATAAATACCACTTAACGCCCATACAATAACGGCGATAATAAGTATGAATGAAATACCGGCTCCGCCAAGTCCACCGCCGCTACCATTGCCGGATTTTTTCCCGCCAAATAAGCCGCTGAACTTGTTACTAAACTTGCGGAACACCTCGTCTAAATCAGGTGGGCCTTGATCACGTCCGCCTTTATTATTCCACGGATCTTTGTCATTGCCATTATTACCCGGTTCATTCCAGGCCATAGCTATACTCCATTGTTATCTAAATAAATTAGGAAATTGTGTTAAATCTAACAAATCTACCGCGTTTCTCATACAAAAACCGACATTAAAACGTCAATTTTTAATTACGGTTGATAAAACCAGCAATTTCAGGACCAAATTCTTTAATTAAACGATTCCACTCAACCATTGGCATTCTAACATCTAACAGCCAATTACCTTGCTCATCAAATTGCTCTTCATGCACTGCATTTAAACTGAACAATGCAGCTCTTAAGCGACCATACAATGGCGTAAGAAATAATGTTTCGTTAAACATCTTCTTAGCTAGTAACTCACTGATAGCCTCGCTAAGTAATTCACACCCTTCACCAGTCTGAGCGCTAAGCCATACTCTTATAGGTTGACCTTCGTCATCTCGATCAATACGTGGGCTTACGTTATCCAGCGCATCAATTTTATTATAAATTAATAGCTGTGGTACTTCATCGGCCTCAATTTCTTTAAGCACCGATTGTACTTGTTCAATATTTTCTTGCAGACGTGAGTCTGCGGCATCAATTACATGTAACTGCAAATCAGCTTCGCGAGTTTCAGTAAGCGTTGCTTTAAAAGCAGCAACTAAGTCATGTGGTAGGTGACGAATAAAGCCCACTGTATCAGCTAAGATAACAGGGCCAACATCACCTAACTCAAGCTTACGTAGAGTCGGGTCAAGCGTGGCAAACAACTGATCGGCCGCGTATACATCTGAATTTGTAATTCGATTAAATAATGTAGATTTACCCGCATTGGTATAACCAACTAATGAAACTGTAGGTATTTCGTTGCGAGTACGAGCTCGCCTACCTTGTTCACGTTGCACTGCAACTTTAGCTAAACGTGCACGAATATTTTGAATACGGGCACGAAGTAATCTTCTGTCAGTTTCAAGTTGAGTTTCACCAGGACCACGTAAACCAATCCCGCCTTTTTGACGTTCAAGGTGAGTCCAGCCTCGAATTAATCGAGTCGACATATGGCGAAGTTGAGCCAATTCAACTTGCAGCTTACCCTCGTGGGTACGTGCGCGTTGGGCAAAAATATCAAGAATTAGCGTCGTTCTATCAAGCACACGACATTGACAAACGCGCTCTAAATTACGCTCTTGTGATGGCCTGAGTTGATGATTAAAAATTACGACATCTGCTTTGTGGATTTTGACAATCTCAGCTATTTCTTCTGCTTTACCGGTACCGACGAATAGTTTCGGATGTGGTGCTTGACGGCTGCCTTGCACAACCGCCAAACTACTAACACCAGCAGAAGATACCAACATTTCTAATTCGTGAAGATCTTCACGATCTCCTTCTTTAGGCAAGTCGATATGAACTAAAATTGCCTGTTCGCCGGATTCATAGCGGTCAAACAAACATTATGCTCCTAATTAAAAGTTTCCAGCTTCTGCCTCTTCAGTGTCTTCACTCCCTTGAACTGCTTGGAAGTTAACTGCGCGAGCAGGGACAACTGTAGAAATTGCATGCTTATAAACCATTTGATTTACGGTGTTCTCTAGTAAAATAACAAATTGGTCAAATGACTGAATTTTGCCTTGTAATTTTATGCCATTTACCAAAAAGATTGATACTGGAATGCGCTCACGTCGTAGTGCATTCAAAAATGGGTCTTGTAACGATTGGCCTTTTGCCATGTTATTGTTCCTTCGTTCTAGGTGTTATTATAATTAAGTGGCTGAACTTATTTGATAAAAAACAATATTCAACTACTACTAGCTTAGCGAACTTACTACACGATGCAAGTTTTCTTCGTCGCCTGTTGTTAACCAAGTAACATCAGGCCAACTACGGAGCCACGTTAACTGCCGTTTTGCCAGCTGACGTGTTGCTGCGATGCCACGAAAAACCATTTCATCATGGTTTGTTTCACCCGCAAGGTAATCCCACATTTGTCTATAACCAACACAACGAATAGAAGGCATATTGGGGTGTAAATCCTTACGTAGATATAGGGTCGAAACTTCATTTTCAAACCCCTGATCAATCATTATTTTAAACCTTTCTTCAATTCGGCGGTGTAATTCACTGCGTTCTTGCGGTGCAATCGCAAATTGATGAAAAGTATAAGGTAAAGCCGGCTGTTTTTGCATTTGCAACTCAGTCATGGTCTTACCAGTTAACCTGTAAACCTCTAAAGCTCGATTAATTCTTTGTGAATCATTTTCACTTATTTTTTCGGCTGCTTTTGGGTCAACTTTAACTAATTCTTTATATAAATGAGGCCAGCCAAATTCTTTCGCTTGCGCTTCTAACTCTGCTCTTATCTCTGTATCTGCTTCAGGTAAAGGCGATAAACCATCAATTAAAGATTTGAAGTACAGCATTGTACCTCCAACCAATACAGGCACTTTACCTTGTCTGTGAAATTCGTCAATTTTTTGCACTGCATCGCGCCTAAAATCTGCAACTGAATACGTTTCACTCGGGTCAAGTAGATCAATTAAATGATGCGGAGCTTTGGCTAATTCTTCCGCATCAGGTTTTGCTGTACCAATGTCCATACCTTTATACACTAGCGCTGAATCTACGCTGATTATTTCTGTATTTAAATGCTCGCACAGCGAGATTGCCAATGCTGTTTTACCTGCTGCAGTTGGACCCATTAAAAATATAACTGGTAAATTACTCAACACTGATACCTTAATCTAATTGCTCTAATTGCGTTAAATAGTGATTTAGCTCTATTTTAACTGCTTTTTTACGCAAGCGTTCAATAGTTTGTGGATTATTTTGTAAGCGCATTTGTTGCGCTAAAAATACATTGCTTAAATAAAATCGGGTCGGCACGCATTTCATTTGCCATTCTAACCAATTTTCTATATTTTCAAGTTTTGCTTTACACGCATCAAGTAGCTCACCTACCGCTGCACTTACGTCAAGTAAATATAAACACGCTGGCAATTTTTTAACCATTACAAATTGTTTTTCTATTACAAGTTCAAAACCAAGTAAGGTAAACCACGATTGCTGGGATTCTATAAGTAAGCAATCTTCTTTTTCTAAGTTTACTCGCACTGGTAACAAAAGGGCTTTCCCTTCTAAACTTCCGAACTCTTTAATTTGATTATGCCAATCATCAACTAATGCATATTTAAAATGTGAGCAATACAATTGCTGCTCTTCACTAAAGACACACACTCCTTCACTAACGCTTATAATAGAAACAGCTTTTAAGACATTATCCACAGATACGGACTGGTGTGGTGCTGCAGATATATTGGCTGCATTATCAAAATGCGCGGCGTGTTGCTCACTCACTCCTTGATAAAACGCATTTACGTCATGATGGCTCGTACTTGGTGCAGCACGGTATGCACCGCCAACACTTCTAGTACCTGAGGACGAACTTGAGCTACCAGCACTTCCAGAGTAAGAGGGCTGTAATTGCGATTTAGGGTAATCAAACACTCCTTCGCTTTCTATATTATTAGCACTGCTATGCGTTGACTCAATGAACGCTGGCGTGAGTTCTGCTGCTGTGCTCGCTGATTCGTTAGTGAATTCGCCTTGCAATGGCACTACTACCTGCTTAATAGCTTGCAATATAAAATCATGAATTAACCGCCCTTGATGAAAACGCACTTCATGCTTAGCAGGGTGAACATTTACATCAACCTGTCGCGGGTCAATATCAATATAAATGACAAAACCGGGTAATTCTTGTGTTCCACTTACTTCTTCAAATGCCTGGCGTATAGCATGCAAAATAAGCTTATCGCGCATCATGCGATTATTCACATAAGTGTACTGAGTCGTATTAGCTGAGCCTACAGGTAGCACCCAACCATGCAACTGTAAACCGCCTTCTCCTGATTGAATATGCAAACCTTGCTCGGCAAAGGCCTTGCCTGCAACTTGTGCTACGCGTGTTATAGCCTGAGAGGGATCAGTTTTGGCACGATACTGCCTTACTACTTTTTCGTTGTGAGTTAGTGTAATAGAGACATCAAAGCGACTAAGCGCAATACGCTTTATCAACTCATCAATATGGCTAAATTCAGTTTTTTCGGTGCGTAAAAATTTACGACGTGCTGGAGTATTAAAAAATAAATCTTTTACTTCAATGGTTGTGCCATCGGGATGCGCTACAGGTTTTACTTGAACGGCCATGTCGCGGCCTTCTGCAAAAGCTTGCCAAGCCGCTTCTTGCTCTTTTGGTTTTGAGCTCAGCGTTAAACGCGACACAGAACTAATTGACGCAAGTGCTTCCCCTCTAAAGCCAAGTGAGCAAATGTTTTCAAGGTCATCAAGTGATTTTAATTTACTTGTCGCGTGGCGAGAAAGTGCGAGCGTTAGCTCATCTTTACTTATCCCTGCGCCATTATCACGAATACGAATAAGTTTGTGGCCGCCGCGCTCAATATCAATTTGAATACGCGTTGCGCCAGCATCTAAGCTATTTTCAACAAGCTCTTTTACTACCGACGCTGGGCGCTCAACCACTTCGCCTGCGGCAATTTGGTTGGCTAAACGCGCGGGTAATATTTCAATATTCATGAGACTTCCTAGCAAACATTGCGCTAATAATGACTAACTTTGAGGTATATCGAGCTCTTGCCCAATAAATAAGGTATTAGAACTAAGCTTATTAACTTGTTTTAATTTATTGACTGTAACGCCATAGCGACTCGCTAACATACTTAAAGATTCACCGGGGCGTACTTTATGCTTTGTTGGATATTGCGACTTTAATTTAGCAAATAAAGAATCATCCGGCGGATTTTTCAAATAATAATTTTTAATTGAAGTAAATATAGCTTTAGCTAAACGCTCTTGATGATTAGGACTTTTAAGTAGCTTTTCTTCTCGCGGGTTAGATATAAACCCTGTTTCTACCAAAATAGATGGAATATCTGGTGATTTTAGTACTGCAAGGCTCGCATGCTGGGGATCTTTTTTATGCAGTTTGGCAACCTTACGAAGCTCTTTAACCACTTCGTCAGCTACATTTAAGCCAGTTTTCATAGAGTGGTCCATCGACATATCAAGCAACGCTTGTGCTAGATATTTTTCATTGGCGGCATCTTTCATTACATCAGCAGCGCCACCTAAAAGCTCGGAGTGTTTTTCTTTATCTTCTATCCATTTACCTATTTCTGAATTAGCACGTCTTAATGACAAAACCCACACAGAGGCACCATTTGGCCCAGGGCTTGTAAATGCATCAGCATGAATAGAAACAAAAAAATCTGCCTTTTTTTCACGGGCTCGATTAGTACGGGTATTTAATTTTACAAAATAGTCACCGCTTCGTACCATGCGCGAAATCATGCCACGTTCGCCATCAATCATGCGCTCTAAACGTTTCGCAATTTGCAGTGTAACTGTTTTTTCGTAGGTGCCTGATGGCCCAATTGAACCAGGATCTTCGCCGCCATGCCCCGCATCAATTGCAATAACAATGTCGCGCTCTTGGCTTAGTTGACGGTTTTTAGCGGCTGTTTGAGCAGGAGAAACAACTGTAGTAGCTTGGCTTTTATTGTATAAATCAACAACGAGTCTATTTTTATAAGGGCCTGTAGGTGCGAGGGCAAATACCACTGGCTTTATTGGCGCACTTAATTCAAATACTAAACGTACGCTTTGTTTATTTTTAGGTTTTGAGTAACGTAATTTGCTTACTATTTGATGTTTCGGGGGCACACCTGGCAATGTTTTTAACTCGCTAGTATTTTCTAAATCAATCACTAGGCGGCTAGGGTTTTTAAGCATGAAATAGCTAAAGTCGGGCTTATCATTTAAATCAAATACCACGCGCGTGCTATCTGGAGACGGCCATACACGCACACTATTGATTGTGTTTTTAGCCCATAGCGGCAAGCTTATGGTGATAACCATAAGATAAATAAAAAGTTTAACTACACCTCGGCTCATTGGATAATTACTGCCTTAACTATATTATTATTGATTATTTAGTTTTTCGACAATTGCTATACCGCGCTCACTCGCACTATTTATAACAATTTTACGTTCGTTACCCACATAGCTTAGAGTAATATCTAAATCAGGCACAGGAATAAATTCACCACCCTTTTCAGGCCATTCAACAACACAAATTGCGTCTGCTGAGAAATAATCGCGTATTCCCATGTATTCGAGTTCTTCAGGATCACCTAAGCGGTATAAGTCAAAATGATAAACATTTGCACGCTCAAGCTCATAAGGTTCTACTAGTGTATAGGTCGGGCTTTTAACCTTACCTGTATGGCCAAAGCCTTGCACTACACCTCGTGTAAACGTTGTTTTACCAGCACCTAAATCACCATGTAAATAAATAACCGCACCTTGCTCTATAATATCAGCAACGCGATTACCCATTGTAACCGTGGCAATCTCATCAGTTAAATGAAATTCAAAACTACGCGTCATTATTACCTCAAAAATTCATTCAAAAGCGCATATTTGCTAATCATACCAGAATATTCATTTAAGGCGATAAATTGAGGTTTTAGACATAAAAAAACCAGACAAGCGAATGATTAAGTTATATTTGAATATCTATTTTCGATACCTTAAAACTGTAACATTGAAATAAAGTAAGAGAAAAGTAACGCTACGGCTTATATGCCCATAGCCAGTATTAAAGTTACTGAGATATGTAAGCTTATAATCAAACTTTTATGATTCAGCCACTAGTTCTGATACTAAGAAATATATAGCAACAACGGAGTTGATGACACAAACCAGAAAACTACCCTGCATGCTTTTGTATTTCTGATAAAAAGATAATACCAATTCGCTTAATTAAGTGATCTATTTTGAGGCTGGAAAAACGTGTTGATAGCTAGGCAGAAATTCGCTATTTAGTTGTTCTAAATGAGCATTTTTTAAAGCAGGTAGCGACACGTTTAGCATCACAAAATGATTAAGTATTATTGCGGATTGGTATAAGTCCTAAATGTGTAAACACGTTTCAAGACAAGGCAGTTCCAGAAAACAAAAAGCCCCGGCTAATGCCAGGGCTTTTTTACAAAACTAACTTAATTAAAAATTAAGCTTGTTTTGGACTAGAAATAACGTCTACTAAAGTCCAAGATTTATTCTTAGAAATTGGTGCGCATTCACGGATAGTAACTACGTCACCCGCTTTTGCTGTGTTATTTTCGTCATGTACGTGTAACTTAGTCGTACGTTTAATGAATTTCCCATAGATTGGGTGCTTCACATAACGTGCGATAGCGATAGTGAAAGATTTTTCCATCTTGTCGCTGATTACACGGCCTTGAAGAGTACGAATTTTATCGCTCATTATTGACCTGCCTTCTGGTTAATAACTGTTTTTACACGCGCGATATCGCGGCGTACTGTTCTTAGCGTGTGTGTCTGAGCTAACTGACCAGTGCTAGCTTGCATGCGCATATTAAATTGCTCACGAAGTAGTCCTAGAAGTTCAGCATTAAGCTCTTCTACGCTTTTATCTTTTAGTTCGCTAGCTTTCATCACATTACCGTCCGAGTTACGAAAGTTGTTTTGAATGGCAGTTTACGAGCAGCAAGGTCAAACGCTTCACGAGCAAGCTCTTCTGAAACACCTTCCATTTCGTAAAGTACTTTACCAGGCTGAATTTCAGCAACCCAATATTCAACAGAACCTTTACCTTTACCCATACGAACTTCAAGAGGTTTTTCTGTAATCGGTTTGTCAGGGAAGACACGAATCCAGATTTTACCTTGACGTTTCACGTGACGCGTCATAGCACGACGAGCTGCTTCGATTTGACGAGCAGTCATACGGCCACGGCCAGTTGCTTTCAATCCGAAAGTACCGAAGCTTACTTTGTTACCGTTTTGCGCTAAACCGCGGTTGCGGCCTTTGTGCATTTTACGGAATTTTGTACGTTTTGGCTGTAACATTACTCGCTACCTCTACTTAGCACTTTTCTTGGCTTTCTTTGGTGCGCGTTTAGCTGGCTTCTCTTGCTCTTGTACTAGTGGTAAACCACCAATAACTTCGCCTTTGAAGATCCAAACTTTAACACCAATGATACCATAAGTGGTTAAGGCTTCAGAAGTTGCGTAATCGATATCAGCACGAAGAGTATGTAGAGGTACACGACCTTCACGATACCATTCTGAACGTGCGATTTCAGCGCCGCCAAGACGACCGCTAACTTCAACTTTAATCCCTTTAGAACCGATGCGCATTGCATTTTGTACCGAACGCTTCATAGCGCGACGAAACATAACACGACGTTCTAGTTGAGAGGCAATGCCGTCTGCTACTAGTTGTGCATCTAGTTCTGGTTTACGTACTTCAGAGATATTAATCTGAGCAGGTACACCAGCGATTTTAGTTACCGCTTGACGTAATTTTTCTACGTCTTCGCCTTTTTTACCGATAACAACACCCGGACGAGCCGTGTGAATTGTTACTCGGATTGATTTTGCTGGACGCTCAATAACGATTTTAGACACAGAAGCCGTTTTTAATTCCTTAGTAAGGAATGTACGAACTTTGTGATCGCCAAAAAGCTGTGCAGAGAAATCTTTTGAACTCGCGTACCAGGTAGAAACCCAAGGTTTAGATATACCTAGGCGAATACCAGTAGGATGAACTTTTTGTCCCATTACTTATACTCCTAGCTATCTGAAACCATAACAGTGATATGGCTTGTACGCTTAAGGATGCGATCTGCGCGTCCTTTAGCACGAGGCATAATACGTTTCATTGTAGGACCATCGTCCACAAAGATCGTTGTTATACGAAGCTCATCAATGTCAGCACCTTCGTTATGCTCTGCGTTAGCAATAGCAGACTCAAGTACTTTCTTAACTAATACAGCCGCTTTCTTAGGGCTGTACGCCAGGATTTCTAGTGCGCGATCTACAGGTAACCCGCGGATCTGATCTGCAACTAGACGTGCTTTTTGCGCCGAACCAGAGGCGAATTTATGTTTAGCTAATGCTTGCATTTATCTTCCCCTCTTATCGTTTCTTCGCTTTCTTATCCGCAGCATGGCCACGGTAAGTGCGAGTTGGTGCAAATTCACCTAGTTTGTGACCGATCATTTCGTCAGAAACGAAAACTGGTACGTGCTGGCGACCATTATGGACAGCAATGGTCAATCCGATCATGTTAGGTATGATCATTGAACGACGGCTCCAAGTTTTAATTGGCTTTTTCTCACCGCTTTCCAAAGCTTTCTCTACCTTCTTCAGCAAGTGTAGGTCTATAAAAGGACCCTTCTTGAGAGAGCGTGGCATGGCTATTCCTCAATATTACTTAGTACGACGACGTACTATAAATTTATCCGTACGCTTGTTCTTACGCGTCTTCGCACCTTTAGTCGGCTTACCCCATGGAGACACAGGATGACGACCACCAGATGTACGACCTTCACCACCACCGTGTGGGTGATCTACCGGGTTCATGGCAACACCACGAACTGTCGGACGAATACCACGCCAGCGATTTGCACCTGCTTTACCAAGTGAACGAAGCATATGCTCAGCATTGCCTACTTCACCTAGAGTCGCACGACAATCAGATTCAACTTTACGAACTTCGCCTGAACGAAGACGTAATGTTACATACTGACCATCACGAGCAAGGATTTGAACGTATGCACCAGCAGAACGTGCGATTTGAGCACCTTTACCTGGTTTTAATTCTACGTTGTGAACAGTCGAACCTACAGGCATATTACGCATTGGTAATGCATTACCAGGTTTGATTGGTGCATCAACACCAGACTGGATTGCATCGCCAGCTTTTAAGCCTTTTGGTGCGATAATGTAACGACGCTCACCGTCTGCATATAATACAAGAGCGATGTTTGCGCTACGATTTGGATCGTATTCTAAACGTTCAACAGTGGCTGGAATGCCATCTTTAGTACGTTTAAAATCGATTAAACGGTAATGTTGTTTATGACCACCACCGATATGACGAACCGTAATACGACCATTGTTATTACGACCACCTGATTTAGAGTTTTTCTCTAAAAGTGGTGCGTATGGCTTACCCTTATGTAGATCAGAGTTAACCACTTTAACTAGGTGACGACGGCCCGCAGAAGTAGGCTTACACTTTTGAAGTGCCATAATTCTATCCCCTTATTACTCGGCGCCGCCGACAAAGTCTAGCTCGCTGCCTTCTTTAAGAGTAACGTAAGCTTTTTTCCAGTCGCTACGACGACCGAAACGTGCGCCAGTACGTTTTGTTTTACCCTTAACGTTAAGTGTGCGAACACCCGTTACTTCTACTTCAAAAAGCTTCTCAACTGCTACTTTAATTTCAGCTTTAGTTGCGTCATTTACTACTTTAAAAACAATAGTATTGTTTTCTTCAGCAGCAATTGTGCTTTTTTCAGAGATATGTGGAGCAAGGATCACTTTTAAAAGACGTTCTTCGCGAATCATGCTAGCGCCTCCTCAAGTTGCTTAACAGCAGCGGCTGTAATAAGTACCTTATCGAAAGCAATTAAGCTTACAGGATCGATACCAGCTACATCACGTGTGTCAACCTTATAAAGGTTACGTGCCGATAAGAAAAGATTTTCATCTACTTCTTCAGTCACGATAAGAACATCTTTAAGCTCAAGTTCTTTAAGCTTAGCAACTAGTTCTTTAGTTTTTGGTGCTGCTAGAGCAAAACTTTCAACAACGATTAAACGCTCTTGACGAACTAATTCAGATAAGATGCTTTTAATCGCACCACGGTACATTTTACGGTTTACTTTTTGGCTGTGGTCTTGTGGTTTAGCTGCAAAGCTAACGCCACCTGAACGCCAAATTGGGCTACGGATTGTACCGGCACGTGCACGGCCAGTACCTTTTTGAGCCCATGGTTTTTTACCACCACCGCTTACTTCAGAACGTGTCTTCTGAGCACGAGTACCTTGACGAGCACCTGCTGCGTATGCAACAACTACTTGGTGTACTAATGCTTCGTTAAACTCACGTCCAAAAGTAGCTTCAGAAACTTCAAGACCGCCAGAAGCGTCTTTAATTGCTAATTCCATCACTAAATCTCCAGGACTTATGCTTTAACAGCTGGTTTAACGATAACGTCACCGCCAATAGCTCCAGGTACTGCACCCTTAACTAAAAGCAAATTACGCTCAGCGTCAACGCGAACTAGTTCTAAGTTTTGAGTCGTTACACGCTCAGCACCCATATGACCGGCCATTTTCTTACCTTTAAACACCTTACCAGGTGATTGGTTTTGACCGATTGAACCAGGAGCACGGTGAGATAGAGAGTTACCATGTGTAGCGTCTTGCATGCTGAAATTCCAGCGCTTAACACCACCTTGGAAACCTTTACCTTTAGAAGTACCGGTTACGTCAACCTTGTTGATTTCGTTGAATAATTCAACAGTAAGCTCAGCGCCTACTTCAAAATCGCCTTCACCACCGTTAAGGCGGAATTCCCACAGACCGCGACCCGCTTCAACACCAGCTTTAGCGAAATGACCCGCTTTAGCTTTGTTTACACGACTTGCTTTTTTAGTGCCTGCGGTTACTTGAAGCGCGTTATAACCGTCTGTTGCGTCAGATTTGATCTGAGCAATGCGGTTAGGTGTCGCTTCAATAACTGTCACAGGGATAGATACACCATCTTCAGTGAAGATTCGTGTCATACCCACTTTACGACCGACTAGACCTAATGCCATTTTCCTAAAACCTCTCTAATCTTTCGATTAACCCAGGCTGATTTGAACATCAACACCAGCAGCAAGATCTAAACGCATAAGCGCGTCTACAGTCTTGTCAGTTGGTTCTACGATGTCTATCAGACGTTTATGGGTGCGGATCTCGTACTGATCACGCGCATCTTTATTAACGTGCGGTGAAGTTAGTACAGTAAAACGTTCAAAGCGTGTAGGTAGTGGGATTGGACCACGTACTTGTGCGCCAGTGCGTTTCGCAGTTTCCACGATTTCTGCCGTTGATTGGTCAATCAAACGGTGGTCAAAAGCTTTTAGGCGAATACGAATGCGTTGATTTGACATTCTTAACCTCAATATAAAGAGCATATAAAAGAGCATAAAAAAACGACCGAAACAATCTTAAAACTTAAGATGTCGGCTGTTTGATTATATCTACGTTGAGTTCCAAATCGGAACTCCTGTTTATTAGCTTGAAATCCAAGCTTAATTTATCCTTTCTAATTCCCAGAGGAATTTTGAAAGCCTACGTATTATAGAGGTATTGGTGATAAATGCAACAACTATTTAGAAACAATGTAATGAATACTAATTTGATTAAATATGCGTCCATACATGTTCAATAGCTATACTTGAACTAATGCTTTTGATGCTAGTCAACAAACAACTAAACATCTTAATTGCGCAAACTAAGGGATTTTTAGATATTATGGTATCCTGTTGCGCTAATTTTGCCCTTAATACTCTCAATATGGTGAGTCGATGCGTATTTTTAATTATTGTTTAAATGTTATGTCTGCTGGATTTAGTCGCTTATTTGTGAAAAGCAAAGTGCTGCCAGAAAATCCTATTAAACAGTATGATCTAAACCCTGAGTACCCTACATTTTACATAGTGCGTTTAAATTCACGTTTTGATTTAGCCGCGCTGGCGCATGTTTGTAAAAAGAATGGCCTACCTAGCCCAACAGAAGAGCAAGTGCTAGGGACTCAAAATTTAGACCGTTTTATTGGTATTAAAAATCCTCCACCGTTATTTGGTGATGAAGCAAAACCAACCAATGCTTTAGCCCAAGGCAAGCAAATTATTGAGTACTTAATAAAAAGCGGTCAGCAAAACGTACAAGTGGTGCCTGTTACTATTTTATGGGGGCGCGATCCAGGTAAAGAAAAGCCAGGACTACGTACTTTAATTACACACTCTCTTACTCCAAGCTGGTTTAGAAAGTTTTTTGTGGTGTTATTTTCAGGGCGCGATAACTTTATTCGCTTTAGCCAACCACTCGACTTATCACTTTTAGTCAATGAAAAAGCCGATGTAAGCGAGTTACCTCATAAATTATTACGCGTAGCGCGTGTTCACTTTAAGCGCCAAAAGCTAGCTGCTACAGGCCCTAAAATGCCATCTCGTGAGCAATTATTTAATTCATTATTAGCGTCACCTACTATAAAAAAAGCAATTCAAGATGAAGCTAACGCTAAAAACATTAGCCAAACAGAAGCTCGTCAAAATGCACTTAAGCTACTTGATGAAATAGCCGCTAATTACTCTGAAGCAATGATACGTGTGGCCGAAAGGTTTTTAACTTGGTTATGGAATAAGCTTTATAATGGTATTGATATTAAACACGCCGAACAAATTCATGAACTAACAGATAAAGGACATGAAATAATTTATATGCCTTGTCATCGCAGCCATATGGATTACTTACTGCTTACTTACTCTATTTATCATTTGGGTTTAGTACCTCCGCATATAGCTGCTGGTATAAATCTTAACTTTTTCCCTGCCGGAGGCATATTTAGACGCTCTGGTGCGTTTTTTATTCGCCGTTCATTTGCAGGTAATAAACTTTATTCTGCCATATTCAAAGAGTATTTAAGCCAACTGTTTATTAAAGGTTACTCTGTTAAGTTTTACACGGAGGGCGGTCGAAGCCGGACTGGACGCTTACTTCCGCCTAAAACGGGTATGCTATCTATGACATTACAAGCAATGCTACGCGGAATAGACAGACCAATATCTATTGTTCCTGTTTACATTGGCTACGAGCACGTCATGGAAATTAACACCTACCTTAAAGAGCTGGATGGTAAAGATAAAAAAGGCGAATCTATATTTGGTATTTTTAAGGCAATCAAAAACCTTAAAAACTATGGTCGTGGTAATTTAAACTTTGGCGATCCAATCTCTATTAACCAATACTTAAACGATAACCAACCTGATTGGCGTGATTCAATACACCCAACTGACGTGCAAAAGCCACAATGGTTAGCACCACAAGTAACTAAACTTGCCGACCAAGTAATGGTTAAAATTAATAATGCAGCGGCGCTTAATGCGGTTAACTTACTAGCGATGATATTGCTGGTTAATGATAAGCAAGCATTGAGTAAACCAAAGCTATTAGCACAGCTTGATTTTTATCTGCGCTTACAACGTGATGCAAGCTACAGTAATAAAGTAACTACACCAGACGAAACACCAGAGCAATTACTAACGCATGCATTAAAGCTTAATAAGTTTGAAGTTATCAGTGATGAGTTTGGCGAAATTATTACTATTAGCGATAAAGAAAAAGTACTGTTTAATTACTACCGAAACAATATTTTGCACTTGTTTGCAGTACCAAGCTTAATTGCACTACATCTATTTAAACAACACAGCACTACGATTGCTCAATGCCAACAACTTGTAAAAACATTTTATCCGCTATTTGCTAAAGAATGGTATTTACAACCTCTTGATGAAAACTACATAACACGAATTTTAGCTAATTTTGCCGATCAAAATTTAATTGAGTTTGATGGCGATAACATTCATATAACGAACAGTAATGACTGCTTAGCTAAGCTTGAAATGCTTGGACGAGCACTTAGCTTTACCCTACAACGTTACGCTATTGTGATTGGTTTTATTCAAACAAGTGATGGCATTGAAAAAGCCGAGCTTGAAAGAGAAAGCCAAGTACTCGCACAACGTTTAGGTACACTGCACGGCATAAAAACACCTGAGTTTTTTGACAAAAAAGTACTTGTTAGTTTTATCGAAAACTTACGTGGCGAGTCATTAATAACAGAGGGTGATAAGGGCTTAGTAGGTAGCACACAACTATGTGAAACCTACGCACACCTTAAAACATTACTGCCAGCACGCGTCTGGCAGTCAATCAGCGATATAGTTCAAGATCAGTGTAACTAGCAATGCATTTACAGAAGGGGTTAGCGCTGACGCATAACCCCTTCTTGCATTGTTGAGGCAATCAAGTTGCCTTGGCGGTCAAAAAACTGCCCGCGTACCAAACCACACCCATTACTCGCACTTGGACTATCAATTGAATACAAAATCCAATCATCCATTCTAAATGGACGATGAAACCACATTGCATGATCAATAGTAGCTACTTGCATATTTGGCTGCATAAACGATACACCATGAGGTTGTAATGCAGTTGGTAAAAACTCAAAATCAGACGCATACGCTAATAAGTAATTATGGATACGCTGATCGTCCGGCATTTCACCATTAGCTTTAAACCAAATATGCTTTACCGGCTCCATAACTTCTGGTTTAAACGGGTTATGAAAAGTAACCGGTCGCATTTCAATTGGCATTTCACGGGTAAACTTATTACGGATAACCTCTGGGATATGCGAAGCGTTATCTTGGTAAAACTCAAGCGATGAACGTAATTCCTCAGGTGCGGGAACATCAGGCATTGTCGCTTGATGCGATAACCCACTCTCTTCACCCTGAAACGACGCGGTCATATAAAAGATTGGTTTACCGTACTGAATTGCTTTGACTCGGCGCGTACTAAAGCTCTTTCCATCGCGAATAGTTTCTACGTCATAAACAATGGGTTTAGCCGGATCGCCTGGGCGTAAAAAGTAAGAATGTAATGAATGAACTATTCGCCCTTCAGGTAGAGTTTCTTTGGCAGCAGAAAGCGCCTGCCCCATTACTTGACCACCAAATACAGCACCAAAGCCTAAATCTTGGCTTTGTCCTCGATATAAACCTTGCTCAATTTCTTCAAGTGTTAACAACGACAATAAATCATCTAATACTTGGCTCATTATTTCTTCCTCATTACCCTAGTGTCCAAATGATACTATACAATAGTGGGAAGTAAATATTTGTTAGGAATACTGTTATGGCTTACTGGCTATTTAAAACTGAACCCGATGCGTTTTCATTAGATGACTTAAAAAACGCACCAAAACAAACGACTCTTTGGGAAGGTGTGCGTAATTACCAAGCACGAAATTTTATGCGTGACGACGTCAAAGTCGGTGATTCAGTCATGATTTACCATTCAAGCTGTAAACACGTGGGCGTAGCGGGCATTGCCGAGGTTACTAAAGAAGCCTACCCAGACCCCACTCAATTTGATTTAAGCAGCGACTATTACGATGCAAAAGCCACCAGCGACAAACCACGTTGGGTTGTTGTTGAGGTTACTTATCAAAGCCATTTAAAAAAATTAATTAGCCTTAAAGATATTAAAGCCAATGACAATATTACTGAAATCGCACTTAAAAAGGGCGGACGTCTATCAATAATGCCTGTTACTAAAAATGACTGGGATGTAATAATCAAAATGGCGCAGTAATACCCTATCGGTTTGACCTAATTTCATTGAGTTTGATATGATCTATGCTGACTTATAGCTGGAGGATTAATGAAATTACTGTATTGGTTAGATGAATGGTTAACTCTCCCGCACAATGAGCAACAAACTCGATTACCCATGACGGGTAGTGATTTACTCGGCGATGTATTTGTTAAGTATGATTTTGTTGACGTTAATAAACCCCTGCTTTTTACCTTTTCCCCAGCTGGCACTAACGTGCAAGAGCAAGATCTTCATCCTGATTTTGCACCATGGGGTTATCACTTAGCTCAAAAACAAAACGTAAACGTAATCGCTTTTCAGCATTTGGGTAAAAGTAATTGGTTTCGTAATCGTAATTTAATCTTTTTTCTCGAGCAATTATCAACATTACTTACGCCGTTTAATTGTCGACTTGGCTATGGTTTAAGTCGTGGCGGATTTGCTGTTGGCGCTTTTGCTAAACTATTAAAGCTAAATCAGGTGTTGTTCTTCCATCCGGTAAGTACTAAAAATAAAGAATTAGTACCGTGGGATGACCGCTCTAGTACCGATATAGCTCAGCAGTTTGATTGGCAGCAAGATTATCACGATCTAGATTTAGGAGATGCCCAAGGCTATATTATTTACGATCCTACTAATCGTATAGACCGAATGCACGCTAAGCGCTATAAGCAGTTAACTCACTTACGAGTATTTGGTATGGGACATGGCACACATGCCACATATTTGAATAAGTTTGGATTTTATAAGCAAGTAGCCGTCGATTTTATCCAGCATCAGCAAATTGATATTGCGCAATTTCGTATGCAAACTAAAACCTTACGCTTTAAAGAGGATTATTACAAAAGCCTTAATAAAGCGAATGTAAACTCAGCTCACCGTCAAACACTATTAAGCAAAGCTCATAATATTTTGATTGATGAAAAAGAAGTTCACGTACAGGAACATCAGGCAAAAATTGATATTCAGCCATTAATAGATGTTGCCCTCAAGCATCAAGATGAGCATCCTAATGATGCCATTCAGTTATTAGAAGTTGCTCAACAACTTGTACCTGACGATCCTTTAATTGAGCATAAAATTAAGCAACTAGAAGAGTAATTACGCCAGTAAAAGCGGCTGTAAAGGCCAACTACTCTATTTAACCTTTTTCTTTTTGTGCCCATACTTGGGCACAATGGCAAAGTACATCATTAACCCTAACCAAGAAAATATAATTATTCCCATTAGCCAGCCATTCTTTTCATGACCCTGTGTACGCTTACTGTTGAGTACAATAACGACAGGTAATATATAAGCACTTAAAACAACAATTAAAAATACAACTTCATTCATTATTTTTCTAGGCTCGACCAGTCTACTTCACTACTTAATACTCGATCTACCGATATATAGTGCAAAATATCGCCTTCACTTACTTTGTAATCTAATGGTGGATTTAAATCCATATTTTGCGCACTTAAATTATGAGCAACACCCAACAGTATTGCATCATGCTCAAGCTTAAAATGATGAAACAAACTACCAAACTCAATATCTTTGCAGCCGCTTGGTATTTTCAAACTAAATTGTGTATCACCATGCAAAGTAGATAGCAGCTCCTCTTGCACACGGCTCGAACCTGGATCTTGCATTGAGCGTACGAGTATCTCAGCTGATTTTGCACTACTACACTCTACATTTTGGCAATGCTCTAACATCATCTCAACTTTGGTTTCATCCAAAAAGTGAGCACTTATATGACAATCATCTTTTACTAAGCGACTAATGCGCAGGGCTGTTGTAAATGTCTGATCGTCATCTTGACCATCAATAATCACCTTATCAGCACTACGAATAGCTACCCGCTCTAGCTCAGCTAAATTAGTAAAGCTCGTTAAACGTGCAAAATCAACGCTTTCGTTAGCTAAAAAAGGATGATCCATTTGCTCTGTTACCGCGAGTAAAATACGACGGTCAGTACGTTTCGTATCTGCCAAAATGTAATCAATCATCTTTTTTGTACGAGTGTCGTGCCAACCAAAAATAATAATATGGTGGTTACTGTGGGCAAAGTTTTTATCACCAGTCATAGCGCGCCTAATTAAGTAAGTAACAGTTTGTCCTGCTTTTCCTAGCAAAACACCAAATAAAGCTAAACCAAATGGAATTTGTATTAATGCAACCACCCAACGACCAAGATCAGTAGTTGGACTAAAGTCACCATATCCCACTGTTGATGTTGTTACTGTGTAATAGTAAAAAAAGGTAGTAAGCGAGGTTAACGCTTTCTCATTCGCTATAAATAGTAAGCTCCATGTTAATAGCATATGAGTCAAAATAGCTAATGCCACTGCTTGCCAACTCAACTGATCTATATGAGCGCGAACAAGTAACGCTAGCCTTTTAAATATCACCGGCATAATACAAAGTCTTCGTTAGTAAATTATCTATAAACAGTACGTTACTGTAAGCGATGCTTTTAAGCAATGTTTAAGCTTTTAACCGCAAATATTAGACTAAATGCTGTTTGCCAATGGTGATTTTTCATGATTAATTAGCGTTAAAATAATAACCAAAACAGTTGTGCTTATGCTTAATAAAATAGCCCGCCCTTTTACTAAAATTGTAGAGCGCTATCTTCCCGACCCTTTTATATTTGTAATTTTACTTACAATAATTACTCTTGTCAGTGCGAGCTTATTTACAACCGCAACTAACATTGAAGTATTACAAGCGTGGGGAGGTGGGTTTTGGAACTTATTAAGTTTTGCTATGCAAATGCTACTAGTGTTAATTACAGGCTATATGTTGGCAAGTACGCCACCTATAAGTAAGTTATTAGAAAAGCTAGCAACATTTGCAAGCACCGCACCTAAAGCAATTATATTAGTCACGCTTATTTCGCTTTTAGCGAGCTGGATAAATTGGGGATTTGGCTTAGTTATTGGTGCCCTTTTTGCCAAAGCAATTGCTAAACATACTCGTGTTGATTATCGATTATTAGTAGCCAGCGCTTACTCAGGTTTTGTTGTATGGCATGGCGGATTAGCGGGTTCGATTCCTTTAACCATCGCAACCGATGGTCACTTTTCAGAGGCCAGCATTGGTATTATTAGTACAGAGCACACTTTATTTGCGGGCTTTAATATAGCCATATTAGTTGGTTTATTCATTATTATGCCGCTCGTTAATCGCTATATGCTGCCAAGCGAGCAAGAAAGCGTATATATCGACCCAGCTCTTTTACAAGAGACAACACCTAAGCCCACAACAATAACCAGACCTGCCCAACATTTGGAACAAAGCAAACTACTCGGTATGACAATTGGCTTATTAGGTTTGGCATATTTAGGTTATTACTTTTTTATTGCTGGCGGAAACTTAAACCTTAATAGCGTTATTGCCGTATTTTTGTTTTTAGCTATTACGCTACATAAAACTCCTCACAATGTGCTTAATAGCTTACAACAAGCAATTCCAAGTGGTGCGGGTATTGTTATTCAGTTTCCGTTTTATGCTGGCATTATGGCGGTGATGGTCGATACAGGGTTAGCACAACAAATATCACAAGGCTTTATTGCCATTGCAGATGCCGATAGCTTGCCATTTTACAGCTTTATAAGTGAAGGACTCGTTAATATGTTTGTGCCCTCTGGCGGCGGCCAATGGGCAGTACAAGCGCCTATTGTTATACCCGCAGCGCAAGAGCTAGGCGCCGATATATCGCGCGTTGCAATGGCTGTAGCATGGGGCGATGCGTGGACTAACCTAATTCAACCTTTTTGGGCACTACCCGTATTGGCTATAGCGGGCCTAAAAGCAAAAGATATTATGGGTTTTTGTGTAGTGCAGCTATTTGTAACAGGGATTTTTATATCGCTGGTATTGAGCTTTTACTAACGGCAAGCATAATAAAAAGGCGTGTAATACACACGCCTTGATTGTTTTATGCACTCTCACTTTGCTGGTCTAAGTCCACTAATTCACCTGCATTTAAATGATAGACTTTGCCAGCCATATTAATAGTTTCTTGGCGATGAGCAATCATAATCCGTGTGATTGGTAAGTGCTGAATTTGCTCACTTATTTTCGCCTCGTTATCCTTATCTAAATGGCTGGTTGCTTCGTCCATAAATAACACGCAGGGCGATTGATACAATGCGCGTGCAAGGAGTAAACGCTGTACTTGACCGCCAGATAAGTTTGATCCCATATCACCTACTAATGAGTTATAACCCATAGTCATTTTGGTAATATCATCATGAATAGCCGCATGACGAGCACACGTCTCTATTTTCAAGTAATTGGGCTGTGGGTCAAAAAAGCTGATGTTATCGGCGATTGAGCCAGCTAATAGCGTGTCATCTTGCATTACCGCAGCTATTTGTTTACGGTAGTTTTTAAGGCCTAGTTGGGTAATATCTTTACCATCAAGCAGCACTTTACCTGAGGTAGGTTGTAGTAATCCGAGCATAATTTTCATTAGCGTAGTTTTACCTGCACCAGAAGGCCCTGTAATCGCAATCGAGTCACCCGTATTCAGCGTTAAATTAACATTATTTAAAATGGGCGCTTGCTCTTCACTGTAACTAAAGCAAATATTCTCAAGGGTAAGCTGGCCTTTAACTTTACCTTCGTCATCACCTGTATATGCCATTTCACCGTCACGATTAGCTTCTTGTTTCGTGAGTGCTATATCTGCAATACGGTCTAAGTGTAAGCGCATCATTTTGAATTGAATAATTTGCTCAATTAAGTTGGCAAAGCGGCTGGTTAACTGGTTTTTATAAGCAATAAACGCCAGTACCATACCAACAGACAAGCTATTGCTCATAACTAGCAATGCAGCAAAGTAAATCACCAATACATTTTCAAGGCCAAATAACAGTTTATTAAATGAATCAAAGCTAATGTTTAAACGCCCTAAACGAATTTCACTGTTTATTACCTCTGCATAACGGTTTTGCCAAATACCTTGGCGCTGCGATTCATTACCAAACAATTTTATAGTTTGCATACCCCGAATATTTTCTAAAAAGTTCGATTGCTCTTTGGCAGATGATTGAATCATTTCTTCAGTAGCTTGGTGCAGCGGCCTATAAAGCGCTAAACGTACTAAGGTGTAAAGCAAAATTGCACCTACAACTATTGCAGTGAGCTTTAGCGAATAAATTAGCATCATAATCAATACGGTAATAGCCATCACGCCATCGACCAGTGTTTCTACAAACCCCGTGGTAATACGCTCACGTATTTGCGCTAATGAGCCAAAGCGCGAGACAATATCGCCGACATGGCGCGACTCAAAATAATTCATCGGTAGCCGCAATAAGTGCCGGAGTAAGTTCACACCCATTTGCATATTCAAAAGGCTGGAAAGACGTAAAATTAGCCAACTTCGTACCGCATTAGTCACCACCGAAATAATAGCAATCAGCGCAAAACCCATAGCAAGCACCGTTAATAACGATTCATCAAAACTAATGAGTACTTCATCCACCACCCACTGCATATAATAAGGGGTCATCAAGGCAAATAGCTGCAATACAAGTGATAATGCTATCAGTTTTAGTAACCCTGCTTTTAAGCCCTTCATGGTGCTCCAAAGTTGGGTAAACTTCATCTGCGCTTTTTCTTGTTTAGCTTCAAACTTACTCGTTGGCGTGAGCTCTAAACAAATACCGGTAAAGTGCTTGCTAAATTCTTCACTATTTAAACTGCGTTTACCCACAGCAGGGTCATTAATTGCAAACTTACCTGAAGATCCTTTACCAGAGACTTTGGTCAATACCACAAAGTGATTCATATCCCAATGTAAAATACACGGCGTTTGCAGTTTATGAACTTCATCAAGCGGGCATTGTAATGCACGACTGGCGAGCCCCAAGTTATCACCCAGCTCAATCAGCTGCTGTAAGTTCATGCCCTTTAGATTAGCCGAAAAACGCTTGCGCATGGCAGGCATATCCAACTTATGGCCGTGATAGCACGCCACCATGGCCATAGAGGCAAGACCGCATTCGGCTATTTCAGATTGAAGGATGAGAGGAGTAGATCTCACGGGGCTAAATTGAAGCATATTACCTACTGTTTTTAATGTAACGGCCTAAAAATACTTTCGAAAAGATTATTGAAAATAATATACATCCTGTAATGAGAAATAGATGTCTAATTACACCGCTATATAAGTAAAAAGTTATTATCATAGATAACCCAAGAGTAGCGCTCAGCATGAGTATCCTTAATGATGTATAATTTTGTGATGTTAAAATATTTTTATCTTGAAAAAGAAAGGCCATGAACTTCACTATAGGTAAGCCCCGGTAAGAGTCCTTTAGTTCTTTTCCAACTTGAAACTTATACATTTTAGAGCTTACTAGCAAAATAATCATAAAAACTAATAAAGCAATAAAATAACTAGCACTTTGTAAAGCTACAAATAAAAAACTAAAACTAATTAGCAATGACGCATAACAATAAATTTTTTTCATGATTAATCCATAAATTATTATTGAATTGGACTGCTTTGCAGTCCAATGTTACCACATTATTCTAACCAATTACGGCTGCTGCATGTAGTCAACTACTGCATCAGCAGCACCAATTATCGTACCAACTCCCATACCAATCAAACCTCCGATTAGAGCTCCAGGGGGACCACCTACTGCACCGCCAACGACAGCGCCAACTCCGGCACCAGTAGCGGCACCACTAGCGCCCCCCTCTCCAGCTGCTTGACTAATGCTACCGCCGATAACAGCATTTAATTCGTCCAATTTTAACTCTCTCATTGTAGCTCCTTAATTTGTAAACCAGCTATAGATAGCACCAACAGCAGCGCCTCCAACAACAATACCAATTGTCACAGGTGCTGTAACAACAGCCCCAACAGCTACCGCAACGCCAACAGCAGTAGCACCAACACCAGCACCAGTTAGCCCGCCAGCAGCGGCATCCCAACCATCTCCACCATGAATTTGTTGAAGCTCACTAGTCTTTAGCTCTCTCATTTTGATATACTCCATAAGTCCGACGCTTTTTAGTTAAGTCGTCGGGTTGTTAATATGCTCCCCTTCAATAAGGTGAGCGGTTAATAGGCTAGCTTTAGCTGCTCGCTAAAGTTAACTAAAGCTGGCCGCCTTTTCGATTATTTGCATTTAGCAAACCACCAAAACTTTCAAATTTTTCTTTATTTCATAAAACGCTACACTTAACTTACGCGCCCTTTTAGGCTGTACAGTGGCTCGAGTAACCACTCGATTAATGTGCGCTGCTCCAACATAATATCTGCCTCAAACAACATACCACTTTTCAGCTCAAACGCCTTACCATAGGCCTGCATTTGTTGTTGGCTGAGTGTCGCTCGCAAACGGTACACTGGCTCTTGCAGGGTGATAGGCAGGCGTATTTCATTTGGAGTAATGAGCGCCTTGTCGATACGGCTAATTTTACTGTTAATAAAACCAAAGCGTTGGTAAGGGAAAGCATCAAAACGCAGGCGCGTATCGTTACCTAGCTGTATAAAACCTGCTGAGCGTGTTGGTAGCAGCAACTCTGCTACTAGCTCAGAACCTTCGGGAATAATATGCAGTAGCGGTTTGGCTTGGGTGAGCGTTTCACCCTCAACCACTTGAATCCCAGTAACCGTACCGCTATTACTTGCGGTGATGGTGTATTGATAGTTACTTTTAATTTGTGTGAGCTGGTTTTGAATATCTGCTTGCTGCCGTTTAAGGCTATTTATACGCAGCGTATATTGCTGGGGTACGTTGGCAATGTTAAAGCTTAGTTGGCTTAACTGGTTTTCTTGCTGCATCAGCAAACGCGCTAGGTTTTGTTTTTCTTGCTTAGCATCTAACAGTGCTTGCTGTTGTTGCTCACGCTCTATGTTTGATAAAAAGCCATTTTTATTAAGCTGGTTAAGGTTACTTTGTTGGCGGTTAAGTAGCGCTAGTTTTTCATCAGTCAGTTTAAGTTGGCTTTGTAATGCAGCTTGCTCATTAGTTAGTGCACGTTTTTGTGCCTGCAAGTTAAGTGACTCTTGCTTTTGTAGGGTGTGGTTTTGTGTAATTTCGTCATTAAGCAGTTGTATTTGCATACTTAGCTGCTCAACAAGTTGAGTACTTAATGCAATACCTTGACTATTATTTTGCTGCACAATGATGGTCGCCAACGGCTGACCTTTAGTAACGGCATCGCCCTCTTGTACCAACAACCGCTCAATCATGCCACCTTGATTAGCAAAGCTTTGGATCACCCCTTTATTGGGCATTAAAAAGCCACGCACAGTTTCTTTACGAGAGTATTCCGCGGTAAACAAGAAGGTAATAACTGCGATAGCCACACAAGCCAAAATAAGCACAGTTAATTTTATTGATAAAGGTTGGGCGAGGGTAATCGCCCCCGTTAAACGCTCACTTTGCTGAGCGATAGCTTCCTTTCTAAATAACATACCTGAACAATCCCTGAACAACTTTATATCCGTAAGCTACATCTTCAGTTACAAAAAAACAACAATAAAAATACAAAAACTTTTAAAAACAACAACAACCGAGCAAAAAAACAGCAGATTGAGCATTTTTCAAACTTACCATGCTGTTTTTTTATTGTTAGCTAGATAAAATCGTCATCGGCAAACTCAGTATTGGATTGTCAGAATCTGCAAAATGCATCATCACTGCCACATGGCCTGCAACTACCAGTGCATACATAACCGCTGAAAAACCTTGTCCGTATTTATCTAGTGGTATTAAATGGGAGTAATGTCGGCCTCGCCATTCAAATACAATTTCCAGCGCACCTACAAACAAAAAGAATACCAGTAACATTAAACCAAATGTATAACTAAGCCATAAGCCAAATAACACACCGAGTAAACACACACTTAAACCAATCCATGAACGCATTGAAAAGCTAATACTTTTTAATACATGCCCGCCATCAAGCGGTAAAATAGGTAACAAGTTAAATAAATTTAATAACGCACTAAGAACCGCCACACCTGCAAATATTTCCATCTCGGTGGCGTAATATAAAACGACACCCAGTACCGAGGTAATTAAACCAAATGCAGGCCCCATCAGTGATATAACGACATCTTGCCAACGGGTTGTTATTTTATCGTCACTTACAGCAAGCCCTCCAACAAACGGGATTAAGTAAATACCTTTGGTTTTTATGCCAAAGTATTTCATTGCTCGCACATGGCCGTACTCGTGTACGACTAAGCAACCAATTAGCATTAGTGCAAATTCAATACTAAATAACCACGCATAGCCTGCAACAGAAGCCCCTGCAAGCACTACTTTAATTACCTTAGCGCTTTTAAAAAGCTTAAAACCTAACGCAGCTAGCCCTAAAAAGCCTTTTTTAGGTGACCCTTTTGTAGGTGCTGGCAACGCAAGTTGTGTTGCAAATTGATCATCTACAAAGAGCGAAATGCTTTGCTCTTCGACTGCCCCCGTATCGATACCTATTTTTTTGGTATCGTAAGTAAACTGATAGTAGTTTTCACGAGGGTTATCAAAGGTAATGGCTTGTTGCGCATGAAATACCTGCACAATTCTTTGCCCAGACACCATAAGCGAAAATGGTTGCTCGGCTAAAGTAAGATCTATTCTTATCATAATTAAGACCGTTTAAAATAATGGCGCTAGTATACCTAATCAGCTCAAAAACACGAGGGAAGGTGCTAGGTAACTATTTTCAAAATAAAAGCATTTGATACTGACAAAATAAAAAAACACTACTACTTTTATAGTAACTCCAAGCGATACATTGAAAGGGATAACAGTGAAGAAGATAGTGCCTAATATTTTAGTTGTTGACGATTCAAAAGCAATTTTGATCGTTATGGAAGCTATACTTAACGAATTGGGTATGTCTAACACTATAACTACGTACCTGAATGCAAAAGAAGCGCTTGAAAAAGTTAAAGAAGATATCAACTACTTTGATGCTATTTTTACTGATCTCAATATGCCCGAAATGGACGGCATGGAATTAATCCGCCACTTAGGAGAGCTACATTATCAAGGCGGTATAATAATTGTTTCTGAAATGGACCATAAAGTTATTAGCTTAGCTGCCAATCTCGCGAAACAACATAACGCGCACCTCATTGGTAATATTTCAAAGCCAGTGCAACTGTCTCAGGTTAGTAGGTTACTTACTAAAGTGGCGCAATTAAACAGCCACACTTTATTAAAAGAGCCAGCCATTTCAAAAGATGAGCTTATTGATGCATTAAAAAACGATGAAATAACGCCTTTTTACCAACCAAAAATAAACGCGGATAACAATAAAATTGAAAGCGTTGAAGTGTTAGCGCGTATTTTATCAAGTAAAGACGACAATATTATTTTACCTTGCCGTTTTATAAATACTGCCGAACAACACAACTTAATTAATCAAATTACATTTTCTCTTTTTGAAAAGGCCACCAGCGAATTCAAAAATATGAAAGCACAACTAGGTCATGATTTTAAAATGGCCTTTAACTTATCGCCAACCCAGCTCGATGACCTAAACTGCCCTAATAAATTACTACTTATTTTAGAACTAAACCAACTCACACCTAGTAATATAATTATAGAAATAACAGAACAACATGCACTCTCAAGCCTCATGCAATTAGAAACAGTAAACAGATTAAGAATGCATGGCTTTGGTATATCGCTAGACGATTTTGGTGTTGGTTTTACTAATATGAATCAGCTTCGAAATCTTCCTTTTACTGAAATTAAAATAGACCGTTCACTTATTAGCCATATAGAAACAGATTTATTTTCTCAAGTGGTCGTAAGTTCGTTATTTAATATTACGAGTAAAGATAATTTAGACTTAGTAGCAGAAGGTGTTGAACGACCAGAAGAGCTCGTTTATTTAAGGCATTATAGAAGAAAACTAGCCATACAAGGTTTTTTATTTAGCCGCCCTAAACCACAAGACGAATTTATATCTTGGGCTAAAGATTGGCTAAAAACTGATGGCAGCCCCGCTTAAAGCGGTATTAATATTTAATCGGGGCTGGTTAACTAATTATCACCCCGAGTGTGTTTATCTTCTTCACTGACTATATGCGCACTGCTTGCTAAACGTTTGTGCCAACGCTGCCTTGCTACTGCGCGCATATTAGTAGATTGGTCACGCTCATCTACAATCTCTAACCCCATTAAAGCTTCAATCATATCCTCTAACGTTACAATACCCTGCACGTCACCGTACTCATCAACAACTAAGCATATATGAGTGCGCTTTGTTAAAAGTGTTTGCAGTAACGACGATACGTTCTGAGAAGTTGGTACGGTATAAATAGGCTTAATCAATTTGCTAATTTTGTAATCGGTGCCTAAGCGGTGAAATGCCAGCATAATATCGTTTTTATGCACAAACCCAACGATATCATCGGCATCTTTATCAAATACCAACACTCTAGAAAACGATGACGACCCATGTTCATTTAAATACTGATTAACTGTTAAATCTTTATGGATTTTGAAAATAACAGTTCGCGGCGTCATTAAATCACATAATTTTGCATGCTTAAAATGCAACAAATTACGGATAATATCAGATTCATCTTGATGTAATGCTCCCGACTCCGTGCCTATATCTGCCATTGCCTCTATCTCTTGACGAATATAATAAGCCTCATCGTGCTTTGGACCCATTAAATTTGTTAGCTTTTGAGCAAACCATACAAAAGGCTTTAGCGATATAACTAAAAAACGCAAAGCGTAGGTAACGCTTGGCGTTAAAGCTCGCCAGTAATTAGCCCCCAAGGTTTTAGGTATAATTTCAGAAAGAATTAATACGAGAAATGTCATAATGGCTGATGCAATACCTACAGCCGCATCGGAAAAAACGACAGCCGCTTGTGCGCCAACTCCCGCTGCACCTGCTGTATGGGCAACTGTATTTAAAGTTAAAATAGCAGCTAAAGGCTGATCTATATTGTTTTTAAGCTTTTCGAGCTGTTTAGCAAGCTCAGGGTGTTTTTTTCTAAGTGATGCAACATAGCTGGGCGAAATACTTAATAACACAGCCTCCATCACAGAACATAAAAACGAAATAACAATCGCCACTACCATATAAACTATCAGTAAAGTCACTTTCTCTCCTCTATATTGGATATGTGAGCATGGTAACAATACATGCTATATTTGGCCAAACTTCCAATAATAATAGGCATAATAATGAAATTTAGCGCACCATGGTGTCATCAAAATAAGCTATTTAAGTACGCAGCAGCTCTTTTAACACTTAGCAGCTTAAGCTTTGCTGCAATAGCTGCACCATTGGATAAATCAAAAATTCAGTTTATCGGCCCACTTGCCGAAGATATGCAGTTAAAGCCTTTTCAGACACCTCATGGCAGTGCGATTATTAACAACCTATTGCCGCAACTACAAGCAGACACCGATAGTTTTTCTATATTTGGGAAAAAACAAAACTGGCAACCGTTTAATAAAATCAATGCGCTCACTTTAGGTGGGTTACAGGCACTAAAATTTAATATTGAAACAACCCGCTTTACGCAAGGTACGCTTACCTTAAAAGGGATTGAGCAAGGGCAGTTATTTATTAATGGCGAACTACAAACAGGCGATAAAAATAGCTATAAGTTAGCTTTAAATAACAGTACTCACACTGTTTTAATAGTAGCCCAGCAAGTAGCTAATTGGCACGATGTAACGCTTGATTTTGCACCTAAAAGCGAGGTTGATAAAATTACGCTCAGCACTTCACACATAAAACGTTTATCTGCAAAACAACTGTTTGATGCTCCTACAATTAGCCAATTATCACTCGCACCTAATGCCAAGCAGTACGTTACTACCACTCGCACTTATAGTGATAAAACACAAAATCAAGCAAATACAGTTACTGTACTTGAAGATTCAGACAATCAAACGCTTTATCGCTTTGAAGCAGGCCAACCAAGTAACATTATTTGGAGTCCAGATAACCAATATTTAGTGTATTTGTTAAATGGTGAGCTTAAACAACTTAACCGTAAAAACCTCTCAATAAAAACATTAGCAAACGATTTAGAAGGAGCTAATAGCTTTACCTTTTATAACAACACCAGCCTTTTGTTTAGCTGGTCTAAATCACCTGAGAGCACTAACAGCTTAACCAAGCACTATAAAGGTCTACAAGATCGCTGGTCGTATGCACGTACCACCAGCCAAATTTATATGCTTGATACTAAAAGTGGTTTAACAAAAGCACTTAGCCAAGGTCCTCTTTCTTACAGCCTTGAAGATTCAAATAGTAACCGTGGCAAAGTATTAATGAGCCGCCCAGTAATGGCAATGCAGGCATCAACACACCCTGAAACAGAGTTAGTCGAACTCGATTTAAAATCAAATAAGCTTTCATCGCTTGGTAAATTTAAAACGTTTAATTTAGCTAAATATGCAAATAAAGACATTTATGTAGTTGCAGGCCCTGACTTTAAAAATGGCGCAGGCAGAGCTCTACCAAAAGCAATGCTTGCTAATAACTACGACGGGCAAATTTATCTACTTACTGAAGGCGGTAAAAACGTAAAAGCACTCAGTAAACAGTTCGACCCCGCTATTGGCCAACTGCACGTTTTAGAAAACGGCGATGCGCTTATTAAAGTAACAGAGCAAGACACTCAACCACTTTACCTATTTGATTTAAGTAAACAGCGCTTTAAAAAGTTAAATACAGGATTGGATATTGTTGAACAATTTAGTTACTCACACGACCGTAATACCGAAATTTTATTAAGTGGCACTAACGCTTTAGCGCCACAACAACTAAAGCGCCTGAACGTAAGTAAAAATAAAACAGATTTAATATGGGATTCAAAACCAAGTAGCTATGCAAATACACGACTCCCTACATTAGAAGAGTTTAATTTTAAAAATAAACATGGGGTTGAAATAACGGGCCGTGTTTACATTCCAAGCAATTTAGATAAAACTAAAAAGCACCCAGCGCTCGTGTATTACTACGGCGGTACTTCACCAGTTACGCGTGGTTTTACAGGCCGGTACCCGTTTAACTTATGGGCAGAAAATGGCTATGTTGTTTATGTAGTGCAACCTACTGGCGCAACAGGGTTTGGACAAAAGTTTTCAGCGCAGCATGTTAATGCCTGGGGCGACTACACCGCAGACGATATTATCGAAGGCACACAAGCCTTTTTAAATAAATACAACTATGTTGATAGTAAAAAAGTAGGTAACTTAGGGGCATCGTACGGTGGCTTCATGACCATGTTATTGGCAACTAAAACCGATATATTTAGTGCTTCAATAGCTCATGCGGGGATTTCTAATATTACCTCGTATTGGGGTGAAGGTTGGTGGGGCTACTTATATTCTGGCGAAGCATCAAAAAATAGCTTCCCGTGGAATAACCCTGAGCTTTACAGCCAACATAGTCCTGTATTTCATGCCGACAAAGTAACAACACCTATGCTACTTCTTCATGGTGATAGCGATACCAATGTACCTGTTGGCGAAAGCTTAACAATGTACACTGCGCTTAAACTGCTTAATAAAGACGTAGAGTTAATCGAATACAAAGGCGCCGACCATCAAATTTTTGCACGCGATAAACGATTTGATTGGTGGAACACCATGCTCGCATACTTTGATAAAAAGCTAAAAAACGAGCCTCAATGGTGGGACTCGATGTATAAAAATGACTGAGCCTGAACCTTTAAAATAACAACTTAATACAGATTTATTAGTAGTAGAATTAATTATTTAGCACCTTTTAATTAGTTTAAAGGTGCTAACCTCATCCTCTAATAACGTCTTATACATCTTTGAAATATTAAGTTACTTAAAACTAATAAACCCCCTTCTCAGCATTTACCTAATGGTGCTACCATACAGAGCTATAAGCATTCAAAATAAAGTACTATGGCTATTAATGTTTTATTGGTTGAAGACGATGAACTACTCGTTAAACGCATCCAAAATCACTTTGCAGATACCGAATTTACAATAGAGGTAGACCCCACTGGCGCTGATGCACTTAACATTGTAAGGCAGCGGGTAAACCTGCGCGGTGCTATATCATTAGCCATAATTGACATTGTCTTACCAAAGCGCGACGGGCTTCAGCTCGCAAAAGAATTAAACACACTGACCGATATTGGCGTTATTGTATTATCGAGTCGTGACTCCCAAGCCGATCGTATTGCAGGTCTTGCACAAGGTGCTGATGACTATATTTGTAAGCCCGTCGATTTACTTGAGTTAGAACTTCGCATGCGCGCGCTCTATAAGCGTGTTGCCGTTAACCTAGAAGACGACGAAAGCGAAGAGTTTATAGAATATGCTGACTTTAAGCTTCATCCTGATAACCGCACATTAATTACTGCTGCGGGCGTTGAGTCACGCTTAACTGAAGCCGAACATAAAGTGCTTATTTGCTTAATTAGTAATGCAGGTAAAGCCACATCCCGTGAAAAAATATCTGAAGAAATAGGCCAGCCCGATTGGAGTCCAAACGATCGTACTGTTGATGTGCTTATTGGTCGTTTACGTAAAAAATTAAATGACGAAAAAGATCAAAAACGCATCGTTACCGTACGCGGTAAAGGCTATATGCTTTCTATTTAATACTTAGTTAATTGCGCAATAAGGCGCTCAAATGCGCGGTAATTAAGTGCTTCTTTAAGCTCATTTAAACTAATGTTTTCAGCGCCTTTTAAATCACTAATTGTACGCGCCACCTTAATTACTCTATGGTAAGAGCGTGGCGATAAAGACAACTTCTCGCTTGCTCTAGCTAAAAATTGCAACTCTGCAGGCGCAAGTTCACAGTGCACACTCATTTCTTTATTATTAAGCCTCGCATTAACCTTACCTTGACGTTTTAGTTGTAGATAATAAGCCGTTTCAACTCTTGCTCTAACCTCAGCACTACTTTCCTCCGGCTGAGTACTTTGTAGTTCAACACTCGTTAAACGAGGTAGTTCTATTTGCAAATCAATACGGTCAATAAAAGGCCCTGATACTCGCGATAAATAACGCATAACTTGATCGGGAGTTGCCCGCTTATCTGTATGACTTCCTGTTGGGCTTGGATTTAATGCTGTAATAAGCTGAAACTGCGCCGGAAACTCCATTTGCCTAGCTGCACGTGAAATAGTAACTGTACCGGTTTCCATTGGTTCACGCAGTGAATCAAGTACCTTACGCTCGAATTCCGGTAACTCATCTAAGAAGAGCACACCATTATGTGCCAGAGAAATTTCACCAGGTTTGGGATTCGAAGAGCCCCCCACCAAGGCAACAGCTGAACAAGTATGATGTGGATTACGAAATGGCCGCTGTCGCCAATTAGTTAAATCTATGGATTGCCCAATAATAGAGTAAAGCGCAGCTGTCGAAATAGCTTCATCGTCCGACATAGTAGGCATTATAGTTGCCATTCGCTGGGCCAGCATCGATTTACCAGTACCTGGAGGACCTAAAAATAATAAATTATGCCCGCCAGCTGCAGCAATTTCGAGTACTCGCTTTGCACCGGGCTGACCTTTCACATCGCTTAAATCAAGTAAAAAGTCAGGGGCTTGTGTGCAGTCGGGATACTCTATATTTAATGGTAAGGGTTGTTGATTAAGTAAATCCCCCCACACTTCTTGAATAGAGCTTACGGCTTTGCGTTTAACGCCATTAACTAGGCTTGCTAGGCTGTCGTTTGCAAGAGGTAAAAAGCAGCAACGATCTTGCTCTTTTGCAGCAAGTACCGAAGGTAAAATAGCGTTTACACCACGCACCTCACCATTAAGAGCAAGCTCACCATAAAACTCATACTTGTGAATATCAGGACACACTATTTGCCCAGAGGCGACTAAAATACCCACCGCAATAGCAAGATCAAACCGTCCGCCATCTTTTGGCAAATCGGCAGGGGCTAAATTTACAGTTATTCGTTGATCGGGAAAACCAAATTGTGAGTTTTCGAGTGCGCTACGTACTCTATCTTTTGATTCTTTAACGGACGCTTCAGGCAGGCCTACTATATGAAAAGCGGGTAAACCATTTCCTAGGTGAACTTCTACAATAACTTCAGGGGCATTTATACCCACTTGAGCACGAGAAAATATACGAGCTAACGACATTCCTTATCCTAGTAAATGGTGTGATTACACCAGTTTAGTCAGGATATTTAAAAACGTGTAATGTGATTTGCCATTTTATAGCAGCTAAACGAAGTAATAAGGTCATTAACATACCTAATACCATCGCCATTTCGGTTACTAACGAAAAACTAATGCCAAGCGTATAAACAGTACCACCCGCTATACAGGTAATAGCGTAAAGCTCACCTTTTAATAGCATAGGGATCTCGCGTGCAAGCACATCTCGAATTAATCCACCAAAGCAGCCTGTAATTACAGCCATAATTACCGCAGTCATATCGGGCATACCAACAAGCTGTGCTTTTTGCGCCCCCATTACTGCAAAAAAAGCTAACCCAAACGCGTCCGCTGTTTGTAAAATATAATGAGGTATCGGCTTTTGTTTATTTATAAGGCGTGTTGTAACAAATACTGAAGCGAGTATGGCAAAAAAGTAACTTTGATCGTGTAACCAAAACACTGGAACATCTAAAATTAGATCTCGCACTGTACCACCACCAATAGCAGTTACTGTCGCTAAAACTACGACCCCAAAGCCATCCATTTTTTTCTCATACGCTAGCAAAGTGCCCGATACAGCAAACACCGCAATGCCTATTAAATCAAACCAGTGGTAAAGTTCAGTCATATTTGTAACAACCTAAAAATATTTGTGCCGTTTTAACACAAACCAAACAAGGTTTTAAGTAATAACGATTTATTTTAAGAAGTTTATAACATTTTAAAGTGTATCTCAGGGGGGCGGGAGCTTGCGCTTATGAGAAGTGAATGCCTCATGCAGTGAAGATGATCTTTATCCTATAAGCTAAATCACCACACTCATCAAATTTTAGACATAAAAAAACACGCTTTAAGCGTGTCGTT
>NZ_JACJEF010000002.1:0-10380 GCF_014163935.1 Pseudoalteromonas sp. SR41-7 | reverse complement strand
TCATTCTTATTTATTTCAGTGGTTGCGGGAGCCTGAACTTATAAAAGGTGAACCGACGACCTTCGGGTTATGAGCCACAATATACACACCAAATTTTAGACATAAAAAAACACGCTTTAAGCGTGCCGTTTCATTCTTATTTATTTCAGTGGTTGCGGGAGCCTGAACTTATAAAAGGTGAACCGACGACCTTCGGGTTATGAGCCACAATATACACACTAAATTTTAGACATAAAAAAACACGCTTTAAGCGTGTCGTTTCATTCTTATTTATTTCAGTGGTTGCGGGAGCCTGAACTTATAAAAGGTGAACCGACGACCTTCGGGTTATGAGCCACAATATACACACCAAATTTTAGACATAAAAAAACACGCTTTAAGCGTGTCGTTTCATTCTTATTTATTTCAGTGGTTGCGGGAGCCGGATTTGAACCGACGACCTTCGGGTTATGAGCCCGACGAGCTACCAGACTGCTCCATCCCGCGCCTGAAATTTGTAGACTTATTTAAAGTTGCTTACATTACAACTTGGCTTCCAATTAAAGAATTGGTTGCGGGAGCCGGATTTGAACCGACGACCTTCGGGTTATGAGCCCGACGAGCTACCAGACTGCTCCATCCCGCGCCTGTATATTTTAAGTCTATCGACTACTTTATTTTATCTCTTAAGTTAGAGTTTACAGTAACCTCAATCCCTAAGGAAATTGGTTGCGGGAGCCGGATTTGAACCGACGACCTTCGGGTTATGAGCCCGACGAGCTACCAGACTGCTCCATCCCGCGCCTGTAATTTCTTTAAAGCATTTTCGTAATATTTACGTGCCTGCCTTGAAGAGAGCGCTACTATATAGGAATAAACATTTAATGCAAGACCTAAACTAATTAAAGTTGTTCAACCGAACAAAAAGCAATCAAATTACTACTCTGCGCTCAATCTTTGATGTGGATTAATCATTTTTTGCCATTCCCAGTCGGGATGTCCCATTACTATAAAGTCAGGGTTCTCAGTACTCTCGCGTTGGTTGTACGTTAGCGGGTTAAATTCTGCATCGGTAATACAACCACCGGCTTCTTCAACAATAATTTGTGAAGCACCTGTATCCCACTCTCCCGTTGGACCAATTCTTAAAAAACAATCTGCTTTGCCCTCTGCAACAGTACAGGCTTTTAAAGAACACGAACCAATAGCAATCGTTGTAAACTGACTATTTAAATACTGACTCACCGCTTCTATTTTTTGGCGGCGGCTCACTGCAAGCGTCAAGCTCTCTGGCGGCGCTACAGATATTTGCTTATCAATTGAGTTTTCACGTTTAAAGGCACCATTTTTAGCTGTAGCAAAATAAGTCACACCTTTTGCAGGCCAATGAATAACACCAAGCACAGGATGATTATTTTCAATCAATGCAATGTTTACTGCAAAGTCGCCACTTTCTAAAATAAATTCGCCTGTACCATCCATCGGATCGAGCAACCAATAACGCTGCCAGTCCTGTCTATCGGCGAGTGCAGGTATAGGTGTTTCTTCCGACATAATTGGGATATCGGGTGCAAGTGCTTTTAATCCAGCAACCAGTACGTCATTTGCTGCTAAATCAGCTTTGGTAACAGGCGTATTATCTGATTTCTCTTGTTGGCCAATATCGCCTTTTTTATAAATGGCCATAATTGCATCGCCAGCACGCTCAGCTAATTCAATGCACGGTTCGATTAATTTATTCATCGGCAGCTCCAGACGCTAAATACTTATCTAATAATAGCAAAGCTGCAACACTGCGTGCTTCGGTAAAATCTTCTTGGTCTAATAATGACTGCCACTGAGTTAATGGCCACTTAACAACAACTAGCGGCTCTGGTTCGTCACCAATAAGGGTTTTTGGGTATAATTGCTTAGCAAATAAAATATGCATTGTGGCATTAAAGTAACTCGGCGCCATTGTTACTGTTCTTAATGGTTTAAAATACTCAGCGCCAAAGCCAATTTCTTCTTTAAGTTCTCTGTTAGCAGCTTGCTCTGGGGTTTCGCCCGGATCGATTAAGCCTTTAGGAAAACCTAACTGGTAATTGTTTGTGCCCGCACAGTATTCACGTACAAGTAGTAACTCATTATCTGCACTTAACGGAACAATCATCACTGCTCCCCGGCCACCGCCGCGAATTCGCTCATACTGGCGCTCTTCGTTATTAGAAAACTTTAACTCTAAAGACTCCACAGTAAACAGGCGACTTTTAGCAACAACATTGTTACTGAGGATTTGTGGTGGTGTTGGGTGCTTTTTCTGTGTCATTGGCGTTAATTTGCTATCATGGCAGTTAGTTCAATAATAAACCTTATAAGTTGAAATTCCTATGTTAAATTGGTCAAAAATCGATACCGTTTTGCTCGACATGGATGGAACATTACTCGATTTACATTACGACAGTCATTTTTGGCTTAACGTTATCCCTGCGCAACACGCATTAGCTAGAGGCATTAGCCTAGATGCAGCTAAAGCAGATATTTTAAAACGCTATCAAGCTGTGAGCGGTCAAATACAGTGGTATTGTTTAGATTATTGGGAGCAGCAATTAAACTTGCCTATAATGGAGCTTAAACGAGAGTCTCAGCATTTAATTAAAATGCGCGAAGACGTACCTCATTTTTTAACCGAGCTTAAAAAAGCAGGCAAAGAGTTAATTTTACTTACCAACGCCCACCCTGAGAGTGTCATGCTGAAATTTGAGCATACAGCGATTGATAACTACCTAGATGGTGTAGTGTCTACTCATGAATATGGAGTAAGTAAAGAGCAGCAAAGTTTGTGGCACCAAGTACAAAAAGACTTAGGGTTTAATAAGCAGCGCACTTTGTTTGTAGATGACAGTGTGCCGGTATTAAATGCCGCACGAGAATACGGCATCGAGCACTTACTGGCAGTTGCTAACCCTGATAGCCAACAACCACATAACGAAATAGCCGATTACCTGAGTGTTACCGACTATCGTAAGATTATTTAACTCAGTTTACGTGGGCTAGATTTTTGGGTAACGCGCTTCAAGGCCTTGGTATACTAACTTTGCAAAATCTGCATGTTCTGTATCAAGGCTTTTAACTACTTCAACTAAATGCTCGTTATCTTCTTGCCCGTTCCATTCTTTAATATAGCTACCATCTTTGTAGCCGTGATCTTGGCGGAAAAAGTTTAACGTATTTTTACCTACGTAGCCGCGATATAAATCATCAATATCCATACCCATTTGCGCCATACAGCCGGCAAAGGCAGCGGCATTAAACGTTTTATCTGCAACGGCGGAAGCCGCTAATATTTCTAGCGTTTGTTTAAAGTCATCCGCTTGTTGAGCATTACTAAGCTCAGCTTCAAGTTGCTTTGCTAAGTCTTCGTAGCTAGTTTTGCCGTCAATTCTAAGCGATAGACCAAAATGAAAAATATCAACCAACTCTAAAATAACTTGTTCAGTATCTGGTGTTTGTTTTTTCCACCATTTCCAACCATGATGATCCAGCATTTCAGCGCACTCAACCCAAATAGCGCGGTACCATTCGAATCCTTGAGTAAACCATTGCTCATGTACTTTAGTGTTCATGGCGTTTTGCATTTCTAGCATAACTACTAGCTTGTTTAAATTGGCAGACATATTCATTCCTGTCGTTTTTGATTAGTGTAATAGTACCGATAAAGGAAGCTTAACGCATCAGCACTATCTTAATATGTAGTTTACTTTGAGCCGCTAAATTCAGCCCATGAATCAATTAAATCAATGAAATCTTCAAAGCCACAACCACTACTTAAACCATTTTCTTCAAGCGCTAAATCGTCATCTTGATACGCTATTAGGTCTTCACTGTCTTGATGAAGCGCATGGGCTTCAAATAGTGCTTCGTCTTTGGTTAATATTAAATCTATTTCTTGGCCTTTTAGCGTTAGCGGCTCATAGCTTGAACTCACCGATGCAATAAGCGCTTGAACCATAGCTACTTTGTCTTTGCCTATTTCTTCGTTTAGCCAGCGACCAATAATAGCGTGTTCACTACTTATTTTAATACGTAGCCCACTAATAGGGTCGCGAATAAATTGATATTCCATAGGATTTGCCTGTAAATCTTTAATTGCGTAATTATATACGTAAACGCCCGCAAACCACAGGACATATAAAGTAAAATAGCGCCACAAGGGCGCTATTTTATTCAACTTTAAAGCAGTTAACTTCGCGATCTATAACGCGCTGCGTCAATAATCGACCATAAGTAAATAATAGGCACTAGTACAAAACCTACAAGCACATAAATTAGTGCGTAACTTATTATAATAGCGAGTGCAAAAAATATAGCCGCTAAAATACGCCCTTGCACTAACTGCCCTAAACCAGGAAAAAATATATTACATAATGCTGCGATTACGTTACCGCCAGAACCTTGATCTGCCATACTAACCTCTGTATTTATTTGATTTTATAATTATTTACTTACACACTCTATGCCAATTTATTAAAGCTTACAAATCAAATAGTTAAATTAGTCTAGATTTAGAGAGTTAGTAAATTTTGCTAACTTTAGGTCAAATTAGCAATTTTTATTGTGCGTTTACGCTTTTTTGTTTGTTCAAAAAATTATCAAGTTACTCGTTTTTAAGGCTATTTTATAAATAGCTGTTTATAAAAACAGTATTTTATTTAGCCTAACAAAAACACCTGTTATACTGCCCACAATATTGATTAAAAAGGCGTAACGATGGACGTTTCACAATTACTCGATGGCTTAAATGACAAACAACGCGATGCCGTTGCAGCCCCACTACAAAACATGCTGGTATTAGCAGGTGCTGGGTCTGGTAAAACACGAGTGTTAGTTCATCGTATTGCGTGGCTTATGCAAGTTGAGCAAGCATCTGCTTACAGTATTTTTGCCGTAACCTTTACTAATAAAGCGGCTAAAGAAATGCGCAGCCGCGTTGAAGAAACACTAAAAGCCCCTGTAGGTGGTATGTGGATTGGTACGTTCCATGGTTTGTCGCATCGTATTTTACGTGCTCATCACCGTGAAGCTAACTTACCAGAAGCCTTTCAAATTTTAGACTCTGACGATCAACTTCGGATGATCAAGCGCTTATTAAAATCGATGAATATCGATGATAAAAAATGGCCCGCCAAACAATTTGGCTGGTACATCAGCGCTAAAAAAGATGAAGCACTTCGCCCTAAAGATATTCAAGCATACGATATTAACGAGCAAATGATGCTGCGTGTTTACGCCGCCTACCAAGAGGCCTGTGATAGAGCAGGCCTAGTAGATTTTGCCGAAATATTACTACGCAGCTACGAAGTGTTAAAAAATAACCCAACGTTACTGCGTCATTATCAGCAACGCTTTGCACATATGCTCGTAGACGAGTTCCAAGATACAAATACCATTCAATATGCTTGGTTAAAGTTACTTGCAGGCGATACAAGCAGTATCATGATTGTAGGCGACGATGACCAAAGTATTTACGGTTGGCGCGGTGCTAAAATCGAAAATATTAAACGATTTTTAACTGACTTTAGCGCAGAAACCATTCGTCTTGAACAAAACTACCGTTCAACAGCAACTATTTTGAAAGCGTCTAATGCATTAATTCAAAATAACTCAGAGCGTATGGGTAAAAGCTTATGGACCGACGGTAACGATGGCGAGCCAATTTCTATTTATGCGGCATTTAATGAGTTAGACGAAGCACGCTTTGTAAGTAGCAAACTACGAAGCTGGTTAAATGCAGGTAATGCCCTACAAGATGCCGCAATTTTATACCGTAGTAACGCGCAATCTCGTGTACTCGAGGAGGCCATGCTGCAAGAAGGCTTAAAATACCGTATTTATGGGGGTATGCGATTCTTCGAACGACAAGAAATTAAAGATGCGTTGTCGTACTTACGCCTAGTAGGTAATCGTCAAGACGATGCCGCGTTTGAGCGTGTAATTAATACGCCAGCACGCGGTATTGGCGATAAAACATTGAGCCATATACGCGATTGTGCACGAGCAGAATCGTTACCGCTTTGGTATGCCGCAAAAGCAATTGTAGAACAACAGCATTTATCTGGTCGTGCTTCTGGTGCAGTAAGTAAGTTTGTAGAACTCGTTGAACAAATAGAAGATAAAATTAGCGACCTAACTTTGCATGAGCAAGCCAAGTACACAATTCAAACCTCAGGCTTGATGGCAATGTACCAAGCCGAAAAAGGTGAAAAAGGCCGTGCTCGCGTAGAAAACTTAGAAGAGCTAATTAGCGCTTGTGATCAGTATGAGCTGCCTGAAGACGAAGAGTACAGCTCACCTTTACAAGGCTTTTTAGCCCATACGTCACTTGAGTCAGGTGAAGGACAAGCAGAAGAACACGAAGACGCCGTACAAATGATGACGCTTCACTCAGCTAAAGGCTTAGAGTTTCCGCTAGTGTTTATGGTAGGCGTAGAAGAAGGCATGTTCCCTTCTCAGCAAAGCAACGAAGAGTCGGGTCGCTTAGAAGAAGAGCGCCGCCTTTGTTATGTAGGCATGACACGAGCAATGGATAAGTTATACATTAGCCATGCTGAGAGTCGCCGTTTATACGGGCAAGAAAAATACCATAGCCCATCTCGCTTTTTACGCGAAATCCCTGAAGACTGCGTAGAAGAAATCCGTATTAAAACACAGGTTTCTCGCCCACCTGCCGCTGGGCGTTTTAGCGCATCAGTTAGCCATGCCGCATTTGAAGACAGTGGCTTTAACTTAGGACAACGAGTTTTGCATGCTAAGTTTGGTATTGGTACCGTACTTAATTACGAAGGCAGTGGCGCGCAATCTCGCGTACAAGTTAACTTTGACGACCTTGGTAGTAAATGGTTAGTAACGGCCTATGCACGATTACAAGCGGTATAAAGCACACCTAAATGAGTTAGAGCAACAATTAGCTGGCGCGTATCATCGTCAGCTAGTGTTGATTACGGGCAGCCCAGCTTGGTGTTATGAAATACTTAACTCATTAATAGATAACGACAATACACTTGTTGTATCAAAGCGGTGCGCGATTAAAAATTCGTACTGGCCTACTCGCACTCACCAAATTTTAGGGCAAGAATTTGCTCATGCTGTTTACGATGGTTTTAGTGGTTTGCACCCTGATAAACTTGCAGCACTTGCCGGCACCGTTAAAGCAGGCGGTATACTGTTTTTATTACTGCCTGAACTAGATGATTTGACCTCTTGGCAAGACCCTGCTTTAAGTACAGTGCAATCACACGGTCAGAGCATTGACTACAGCATATTTAATCAACGTTTCGCGAATATTATTAAGCAATTACCCGCTTTTAATTTTAGTGAAAAAAATGGCTGTATTAGTAATAACGCTAGCTATGTAATGCATAATAAAATTGATTATCAACCACAGCAAAACTGCGTTGAACAAATAGTAAAAGTAGCTAATGGCCGTGCCAACAGACCTTTACTCATTAATGCCGATAGAGGCAGAGGTAAGTCGGCTGCACTCGGATTAGCAACAGCAAAATTAACTGATAAAAAAGTCATTATTTGCAGTACCCAGTTTAAAGCGACCCATAGCAGCTTTAAACATTTAGCCAAAGAGTTAGGCATACAATATAACGCTGATGATAAACAGCTCGCTAACTTACATTACGTTGCACCTGACGCGTTATTAAATACGCTACCTGAGTGCGATTTATTACTAGTGGATGAAGCTGCCGCAATCCCTGTTCCGTTATTGCTAAAAATGCTAGCTCATTACCCTCGTATAGTCTTTGCAAGCACTCTGGTTGGGTATGAAGGCAATGGTAGGGGTTATACCATTCGCTTTAGTAACTATATTAAAGCACACTATAAAGCCTCTAAAGTTGTAACACTTGATGAGCCACTGCGCTTTGCTAAACACGATCCTCTTGAGCAACACATTCGCACACTACTAGCACTCGATGCACAATATATAGAGTTAAGTAGTAATGAATTAGAGCAGCCAGTACATAGCGAAATAACTCAGCAATCCCTTGTAAACAATGAGCCTTTACTGCAGCAAGTTATTGCCCTACTTGCACTGGCTCACTATCAAAGTAGTGTCAACGACTTACGCCAACTACTAGACGCACCATCGCAAAGACTATTTATTAGCAAAATTAATAATCAATTAGTTGGCGTATGCTTAATCGCCATAGAAGGTGGTTTGAGTGAAGAACTTGCCCTACAGATTATAAGTGGAGAGCGCCGTCCGCAAGGGCATTTAATGGCGCAAGCACTCTCACAACTTAGCTTTAATAATGACTGTTTAACGCAACTGAGCGCTCGCGTTGTACGAATAGCGATTGATCCGAGTTCCCACAATATAGGACTTGGTAAAAAGCTACTTAGTTTTTGCGAATCGCAGGTAAAAAGCCAATGTAGTTGGCTTGGTGCAAGCTTTGGGGCAACAGCGCAGTTACTTAATTTTTGGCAAAATCTAGGGTTTGATACTGTAAAATTAGGTTATCAACGCGATAAAAGCACCGCTGAAAATTCGGCGCTTGTGGTTAAATGCTTAAGTGACAAAAGTACAATTATTCAACCTTTGAAAAAGCAGTTTAAAAACGATTTTTTTTATGGGCTTTTAACACACTTTAAAACACTAGATTGGCAACTCGTGAATATCCTAATTGAAGGATTTAGCGACGAGTTAATAAGCCTAGAGACTCACGAGCGACTAGCGCTGCTCACTAAAAGTAACTTCACTCAATTTAGTATCTCTGCAACTCTTTGGCAGTTACTGAGCCAGTCACCTTCTTGTATATCTCAATTAACAGAGTCTGATAAACAACTGTTAATAAAGTTAGTACTTCAAAATGAAAGTAATGAAAAAGTGATTCAACACTTAGGTTTATTAGGAAAAAAGCAGCTTGAGAATCAATTTAAACGTGCCATAAAAAACCTCACTAGCACCATCTAATAATTTCTAGTTGCCCTATCTCTGTTAAATTTTATCCATCTTTAAGCTATTTATTTAATTTGTTCTATCCTTAAAGCATTAATAGGTAAATTAAGATAAAGGCATGGAATTAATAAACTTTAAAGTGGGCTGCAAAACAATTTCGCTAAAAATACTCGATATTTTATTAACTGAGCGCTTTGACAATAATCTAACAACTTTACCAAACAATAATAAAAGCTTTATTGGTGTTAAAGATTATATGGATATACCAACACCTGTTTTTGATTTAGGTATTATTTTAAATAATATCTCAACTGAACAAAGTAATGCGCATGTACTAAAACAACTAAGAATATGGCAAGACAAACTATTAAACTGGTTTAATACCCTTCAAAGTAACTTATTAAATAGCTCGGCTTCTATTTCAAATAATGACGCAGAACTACAAGATTTTGTTTTGTTTTACAAAGAATTCAACACCGACAATGAAGACTTAAAATTAACAATGTCTCGGCTTGATGAGCCCTTCCAATCATTACTAGAGACAGCAAAAGCAGCTATAGCAGCCCATAATCGAAGTGATCATAAACAAGTATCAGCTCTGCTCGACAAAATTAAGCGTAATAGTCTAATTCAGCTTGAGCGTTTATTTGAATCCGCTAAAGAGCAAATAACCTTAGACTATAAACCTATTATTGTTTTCACCACCAAAGATGGATTAAATCCACATGTTGGTTTATTAGTAGATAAGGTTGAAGATAATATCGACTATAAAAAAGAAGACATAAAGCCACTGGATAAGCTCACTGAGGTTGGTTTTGATCTAGACCCACAAACTAAAAATATGATGCTAGGATTAATCAAGCTCCCCCAAAAGCATAGTGTATTAATTGATCCAAGCGTAATATTTAAACCAGCTCAACTAGAAGAATCTGAAAGTGAAGAAACCCAAGCTTATGGACTATTTTAAATAGCCTTTAAATTTGGTTATTAACTTTAGTACTGGAATAATGAGCTTTTCCGCTCAACTTGTACATTTAGATAAATTAGAGAAGAATCGAGTATGTAATGTCCGTTACTCCCCCATATTTCACTTTTCTGGAGATGTAAAAAAGCCCGATTATTTCTAGTCGGGCTCTCTACAATTTGAAGCCTGTGCGCTACGCAGTAGGATGTCGTAGTGCCCACAGCGGTAGAAAGTCGCAGTGAAATGCTACACTATCTTTGTGTCGCGATATGAGTGTGTATTAATTGCGCGAATTTCACTTTTCTGCAGACGTAAAAAAGCCCGACTATTTCTAGTCGGGCTCTCTACAATTTGAAGCTTGGTGGTGTCGTAGTGCCCACAGCGGTAGAAAGTCACATAGCAAATGCTACACTATCGTTGGCCGGGGCTCGCCTTCGAGCTGTTTGGTTTCACTACTGAGTTCGGGATGGGCTCTTGGCTATTTACTAAA
>NZ_JACJEF010000029.1:0-6426 GCF_014163935.1 Pseudoalteromonas sp. SR41-7 | reverse complement strand
GCCTGGTGATAACATCAAGATGACAGTAACTCTAATCGCACCAATCGCGATGGATGAAGGTCTTCGTTTTGCTATCCGTGAAGGTGGTCGTACTGTAGGTGCTGGTGTTGTAGCAACTATCGTAGCGTAATTATTAGCCTAGCTAATTATTACCAAAAAGCCCGAGCTTAGTCTCGGGCTTTTTAATGTCTAAAATAAAGTACGATTTAATACCAATACGCTTAATTAAGTGATCTATTTTGAAGATGGAAAAACGTGTGGATAGCTAGGCAAAAAATTCGCTATTTAGTTGTTCTAATTGAGAATTTTTTAACATAGGTAGCGACACGTTTAGTCGCGCAAAATGATTAAGTATTATTACGGATTGGTATAAGATGCCGCTTTAACCTTAGGTGAAGATACTTGGTAACAATACTCAAAGTATTATTAGTGGTATTACTAAAAACCCGAGCTAAGCTCGGGTTTTGATAAGTTATGAATGTGTCATACTTAGCTGAAACTATTCAACATTTTGAATTTGAATTTAGAGTAATTATTTAAATCTCAATTTTATCATTGGCTTATTGTAATTTTAGTGTGTTTATATTGCAGTTGGTAACCGCTATGGTAACTACTTGGAATAGGTTTCTGATAAATAGAGATTATTTTACTAAAGAGGAAATAAGCTTAAACTAGTAGCTAATAACACACATAAAAATTGATAAACTGTTTAGTTTTTGTATTATACACACAATCATAATCAGATAATCAAGGAAGAGTGTTTTATGAAACCGCTACACGCATACCCTCATCCCGAGAGACCTCAAAATCCTTCACCATTAGAAATGGCTATTTATAACTATGAGTTAAAAGCTAAAGAGTTCCATAACAAGCGAATAGCTCAAAAAGGGCAGGCGAGTGAAGATCTTAAAAATAAGATGGCTCGTGATTTTAATCATTTGCAAAAAGAGAAAGAGAGAATTACTGCTCATGCTCGCTTACAAACTGATTTAAAAGAATACCGAGAGCTAAGTGCAAGCTCTACAGTCACGCAATTAAAACAAGAAAAGCACCATCCAACTCAAAAGCTTGCTCGTCACTTGGCTGCAATAGGGGAGCTAAACCAACTAAGCTGCACGAGGCTCACCATATTATTTGTGGCACAGGGCAATACCAGTCAGCGAATATGTTACAAACAAGGCTTAATCTTCATCTGCATGGAGTTGGTATTAACGATCCAATCAACGGTGTATGGTTAATTAACTTTGAAAAAAATAAAGAGCAAAATTGGGTTAGCCCAGCTTCGCCACCTCATCGAAAGCTACACAGATATAACTATGAGACATGGATTAATACTAACTTTGGTAATGCGGCTACGGCTAAAGCTTTATTTTTGAATAGATTGAGAACCGTTAAAGTTAAAATAAAAACGGGTACTGTACCTGCAGGTTTACTTGAACCAAAAAATGAAAATTGGAAGGCTTTATAGTGACTGTATATCAAATTAAAAACGAAGCTTACACATACGACGTAATCGACTTTGATATTGTTGAGCTCTCAGAAACAATTTCGAAAAATAACGACCTTGATACAGATACTGTACTAAGGATGTTTATGTCATCCTCACTAAAGAATATCGAATTTAGCCCTCTATGGCCCCAAGGGTTAAATTTTGACTATTTTGGTAAAGCTAAAAAGCAAGATTATGACATATCGCGGCTAGGTCATTTTTTAATAATGCAGATGCCAGTATATGAGTTGTTAAAAGAGCGCTTAGCAAATTTTGGAGAGTTTTTACCCGTTAAAGCTGAAGGCAACAACATGATATTGTTTAACTTGCTTACCTTCGGGCAAGAGCAAAAAGACATGTGTTTAACCAAATACGAAGATGGCTTCGAAGACGGTTTAGAGTTACTTACCTTTGAGCAAGACGATATACAAAATAAACTGCTATTTAAATCTAAGCTGGAAGGTGCTCAAAAAGTTTATTGTACTGATGAGTTTAAAAATATTATCCAAAGTAACAACCTTAAAGGTTTAGTATTTGACGAAGACTTATTAGACCCGTTTGTTTAGTATCGCTCAACACAAAGGCGAATATATTAAGTAGCCAAAGAATCATTAATTGTGAATACAATACTTTCAGACTCTTTATAAAATAACACCCCTCCCGCTACCCGTAAGCTCAGCGCCCTGCGAGGGGGTAATTGTTTATAATGCATAGTAAAGCTGCGTACATAACCTTTGTCCCATAATTTTAATTTGTATATTATCTCAACTAATAAGAACAATGGATTAGCTTTATAGTAACTAACTAATACGGCTTGGCAGGGAATAGTATGTCGTTACCAGATTACCAATCATTCATGACCCTATTACTGCAATGCTTAGCTAACGGTGAAACAGTAAAGCTCAAAGAGATTGAAGCACACGTTTATCAAAGCATAGGCTTATTTGTAGAGCAGCTTAAACTGCGCATTCCTAGCGGCAAGTAAACTTATGCCTACCACCGCTTAAGTTGGGCTAAAACTTACCTTGTTAAAGCAGGTTTATTTGGAAGCTGTGGTGTGCCACTCATTAGCCATCCTCCGAGAATATATCTTCAATGGTATCCCAGTCTGGTAGAGAGTGTTGTTTTGAGGTAACTTCAAATTGTAAATCAACTGCATCAAGCAGTCGCTCAAATATATCGAATGAACCCATAAAGCGACCGTTCTCAATCTCGGAAATCGTCGTTTTATTAATTCCCGCGATCTCTGATAGCTTTTGTTGCTTGTAGCCTAAAGCTTTCCTGCTAGTACTTATTTGTTTGCCAATATCTGCTCTACTCGACATATATTCACTTATTTGATGTTAGCTATATAGCTAATAAAAATTATCAATATTTCACAGGCATTGCATTATTTATATAAGACGGTTTAGCTTAAAAAACCAAACCGCCAACCGTTGACGGTTACTACCAATTAAACTTAAAGGCTTTATTAATAGGTAAAAACTGTTTTTTTGCTTCTTTACTTTTATCTTTAAACCAGTCATTAAATAGGTCATTCATTGTTATAATAATGTCTGTCCCTGCCTTACCTCTTTCAGCAAGCGGATCTATACCATTTTTAATTTTTTGTTTGGTTTCTTTTACATTAATTGAGTTGTATGAAAATGGCTATCAAGGATTTTAAAAGTGGTTACGGTGATATCAAGTAGTTTGGTAACCACTTGGACACGTACAATAGGGGGCTAGTATGAACGGTAGAAAACAAAAAGCCTATAAAAATATAGGCTTATTAATGAGTTATAAACAACTTGAAACAGGCTAAAACGCTATTCTATGTTTTGGATCTGCTCACGCATTTGTTCAATTAGTACTTTTAGCTCTACGGCTGCAGTAGTGATGTCACTATTGATAGACTTAGACGCTAGCGTGTTAGCTTCACGATTAAATTCTTGCATCATAAAATCTAAGCGGCGGCCACATGCGCCTCCTTTTTTAAGGATTTTTTTAGTTTCTTTAACGTGAGACTTTAAGCGATCTAGTTCTTCAGCTACATCTTGTTTTTGAGCAAGATAAATAAGTTCTTGTTCAAGGCGTGACTCGTCAATGTTTGCTGCTAAGTCTTCTAGCTTTTGAGCAAGTTTTTCACGCTGCCATTTAGCAATCTCAGGCATATGCGTTTCTACAATTTCTACTTGCTCTAGAATTGCATCAAGGCGTATTGCTATCATTCCTTCAAGGTTTGCACCTTCATCGCCACGTGCAGATTTAAAATCTTCGATTACTTGATCAAGACCAGCTATTAACGCTGTATTAACGCTATCCATATCAAGCTCTTCTGCTTCCATAACGCCAGGCCAACGCAATATATCAACAGGATTAATATCGCCATTACTTTGTTGTTGAACCCATTTAGCGCTATTTATCAATTGCTCAGCAAGGGCTTGGTTAATTGATAGCTCACCAACATGGGCTGGATTTGCTACAAACTTTAAAAAGACCTCAACTTTACCGCGTTGTAAGTGTTTGCGTAAACGCTCACGAATAACTGGCTCCATGCCACGAAATTGCTCTGGTGCGCGTATAAATGTTTCAAGGTAACGCTGGTTTACTGAGCGAACTTCCCAAGTGCCAGTACCCCAATCGCCTTTTATTTCGCGACGCGCATAAGCTGTCATACTGTGGATCATGGATATTTTCCTAAATTTATAAATACAATATTATGATGATTATACCGTAACACTGCTTAAGCTCTAGGGAAAATTTAATACACTGAATATTTTGCATACAGCTATTTATTTAAATCAACATGGTATCTATACCCACATACACTTATAATGTCGCAAATTCTGAATTAAGGGGATCGTCAATGCGTCCAAGCGAAAGAACACCTAACCAAATTAGACCTGTTACATTTACACGTAATTATACTTTGCATGCTGAAGGCTCAGTACTTGTTGAGTTTGGTAACACCAAAGTACTTTGTACAGCTACTGTTGAATCGGGCGTTCCTCGTTTCATGAAAGGTCAGGGTAAAGGTTGGATCAATGCTGAATACGGTATGTTACCGCGAGCAACGCATACGCGTAATGCTCGAGAAGCTGCACGTGGTAAGCAGGGCGGTCGTACTATGGAAATTCAGCGCTTAATTGCACGTGCACTTCGGGCTGCTGTTGACTTAAAAGCACTTGGCGAAAACACAATTACCATTGACTGTGACGTTATTCAAGCTGACGGCGGTACACGTACTGCTTCTATAAGTGGTGCATGTGTTGCACTTGTTGATGCACTAACACATATGCGTGCAAAAGGTATGATTAATTCAAACCCACTTAAACATATGATTGCAGCTATTTCAGTTGGTATTTACAAAGGCCAAGCAATTAGCGATTTAGAATACATTGAAGATTCAGCAGCAGAGACTGATATGAACGTAATTTTAACTGAAACAGGTAAAATTATTGAAATTCAAGGTACAGCTGAAGGCGAACCTTTCTCGTTTGATGAGCTAGATGAGTTACTTACTTTAGCTAAACATTCTATTCGCGAAATTATTGACGTACAAAAGCAAGCATTAGCATAAATAGGTAGGCCACAAGATATGAAAGATTATCAAAAAGAGTTTATAGAATTTGCTCTAGAGAAGCAGGTGTTAAAATTTGGTGAGTTTACATTAAAGTCTGGACGCACAAGTCCTTACTTTTTTAATGCTGGTTTGTTTAATACTGGTCGAGACTTAGCGCGTTTAGGTCGCTTTTATGCATCGGCACTCGAAGATTCTGCTATAGAGTACGATGTATTATTTGGTCCTGCGTACAAAGGTATTCCAATAGCGACAACAACAGCGGTTGCCTTAGCGGATCATCATGATAAAGATGTACCTTACTGTTTTAATCGTAAAGAGAAAAAAGCACACGGTGAAGGCGGCACATTAGTAGGCTCAGAACTCAATGGCAAAATTATGCTAGTTGACGATGTAATTACTGCAGGTACTGCGATTCGTGAGTCGATGGAAATCATTGCACAAAATGGTGCTGACCTTAGTGGTGTTTTAATTGCGTTAGATCGCCAAGAAAAGGGTAAAGCTGAATTATCAGCTATTCAAGAAGTTGAGCGTGACTTTAATACCAAAGTGATTTCAATTGTAAAATTAGCTGATCTTATCAGTTACCTTGAAAGCCAAGGCACAATGGATGAGCATTTAGCCTCAGTTAAAGCTTACCGTGATCAATACGGTGTAGCATAAATAAAAAGCCTCGCACTGCGGGGCTTTATTTTGACCTTCATTCATAGAGTTTTTTAATGAAAGATATACTTAAACCAAATGGCTTAGGCCTCAAACGCGTTTTCAAAGCGACTTATTGTTCCTACCTAGGCTTTAAAGCAGCATTTAAGGAAGAAGCCGCATTTAGACAAGAGCTATTACTAAGCCTTATATTATTCCCCACTTCATTTTGGCTTGCTTCATCATTATTACACTGGGCCATACTAATTAGCTCACTGCTTATTATATTAATAGTTGAATTACTAAACTCCGCCATTGAAGCATTAACAGATCGAGTAAGTACAGAGTTACATGTATTGTCAGGTAGGGCCAAAGATATGGGATCTGCAGCCGTAACACTTTCATTAACGATCGTATTGATCATCTGGGGTGTAAGCCTCTATATGAAGATCGTTTAACTCTACTTCTAATATAAAATAGGTTTGAACCCCGTTAGTTGTTAATAATTTGATGGTTATGTTGTATTTTTAACGTGTTTAGCTCAAATTCTCAGCGAACAGCACATTATTTCAAGTTTTCTTCAAAAAAGGGTTGATCTGTTTTCGGATCTCCCTATAATGCGACCCCACTGAGACGGGAAACAGCAACGCATAGCGAGGCACGAACAACTCAGGGTGTTAAGTAAAACTTAGATTGAATCTTTTTAGAAAGTTTAAATTTAAGTGTTGACAAA
>NZ_JACJEF010000028.1:0-7594 GCF_014163935.1 Pseudoalteromonas sp. SR41-7 | reverse complement strand
CTAAAGGCTGAGAAGTCGCGGCCATCTAATACAGTTAACCATACGGCATCACCCACTACAGAATGCTTAAGCCAATCAATAACACCATCACCATTGTAGTCTGTAAATTTCACTAAATCAGAAGGCGCATTGGCTATATCATTAGGGTCAAGCGGGTTTAAACCTAACTGTATTTCATCCCCATCAGATACACCATCACCATCTGTATCAGCATTATTAATATCAGTGCCGAATAATAGCTCATCACTGTTTGATACGCCGTCGTTATCAGCATCCGCTGCTGCGTCAGTTGTATCAAGTGGATTCAATCCATTATCAAATTCGTCAAAGTCTGATATACCATCAAAATCACTATCAGCATTATAAATATCGGTACCTAAATCACTTTCTTGGTAATCATTTAGTCCGTCGTTATCCGAGTCAGCTAAATCAGCCCACTCGCTATAACTACTGAGATCAAATAATTCGACCGAATTCATTCGCGGTGCAATAAATACACCTCGCTCATCTTCAGTAATCACACCGTCGTTATTCATATCATAATCATATGTTGAGCGCTCAAATACTAAAGCACGCCCGTTAGCGTCTACAGATATAACATCCCAAACCCTTTCGCGTTCAGCCCACTCGTCAGCGTACGACATAGTAATACGATCGCCGTTAACCGTATATGTCCACTCTTGGCCCATATACAGGCTAGTAGCGCCAGTGTCGTAATCAACTTCTCCACCTAAGCCACGACGTAAAGTACCATCTTCACGAAAGTGATAGCCGAAGACACCCTCAATATTTAAAGTGTTATTATCCCAATTAAAAGGCGTATAGGCATTAATATTGGATAACTGCATTTGGGGTAATTGCGTAGTAAGGTTATTAGTTAACTTAGCGTATGTGTTATCAAACTTAGCCAACGGTGCAATGTATACCTCAGTTAACCCTTCAGCCTGATAAACCTCGTAATACCCTAAGAGTTTATTACCTACTTGTGTAAATGGCATTATCTCAATGCGCTCAGCGGTGTTTGTAACAATAAGTTTCTCATCGTTAACAGACCACTGATACTGCCCACCAAAATATTCAGACTCTGCAAAGCCACTACTATTTAGCGTCATCACATCGGCATATATACCATTTACAGTACCAAAGTTTCTTGTTGGGCCGTAAGTTACTTGAAGTGGTAAAAATAAGTTCCACTTACCTTGTAAGTCACTTTCTGTAAAACCTGTAAATAAGTTAGAAGGGTTTGCTTCCCAATTACGAACTGATTCACTTATATATTCGTAAGATGGCATTTCTCCTTCGTAATTCCATTCACCAGGAAGTACTAAAGTAACTTTAGTTTTAGTAGATAAAATAACTTCTTGTTGGCCGTTATTTTCACCATACATTGTAAAGGTAGAGCTTACTCTTTCACTGCGCTCTTCCAACTGCATATTGTATTCAAGCTCATTATTATTAGCTTTATCTACTAGCCAATCAGCTAAATTATCACCATATTTTTCTCTCAATAAATCAAATGGATAATCGTTATAAATAAATGCTGAACTATCATTTTGCTCATAAGTTATCTGTATTTGACCGTCGGTAACTTCCCAAGTATATGGAAGTGATAGGTAGGTATCTAACCAACCTTCTCCCATGTTACCTGTTGTATTATCGTTAAATTTAAGTGCAATACCGCTATGGGCTAACCAGCCAGCCTGAGCTGCATCAGTCATTGCTACACGCTTACCCTCGAGGTCATCGGCATCAAATTGCAATGTACTTGAACCAGGAGTAGAGCCTGCATTTAATGCATCACTGCCTTGTTCAATTTCAAAGCCGTCAGTAAAACCATCGCCATCAGAGTCCATAGATAAAGGGTTTAGCCCTAATGCCACTTCCTCACTATCAGATAAACCATCAAAATCAGAGTCGCTTTGCGTTTTACTTGTACCTAAATCATCTTCTTGGTAGTCATTTAAACCATCGCCATCACCATCTGGTAATGCGTCCCACTCACTTTCCCAGTTACTTAAATCTATGGTTTCAAGCGTGTTAACTCTAGGCGCAATAAAAGCACCTCGCTCATCATCACTAATAACACCATCATTATTTGTATCTAAATCAAAGCGAGAGCGCTCGTAAACCAAAGCTCGTCCGTTTTCATCTACTGATACCACATCCCATATTCTTTCACGTGCTGAATAATCATTACTGTAGTTCATAATTATTCGATTACCATTTAAGGTATAAGTCCACTCTTGACCCATGCCAAAGCTAGTAGATTGACTGTTATAATCTCTATATCCACTTACACCACGGCGTAATGTTCCATCATTGCGAAATTGATAACCAAAAATATTTTCAATATATAACTGTTCGCCATCCCACTGCTCTGGTAGATGTGCATTAATCCCTGCAAATTGAATTTGTGGTAATGAAGTAACTAAGTTATTGGTAATTTGTGTAAAAGAATTATCAAATTTGGCAAGCGGCGCAATATATACCTCACTCAGCTTATCACCATCAAATACTTGATAAAATGCTAAGTGTGTTTTTCCCAATTGCTTAAATGGCGTAACAATAATTTCTTCATTATCAGAATTAAGCGTTAATATTCCATTTGAAAACGTCCAATTAAGTACTTTATTAGAATTTACAGTACTAACGCCACCACCACTTTGTAAAGCTAACGTATCTGCATAAATACCCGATTGAGTACCTAAACCGCGAGCAGCACCAAACGTTACATCGTAATTTAAAAATGCTAACCATTTACCTTGAACATCGCTGCTTGAAGAGCTAAGTGTGCTAGTTAAAACATTATCCCATTGCACTACTTCTTCTGTAATTGTCTCATTAATGTTAACACTGCCCGTATAACCCCAAGCTTCAGGAATAATTAAAGAATTGTTAGCTTTTAAAACAGAAATTACATTAAGTTCATCGTTTATTTGTGAATGCTTAATTAACTTGCGTTCAATAACCTGGTAATTTTGTTCTAAAAATTGCTCATGGGTAAGAGCACCCGCGTCAACTTGTTCTCTAAGCCACTGTGCAACGTCATAACCAAAACGCTGTTCAATATCGTTAAATGGGTAGTAATAATAACCACCACTTAATGTCGTGTTACCACCACCATTTATCGTAATAACACCATCATCAATTTGCCAACTCGTCGTAGTTTTACTGTAAGAACTAAGCCATTGTTCACCCAATACAACCTGGCCATTACTATTAAAATCAATAGCCAAGCCTGACTTTTGAATCCAGCCTTCTTTAACGTTACTTAATAATGCCACTCGCTGATTATTAACTTCTGAATTAATAAAGCTGAGAGAGGTTGAACCTGGGGTTGAATTTGCAGAAAGAGGATCACTACTTTGTTCTATTTCAAAGCTATCAGTAAAGCCGTCATTATCGCTGTCTTGATCTAAAGGGTTAGTACCATTTAATACTTCATCACCATCATTTAAGCCATCAAAGTCCGAATCTGAGTTATTTATATCTGTACCTAACTCTTCCTCTTTAATATCTTTTAAACCATCATCGTCAGAATCAGGTAAATAATTCCATGCATCATAAGTGCTTAAATCAACTTTAAGCATAGAATTTAAGCGCGGAGGTATAAATGGTTGTATTTCATCATCGCTTACAACACCATCTAAATTATTGTCATAACCAATATATGAATATTCAAAGACTAATGCTGTACCATTGCCATCTACAGATAGTACTTCCCAATGGCGTTCGCGTTTATAATCATCTGTTGTATAACTTGTAACAACATCATTATCATTAATGTTGTACTCCCATTTTTGTCCAAATTGCAGCATACCGTTGTTTTCATAATCTTGACTAATACCACGGTAAAATGTCCCATCTGATAAAAACTTATAAGCGAACAAATTGTCAAAGTTAACTATTGAACTACTTGGTTCCTGAAAATATAAATTAATGCCAGCAGACCATACATAAGGATATTTGGTTATTAAACTATCTGTAAACTGATTATAGGAATTATCAAACTTAGCCATTTGTGAGTTGAATGTGCGTACAAACACGTTATTTTTATATTCTTTAATGCTTGCTAAGTAACCTTTTTCTACCTCAATAAATGGCGTAATTTCAAAGCTCGTATCGCCACTTACTAAGCTAAACACACCACTAGATGCAGACCAAGTAAATTCATTCTGCGAAAAAGCATCTGTTACAGAACCATCCGCATTTAACGTCAATCTATCACTATAAATACCAGGTAGACCCTCTGGTGAAAAATAGTCAGTAATACTTCCGGGTAAACCAACTAACCATTTACCTGCTAACTCTGCTTGAGTTTGCTGCTCTAAAAGGCTGCTCTGAGAGTCGTAAAGCTTACTTTCTCGATCAAAAGATTGACTCGAAGATATTGATGAAACTGGCCAGTTCCATTCTTCCGGAACGTCCAGCTCTGCGTAATCTACCCCATACATTCTAATATCAATGTGATCATTATCAGCGGCTAATTTTTTTAAATTAACGTCAAAACTCACCTGTTCTGTGTAGGTTAAAGGAGTAGTAAGATCTCCTGCATCAACCATAGCAGTTAAATGGTCGGCAAGCTCCTGCCCGTATTTTCTGGCAATATTTTCAAATGGCGGGTATTCATTAAAAGTTTCAGCTCTAGCTTGAGATACGATATTTAAAATGCCATTTTCAACATTCCAATTTAAGTCATGCTCATAAAAAAGAGAGCTTCCGTCAAACCCAGCCCGCCCTGTATTATTTTCACTTAAATAAAAAGCAGAACTAAAATAAGGTAATGCGGCCTCATTACCGTTTTCAAGAATGGTAAATTGTGAATTTGCTACACCATCAACTGTAAAGTCACCACTAGAGATATTTATGCTATTAGCACTTACTACCTGCAAGCTTTTAACTGAAGCCGAGCGCGATAAAATATGCTTATTTGCAGTGAAAGAGTTAACGGTTTTATATTCATCATTAACTTTTTTTAGTTGTTGCAAATCAATATATGAGGAGGTTTCGGAAGCAATCAAAGAAATGGGCGCAGACAATAACGCGCCAATTGCTAATTTAGCAATTTTCATAACTAAGTCCTTTTAATTAGGGTGATTTATAAAAAATTAATATTAGTACAGTTTACAAAAAGTAAACAAGATTTACCAACGAAATGTATAAAAAATGTAAACCTGATAATTTAAAGCAACCAACTTAATTAAAGAAATCACTTTGTAGTAGCAAAACCTTAGCGATAGTAAGGCTTAACTTTTACTATTGAGCCGCACTAAATAAATATTCAAACACATATTTCTAACTGCTTATTGGCATTCCTATTGATTCATAAGCCATAAACCAAAGACCGTTGCAGTGACTATATTGCTACCACTCATAACACTTGGCTTGTTGCTTCTATTAGCATCAACTAAGTAAAACATTTGATCATTAGTCGCTAGAACACTATAAATTAAATCATCCGTTTCTGAATTATGTGATAGCTTAATAACTAATTGGCCTAGTTCATTTATATCCCATGGAGCCGAGTAAAACTGACCTTCAAGATTGATCACAGCATTATTTGCATCCACAAAACCAACACTGTTTACCATTAATTTATTAGAATTTGAGCTACCGTTAGTTCCATAACTTAAAAAATCAAACTGCTTATCTATAAGATCTAATTCATCCCATACATTTAATATGGTGCTAGAGCTTGGCTTTATAGATGAATACATAGAAAGTTGACCTTGCTCATCCGTGGCGATAGCAAAATCATCTGCTACATAGAGAAAGTCATGAACTTTTTTGTCATCACCAGAAAAAACCGACAGCAAACTATTTTCAACCTCGTATGGAGCTAAACTACCTGCATTATTAATGTTACTTCCATCAAATAAGAGCTGCTCTGCCCCTTTTTCACTACGTAAAGCATCGTTAAAATAAGTTACATATCTAAAATCATCATTTGTCTGTGCACTCACAAACTCAGTTAAAGTACTTAAAGAGTCATCTAAAATTTTATCAAAAATAACTTCGTGATTTTGGCCATCAATAACCGAAACTCTAGAGTTTATTGTATGCTGTTTTACTCCAATAAGTGCTATATCTAAAACACCATCCTTATTGGCATCAACTGACTCAATATGATAAGCATGCCACTGGTGGTCCCATTCAAACAAATCAAGCTGCTTGCCCGTTACAATACTTTTTACACTTAATGTAATACGGTTGGACGTGCGAGCAGCCCCCACTAAACCAATTTCTTTAACACCATCACCATCAAAGTCATGTAACTCTATAACCACTGAGCCTAAATGCCACTTACCTTGTGGCCAACTAATATTTTTAAGTCTTGTATTTGGTAACCGCCCGTCGTTAATAAGCGCTTTAAATCTAGCGTCACTGTAATCCATCCCAGCCACAGCAACCTCTTTAACACCATCACCCGTAAAGTCACTCAGCATTAAAGGTGTATTAACCTTTATATTGGTATTCCAAGTTAATGTACGCACCGTACCAATTTTAGTGCTACCGTGTTTAATTACCATTTGATAACGGTTGTCATCGTATCGACGTCCAAATTGGCCTAAATCAAATGTACCGTCTCCATTTAAATCATCTAACACATATAAATTAGTAACATCCCAATTTTTAACCCAGTTATATACATCAAGTTTATTAGTTGGATTAACACCATCAAAAACAAATAACTGACCATTATTGCGGCGTAGATGTTTACCATATACGCCAATTTCGGAAATACCATCCCCTGTTACATCGCTTAAACTCACAACTTTAGGATCTTTCCAATTATTAGGCCATTTAAAAGTATTAACTAAGTTTCTAGATTTGCCATCTCTTATCTGCAGCTGTAACGTACCGTTTTGAAGATGTTCTCCAAAAATACCAAAATCACTTATGCCGTCACCGGTAACATCTGTAAGTTCAATAAATTCAGCACTACTCAACGATTTATTCCAAACCCAGGATTTAATCGTTTCGCCCGTTTTGCCATTTTTAAGAATAAAAATATACTTGTTAGTTATAAGATCTTCACCAAAAAAACCCAAATCATTTACGCCATCATTATTGCGATCATCAAGCCAATGAGCTTGGGTCCATGACAAATTATCGGGTACATCAAATTCTTTAATTAATGAACCATCATCCCCCGAAAAAACCTCATATTTAGGGTAAAAGCTATCTACATTGTAGCTAGCGTAGTCAGCAACACCATCTTGGTTTATATCGTCAATTAAGCGTGCCCCGAGACCGTTATTTGGTGCTCCGGCAAAGTTAGCCTGAGTAAAAAAAGGAATAAATGCTGTAACAACAGCTAAATTAAATAATAGTTTCATATAAATCATCCATGAATAAAAGAGGTACAAAATATTAGCACAGCTGCACAAAAAAACATCATGACTTAGATTCTTTTTGAACTTTTTTACATAAAAAAGCCACGGTGCTATTAACACCGTGGCTTCTGTTTTTACCTATTTAAATATCAGCTTAGTGAATGGTTGTGCTTAGCAATCCTAAACCCTCGCCACTGTAAATAATACTGCTGCGGCTTAATGTTCCAGCATCAACACCGTTAACAATAATGTCAGCC
>NZ_JACJEF010000027.1:0-10023 GCF_014163935.1 Pseudoalteromonas sp. SR41-7 | reverse complement strand
TAGAGGAGCCTTCAATCAATCGAACTACTGTATAAAAGGCTTTGGTTGCAGCCAAAGCTTGGGCCTCACATTACCCGAACTTGGTTAAAGTATTAATTAATTTATGGGTTTATTATCCATACAAGCCATTCAAGAGGAAAAGTTTACAGTTGGCTATTTTCACTCCGTTCAACATTATAGCCAACAATAAATTTCCCCTTAATGGGGCGTTAGTTGCAAAGGGAACTCTGATGAGTAATTGGAATAAAACAGGTGCGGTAAAAAACCCGATAAAGTTTGGTTTAGCTATTGGCATATCAATAGGTGTTGCAATAGGAATTATCATCCAGAATATTTTATTAGGTGTTCTTTTTGGTATGGCGGTAGGTGCAGTATTTGGTTTTTCTCTCAAGAAAAAGCAAAAAGTAGACAAAGGTTAAATTGACTATTTGCAACTAACAAGAACATCAAACGGAAAATTTACAGTTGGCTCTTTTTCGTTCCTCAAAATTTTAGCCAACTATAATTTTCCGCTTATGTAAGCGTTAGCTTGAAGGGAGGCGTATGTTTTCAAATATGAAACTTAGTCATTTAGTATTGCTACTAAGTTCGACTTTCACAGCAGGGAGTTTCGCTAACGTATGCTCAAGTGATGAGCTTATTCAAATCAATAATTATATTTATGACGTTAAGAACCTATCAAAAAGTTATCACTCTGCTGATCGAATAGATGAATATCATGATTACTTAACTGCAATGGAAAGGTATAAGAAATCAATTCCAGAGTGGAATGATAAACAAGCCTTAATTAACGCGTTCAGTTCTTCCTTAATTCTGTATCCTGCTTTTTACCAAGTTTCTTCTGTTACACACGTTAAAATGCAACGCACAGAAAACCAAACCTCTTTGACTTTAAAAATCAATCGCAATGAAGCTAAGGGAGTTGATTCGTTAAGTGTGTCTTTTAACCCAACAAATAATAAGATAATTGGTGCACTATTTTATTCTGATGAAAAGTTTGAGAGCGGAGATATATGCAAAAAAGAAATGGGACTAGAGTATATTCAAGCTAACAAGCAAATGCAGCCGACGCCAAACAACGGCTCGACTGATTAGCGCGTTATGTAACCAAGGAAGAATCGTGAAATTCTGGAGAAACTCGTCCACAGAACATTATCCAATGTGGAAAGCATTCTTAATGTACATCTGGGTAATACCTGGAGTTCCGATAGGAACCTTTTTAGGTGTTTATTTCTTAGAGGCTCGTAATAGGAGTGATGATGAATTATTACTTAGCTTGCTTAACTATCGTTTAGATTTTACTTTGATTATTTTATTTGGTGTTGGTTTTATCCTTTGGGTTTGGTCTATGAGAGCCTTAAGTAAGCCTGTTTTTCAAATTCATCAAAATAGGTTGTACTTTTACGGTCATGGCTTTTTTAAAGATGACATTGCACTTGATTCACTTCAAGAAATACGCTCCTATAATCTTGGTCCGCTGGGTCACCTAATAGACTTTAAATCTAAAGTCGGTATTACCTTTAGATCTTTTGCTTTTCTATCAAACATTAATAAAAGTAAATTAGAAAAGTTTTTTGAGGAAAGTGGTATAAAGGTTACATAACAAACCATTCAAGCAGGACATTGCTCCTCACCCGTTTTAGTGGACACCTCCTCATCACTTTGAAGAGGCTAAAATGCCTAAATATACTCAACCTAGGAAGACATGGTTTTATCCAGTTAATTTTAAAATCAAAGTGTTGTGGCATAGTGATTTTGGCCACTATGTACATACAAACTTGTATAAAACCAAGTGGAGCTTTCTTATGCCTTAGTTTTATTAAAAACGTCCACTAATGTTAAACTACAAAAAACTTAATTACTTAATATAGCTATGGCATTTTACATTCCTTTATTACAACCCCACTTTAAGCACATTGAAATTGGCGATACGCTTACATCACTTTGGAGTGGATGTGGCAGTATTGTGCAGTGCCAGCTTGATGATAAAGCCTGCGTTATTAAAGCGATTAAAATACCCAGTTATGTACACCATCCTAAAATTAAACAAAGCGAATTTGCGCTTAAAAGAAAGCAGCACTCATATAGTGTTGAATACACATTTTATAAGCTTTATAGCCAGCATTTACCAGTACATGCGCAAAGTATTGAATGTATAGGTGCAATTAATAAAGATGATGAATATGCGCTGGTGTTTAAGGATTTCACCAAACATGGGTTTACTCAAGCAGGGCCACAACATGTTAAAGCTATATTAAGGTGGCTTGCACACTTTCATGCGTTTAACTTAAGTAAACCCGCTGAAGGGTTATGGCAGCAAGGCAACTACTGGCATTTAAGCACGCGCCCAGATGAGTTTAATAAACTAAAAGATAACCTTGATAAAAAGTCCGATATTAAAAATGCTGCACATAAAATAGGTGAGCAGCTACAAAGTTGTACGTATAAAACGCTGATTCATGGCGATGCAAAACTTGCTAACTTTGCAGCAAATGAGCGCGATGAAATACTCGGTTATGATTTTCAGTATATAGGTGCAGGTTCTGGGATAATTGATGTAATGTATTTTATGACCAGTTGCTTGAGTGATGCACAATTACACGAGTGCGCTGATGAGTACCTTGTGTATTATTTTGACAATTTAAAGGCTGCTATTACAGCTTATCACCCTTGGGCACCAGCAAGTAAAATAGCTGACGATTGGCTCGTTTTATGGCCTGCTGCATGGGCTGACTTTTATCGATTTTTAGCTGGGTGGAGCCCCGAGCACCAAAAAATAAAGAGTTATATGCAACAGCAAGTAAACAGCTGGTTAGCGGGTAACATTTAATAAACAGGTTTTGCTAATCTCTTGCATAAATATCAAGCAAAACAGTGCATTTTGGCACGATGTATGAAAATCTCTTTAAAACTACAGGTCAAATGACCTTTTTTAATATAAAATACTGCAAATTCTTGTATCAGTAGGTTTATATCATGGCAATTCACGTTATTTCTCACCCTCTTGTTCAACATAAACTAGGCCTAATGCGAGCGCATGGTATTAGTACTAAAAGCTTTCGTGAATTATGTTCTGAAGTTGGAACCTTATTAACCTACGAAGCAACTAAAAACCTACAGTTAGAAGATAACGAAATTACAGGCTGGGATGGCAATAAATTAAAAGTAGAGCACATTAAAGGTAAAAAAATTACCGTAGTGCCTATTTTGCGTGCTGGTCTTGGCATGATGGACGGTGTTATGCAGTTATTACCGGCGGCTAAAGTAAGTGTGGTTGGTCTTGAACGTAACGAAGAAACGCTAGAGCCAGTACCATATTTTGAAAAGCTCGTTGGTAATATTGATGAGCGCTTAAGCTTAGTTATTGACCCTATGCTTGCAACAGGTGGCTCAATGATTGCCACAATCGATATGCTTAAAAAAGCAGGCTGTAAAGAAATCAAAGTAATTGTATTAGTAGCTGCTCCAGAAGGTGTGGAAAAAACACTTACAGCACATCCCGACGTAGAAATATTTACAGCCTCTGTAGATAGCCACTTAAACGAAAAGGGCTATATTATCCCTGGTTTAGGCGATGCGGGCGACAAAATATTCGGTACTGTTTAGGAGTCTTTAAGTGCAAAATAATGACACCTTTTCAATAAAAACTATTTTAACAGGCGCGCAAATGCTGTTTGTAGCATTTGGTGCGCTGGTATTAGTGCCACTTTTAACGGGCTTGGATCCTAATGTTGCGCTTTTTACCGCTGGCATTGGTACTTTGCTGTTTCAGGTAGTGACTAAAGGCCAAGTGCCTATATTTTTAGCTTCATCATTTGCTTTTATTGCACCCATTATTGCCGCTGTGCAAATGTGGGGCGTGCCAGCCACTATGGGCGGCTTAATGGTAGCGGGCTTTGCTTATATGCTTTTAAGTTTATTAGTAAAGTTTAAGGGCGTTGCAACGCTTCATAAAATTTTACCGCCTGTGGTTGTAGGCCCTGTAATTATGGTTATTGGTTTAGCGCTTGCACCTGTTGCTGTAAATATGGCGATGGGTAAAAGTGGCGACGGCAGTATTCAAATTATTGATTACAACAGCGCTATTTATATTTCGTTGTTCTCGTTAGTGGTTACGCTTATTTTTGCAGTGTGGGGAAAAGGCGTATTTAAGCTTATACCTATTCTGGCAGGGGTTGTTGCGGGTTATTGTTTATCGCTTGCAATGGACGTTGTGCAATTTGACGCAGTAACTAACGCACAGTGGTTTGCTGTACCAAACTTCACATGGCCTGAGTTTAAATGGCAGGCTATTTTGTTTATGGTGCCTGTAGCAATAGCACCTGCAATTGAGCATATTGGCGATATGATGGCTATTAGCCAAGTAACCAATAAAGACTTTTTGAAAAAGCCTGGGCTTCACCGTACTTTGTTTGGTGACGGCCTTGCGACGTCTGCCGCATCATTATTTGGCGGCCCGCCTAACACAACTTACTCAGAGGTAACGGGAGCAGTTATGCTTACCAAAAACTTTAATCCTAAAGTAATGATGTGGACAGCCATTATCGCCATTATTTTAGCCTTTGTTGCTAAAATGGGATCTGGCTTACAGACTATACCTGTACCTGTAATGGGCGGCATTATGATTCTACTTTTTGGCTCTATTGCTGTAGTGGGTTTAAATACATTAGTTAAGTCGGGCGATGATTTAACAGCACCACGTAACTTAAGTATTGTTGCACTTATTTTGGTGTGCGGTATTGGTGGTATGCATATTGGTGGTAGCCAATTTAGTTTAGAGGGCGTAAGTTTATGCGCTATTTTAGGCATTGTGCTCAACCTTGTATTACCTAAGGCGCAGCCTCAAGAGAGTTAATAGTGCACGTAAGTTAAAAATATTGCACCAAAATAGCGCATTTTCAATGCGCTATTTTTTTAACCTATTAATAAATATGCAAAAATAATAATGGTCTAGTATCTGCATTTAATTTCCAGAACGCATCGTATGCAAAGGAGTTACTATGTCAGAGGCCAATATTGTGGATATAACCCCGTTTTTAGCAAAACACCAACTGCCTTTAAAGTATCAATATTTGAGTGAGCAATATTTTGTTCCACTTGCGCATGACATCCTCGAATCTAAAAAAACAAATACTCCTATTTTTGTTGCCATAAATGGATGCCAGGGCTCAGGAAAAACAACACTCGCAGATTTTTTAGTTACGTGGTTTTCTAAAAACACACCACTTAACAGTGTAGCATTGTCAATTGATGACTTTTATTTAGCAAAACAAGCACGTAGTGAACTTGCCAAAGACGTACATCCTCTTTTTACTACTCGCGGAGTACCGGGTACTCACGATGTAGCGTTAATGAATAGCACAATAACTAACTTACTGGCAGGAGAGGTAAACGTACCGCTTCCACGTTTTAATAAACACGAAGACGACAGCGTGCCAGCAAGTGATTGGCTAACAAACGAAAAGCCAGTTGATATTGTTATTTTAGAAGGGTGGTGCGTGGGCAGTGAGCCACAACCGCTGTTTTCATTGAGTGAGCCGCTTAACGAGTTAGAGCAACAGTTTGATAAAGAAGGCGTTTGGCGCCGCTGTGTAAATAGCTGTTTGGCAAACGAATATAAAGCCGTTTTTAACCTAATTGATTATACAGTTATGCTAAAAGCACCGAGTTTTAGTGATGTTTTTACATGGCGACAAGAGCAAGAACAAAAGCTAATAGCCAAAAAAGGTGAAGGCTCAGGCACCATGACTAACGAGCAATTGGTGTATTTTATTTCTCATTTTGAGCGCATTACGCGTGAGAACTTAAACACACTGAGCGCTAAAGCAAATGCTTTAATTGAACTTGATAGCAACCGAGATATTAGCGGTATGCACCTAACGAGTGATGACACCCTTCAACCTATTATTTTTACAGATTTGGACGGAACATTACTCGATCACGCCGATTACAATACAAATAATATAAGTGAGTTATTACAGCAGCTGCAAAATGCGCATATTCCTGTGGTGTTTAATACCAGCAAAACTTTTTGCGAAGTTATAGAGCTTAAAAACGATTTAAATATTCGACAGCCTTTTATTGTCGAAAACGGTGCAGCGGTATTTATTCCAGAAGACTATTTTGAATTAAAGCCAATTGGTTGTAAAAAAGTAGGCGCTTATTGGTGCTACGCAATGGCAAAGCCGTTATCGAGTTTATTAAATGATTTAAATACTTTAAAGGCGGATTATAAAGCGCATTACAAATTGTTTAGTGACTTATCGAGTGAGCAAATATCAGAGCTTACCGGGCTAAACGATGCACAAGCAAGACGCGCACAAACTCGCGATTATTCAGACCCTCTTTATTGGTATGGCAATGACGAATTACTCACAGCCTTTGTAAACGATGTTGAAGCACTCGGCTACGATATAAAAATTGGCGGACGCTTCATTCATATTGCCAAAAATACCGATAAAAGCGCTGCACAGCAGTGGTTAGTTAAACAGTTTACCCATCATTTCAGAAAGCCTCTCACGGTTATAGCACTGGGTGATAGCGATAACGATAAGCAAATGTTAGAACACGCAAATATCGCCATTATTATTGCCAATCCGGCGAGTAAAAAGCCGGTTAAATTGTCGCACAACAAAGCACGATATTCTCAATCACCAGCACCGCTGGGCTGGATTGAAGAAATAACGTCGTTGCCGTGTATTAGCAGTATTTTAAGTATTTCTGAGGAGCAAACATCTCATGGCTGATTTTTACCAAAATGGCATTATTACAACACTACATAATATTGCCGACAGACCAATAGAAGACCTAGAAAAAGAGCTACTTACTTTTAGTAAGCAGCGCCCTATGGGGTTAATACTTCCTTCGCTATTTAGTGAACTTGAAGGCCCTGCGCTGCAAAATATAGTTAGTGAATTACGCGAAGTACCATATTTATCACAAATTACGATAGGCTTAGATAGAGCCAACGAAGCACAGTACCGTCATGCACTAGGCTTTTTTAAAGAGCTAAACCAAAACCATAAAGTATTATGGAACGACGGCCCACGCTTACAAGCACTAGATAAAGAATTACAAGAGCTAGGTGTTGCACCACGTGAGCTGGGTAAAGGGCGTAATGTGTGGTATTGCATGGGTTATAAATTAGCAACAGCAGAAGTAGAGTCTATCGCGCTGCATGATTGCGATATTTTAACCTACGACAGAAGCCTACTTGCTCGCTTAATTTACCCCGTTGCGCATCCGCGTTTTAACTATGAATTTTGTAAAGGGTTTTACCCGCGTACTGCTAATGGCAAAATTAATGGCCGTGTATCGCGCTTATTAGTAACGCCATTGCTTCGCTCATTTAAAACAATTTTAGGCAATACCGACTACCTTGAATATATGGACTCTTTTAGATACCCACTTGCAGGTGAGTTTTCGTTTAGACGCGATGTATTAAACGATATTCGTATCCCAAGTGATTGGGGCCTTGAAATAGGCGTACTGAGTGAAATGTATCGTAACTATTCGCATAACCGCTTGTGCCAAGTAGATATTGCCGATAATTATGACCATAAGCACCAAGAACTTTCACTTGATGATCAAAGTGCAGGTTTGTCTAAAATGTCGATTGATATTACTAAGGCATTGTTTAGAAAGCTGGCGACTCAAGGTGTTACTTTTACCAGCGAAACAATTCGTTCATTAAAAGCGACTTATTACCGTATCGGTTTAGATTTTATAGAAACGTATCATAACGACGCGCTAATGAACGGGTTAACGCTTGATGTACACCAAGAAGAAAAAGCAGTAGAAATGTTTGCACAAAATATTATGGAAGCAGGGCAACACTTTTTAGAAAACCCAATGGAAGCGCCATTTGTGCCAAGTTGGAACCGTGTTGTATCTGCAATGCCAGACGTACTTGAGCGCTTAAAAGAAGCCGTAGAGCTAGATAACGAAGAATATAGTTAACCTGCGTGCAGGTTAACTAGCCTATAAGTCTAAACAATAAATATTAGGGGCGCATGTGAGCACAGTTAGCGAATTATTTTTACAACGAGTAGAGCAACATCTTCATATTATTTATGAGGGTGTTGAGCTGCCTTTATCGGTTACTGAGCTTGCTCAGCAACTTATTAAAATTATATTAGGTAGCAATGCACTGCGCGACCCGACGCCCCATACAAACCGATGGGATGAACAAGATATAGTATTGATTGCTTATGGCGACTCTATTATTAAACACGATGATAGTGAATTTGCCGTATCGAGCCCAATGGAGGCACCGCTTAAAACACTACACAGGTTTATAAAAGAGCAATGTGATATGCAGTTAAATGCGCTGCACATATTGCCATTTTACCCGTACAGCTCAGACGAAGGCTTTGCCGTAATGAACTACGTGCAAGTGAATGAGTCCTTGGGTGATTGGGGAGATATTCAAAATATCGCTAAAGATGTAAAGCTAATGGCGGATTTGGTTATTAACCATTGCTCAAGCAGAAGTGTATGGTTTGAGAACTTTTTAAATGATTTACACCCGGGTAAAGATTATTTCAAAACGGCCAGCTTAACGGATGATTTAAGCCAAGTTGTACGCCCGCGTACCTCATCGTTATTAAATACTGTAACTACGCCAAGCGGCGAAAAACACGTGTGGTGTACTTTTAGTCACGATCAGGTTGATTTTGATTTTGGCAATCCTGATGTACTTAAAGAGTTTGTGGGAATAATTAGGCATTATTTAGACAATGGCGTGCGTTTGTTTAGGCTTGATGCGGTTGCATTTTTGTGGAAACAGCTTAATACAAGTTGCATTAACTTGCCGCAAACACATGAAGCCGTAAGGCTAATGCGAACACTTATTGAGCACGCAGAGCCGAGCGTAGTTATTATTACCGAAACCAATATTCCAAACCAAGAAAACCTATCGTACTTTGGTAACGCCAACGAAGCGCACAGTATTTATAACTTTGCATTACCGCCATTGTTGCTACACACATTACTTAGCGGCGATAGCACAGCAATTAAACATTGGATGATGAGTATGCCGCCTGCGCAAAATGGGACGGCATACTTTAACTTTATAGCCTCACACGATGGAGTAGGGCTCAGACCAATTGAAGGTTTATTACAACCCAGTGAAGTGGCGTCACTTGTAAGTACCACTATGCAATTTGGTGGTCGTGTATCTATGCGAACCAGTAACGATGGCACGCATACACCGTACGAGCTAAATATTGCTTTATTTGATGCTCTCCAAGGGACGCACAATGGCCCAGATAAGTTTGGCCTGGAACGGTTTATGTGTGCTCACGCAATTATGTTTGCGCTTGAAGGTATCCCAGGGCTTTATATTCATAGTTTGTTGGGTACAACTAACGATTACGAACGCTTTGAAAATTCACAGCATAACCGTGCTATTAACCGCCATCGTTGGCAAGAGTCAAAGCTACTGTCGGCAATTGGTGAAAAGTACAGTCATCATCATAAAGTGTTTAACGGCATAAAAAGCTTATTGGCAGTACGCAAAAAGCAAAGTGCCTTCCACCCAAATGCTACACAGTTTACGCTGCATTTAGCAGGGGGATTATTTGGTTTTTGGCGACAAAGTATAGACAGACGCCAAAGCATATTTTGTGTTTATAACATTAGCGATAAACCACAAACACTCACATTGGCCGACTTAAACTTAATTAACACCCAAAAGTGGTTTGATTTGGTGGCAGATAAAACGATTGAAGAAAGCCAATTAACAATAGAGCTGGAACCATACCAAAGCGTGTGGCTGAGTAATATTAAATAAAATGTATTAAAAAAGGCTCGCACTGCGAGCCTTTGTTTTAACTAGGGCGTGTTGATCTTTGTGGATTGAAATTTGTTCAATCTAGGGGCGATTAAATCGCGACGCGAGGTTTGTAACCTAGTGGGCTCGATAACTGCTCCTGCGTTATTCTACTGGCTTACATCCATGTAAGAATAAGTAAAAACCGAGCAAAGCTTCCGCGTCCTGCTCACGCCCCTTACCTACATCCA
>NZ_JACJEF010000026.1:0-17764 GCF_014163935.1 Pseudoalteromonas sp. SR41-7 | reverse complement strand
GAGTATGTTCGTTAATCATAATGTGCCCTCAAACAAGATTTGAAGATCTGATCATGACATTGAGATTTAGTTCAAAAAAATCCCCGCTAATTTCTTAGCAGGGATTTGTGTATAAGAGACAGCTTATAGCGCCTTTTTTAATGCTTGTTAGTTTAATTGGCTTATTAATAAACTAAAGAATGCTTCTTTGTTGTTGCATGTTTGTGCATTTAAAATAAGTTGCTCGCCTAGTGCTAATGTTTGTTTTTGCACTGTAAGGCGCGCATTGTCATCACTAATACTATCTATATCGCTTACGTGCGCAAGCCCAATAGTGCGCCTAATTAACTCAGCACCACAGTAACCAACAGCATCTTGCAATACGTTTTTCATAAAGTATTGCGCATAGCTTACTGGCGCTAGTGATTCATCTGTTGTTTTAGTGCGTATTAATTCAAGCCATTGCTGCTCAAATAAACTATAGGTGTCTACGATACAGCTAAGTAAATGTGTTTGGTAATTGCGACGTGCTACAAAGTCATCAATATGACCTGCTTGCGCGCAGTAATTCAATAGTAAATTACCAATAAAAGAGCCAATATCGAACCCAATAGGCCCAAAAAAGCCAAACTCTGGGTCAATCATCTTTGTATTATTACAATCAACAAAAATGCTACCGCTGTGCATATCACCATGAAGTAATGTTTGCGGGTTAGATAAAAAATTAGCTTTTAGTTTTGCTATTTCTAACTTCAATGCGTTGTTTTTTTGTATTGCGTCAACTTCGTTTTGTAGTTGCTTTGGGTAGTTATTGCGTTCGTGCTCAATGTACGGATCGCTAAAAAATAAGTCTTCAGTGATTTGGCAAAGCTCAGGATTAGTAAATTGGCTAACGAGTGCTTTTTTAGTTTGCGCGGTTAAGTAAAAATCTGAATTATAAAAGCCGGTGTGGCTTAAGTAGGTCGCTACGTGCTGCGCTAATTTAGGGAATTGCTCTGCATTATTTTGTGCAGTACGCAATATTTGTAAATTACCTAAATCTTCTAAAATAGTCAGCGCTTGCATTTCACTATAATGTAAAACATTAGCAGTATAAGTAGGGCAAATAGCACCATGGTTAAGTAAAACTTGTGCTTCTATACGGGCTCTATCAAGCGTTAATGGCCACGACTCACCCACGCAACGCGCGTAAGGCAGAGCTTGCTTTAAAATAACACTATTGTTTTGCTCATCAGTAATTCTAAATACTAAATTAAGATTGCCATCACCAAACTCATATGCCGATAAGGTTTGTCCGGAATCAAAAAAATTACATTGTTTAGATTCAATTAATGTCGATACGTAATCGATAGCGCGCTGTGCATTAAAAGCAACATAGTTAGTCATGGTTTAAATCTCAAAAATCAGCTTTTAAGCATTCTATACTTTTAAATGTTTAGATGTCTACAAGTCTAACTTGAGAGTTATTCAAAGTGGTGTAAAATAACGTTACGCATTTTTAATACCTTAAGCATTATGCAAAACTTAATCGCAAGCAGTTTAAAATATGAAAACGGGTCGCTTAGTGTGCTCGACCAATATTTACTACCTCACCAGCAGGTATGGCATCAGTGCCATGATGTAGAAACCATGAAAGAGCTGATCATTAACTTAAAAGTGCGTGGAGCCCCACTTATTGGTTTAGGCGCGAGCTTGTTAGTGGCGTATTTAGCTGAGCAAGGGGTAGTGAAAAGTGAGCTTGAAAAAGCAATCAATGAACTAGAAGCCACTCGTCCAACGGCGGTTAATTTAATGCATTGTATGGCGGCATTGCGAAAAGCTTTAACGCAAAGCGATTATGTTGCCGGTATTGTTAGTACTGCTGAGCGGTTGTTTATTGAAGATATTAAGCTGTGTGAACGAATGGCAAATCGTGGTGCCGAGCTTATAAATAGTGGCGACAACATATTAACTCATTGTAATACAGGGGCGCTTGCAACCGCTGGTATTGGTACTGCACTGGGTGTTATTTACAAAGCGCAGCAAAAACATGGCAACGTACATGTGTGGGTTGATGAAACACGACCATTATTACAAGGCGGCCGCTTAACGGCCTTTGAGCTTGAGCGCTGGGAAATACCGTACACATTAATTTGCGATAATATGGCGGCAAGTTTAATGGCTGCAGGTAAGGTGGATAAAATAGTAGTAGGCGCTGATCGTATTGCTGCCAATGGTGATTTTGCTAATAAAGTGGGCACCTATAATTTAGCCGTACTTGCGTATTTTCATAACATTCCATTTTATGTAGTTGCGCCTATTACCACGCTTGATACCAACACCGCGTGTGGTAATGATATAGAAATAGAGCAACGTAATCCTCAAGAAGTGCGCGGAGTTAGCGGTAGCTTTGGTGAGGCTTTATGGGCACCCACCAATGCTAATGTATATAACCCTGCATTTGATATAACGCCGGCAAAACTGGTCACAGGGTGGGTGTTAGATACAGGTGTGTATAACCAAAGTCAGGTAGAAAATGGCGATCTCATAAAGCTTAAGTAACTTCGCAATATTTTTGGTCCACGTTATGTTTATTAGTGTGGACCAAGGTTTTGAATGAATAACTTACGATAATAGCGGAAATTGCTCTGCAATAGACGAGTCAGTGCTTTTTGCTACCCAGCCCTCTTTATTGTTAAATAAGCGAATGGCGGTAAACTCAGGATCGCTTCCCATATCAAACCAATGTGGTGTAAGTTCAGGCACTGAAATTAAATCGCCTTGTTGGCAAAGTACCTGGTAAACCTTATTGCCTAAATGCAGGCAAAATAGCCCTTGGCCTTTTACAAAAAAACGCACTTCGTCTTCACTATGAGTATGTTCAAATAAAAACTTTTTGCGCAGCTCTGATGCGCCAAGATTACCTTTAGCTAGAGATATAACGTCTACTGTTTGATAGCCATTTTCGGCTTTTAACCGATCTATATCGCTTTTGTACGCACTAATAATTTGCTCATGGGTGGTGTGCTCATTAATATCTTCATTTGCTTGCCACTGTTCAAAACGTACGTTTACTTTAGCTAGTTGCTTTGCAATATCATCAGCATTTGATGTGCTTACAAGTGCTTTGCTTGCATCGTTGTCAGCATATATTGTTAATTGACTCATACTAATTGCTCCAATTTAAATTGGCTAAAGTCATTAATATAAGGGTATGCTTTAGTGCTTGCTTGCCCATCACGAATTAAATGTAGTGTTTTTAAGCCCGCAGCTTGCGCGGCATCAAGCTCGCCGGCTACATCACTTAAAAAGAGTATTTCTGCTGCTTTAAACGGTAACAGCTCCACAATGGTGTTATAGGCCATTTGCTCTTGTTTTGCGCCAACTTTGGTGTCAAAAAAGTCAGTAAACAAGCTGCGAATGTCACCATAATCACTGTATTTAAAAAGTAGCTGCTGCGCTTTTACTGACCCTGACGAGTACACATATAAAGCTATATCGTTGTTGTACTGAGCTTGTAAAAAATCAAATGCATCTGGGTATAAATGACCCTTAAAATCACCGTGTTCATACCCTGTTTGCCAAATTAAGCCTTGTAACTGTTTAAGTGGAGTGATTTTTTTATCTCCATCAATCCAGGTAAGTAAAGTGCTAATGACCTCTTCAATATCGGCGTTTGGCTTTTCGATAAGGGCTTTTACGGCACTAATTTGCTCAGCTACATCTGGCTTATTAGCATTGGCACGTACAAAGGTAGGTAACTGTTTTGCTGCGTAAGGAAACAACACCTCTTTAACAAACGAGATACGGGTTATTGTGCCTTCGATGTCGGTTAAAATGGCTTTAATCATTTAGTTACTCCCGCTTGAATACCTATTATTTTTAGGCGCTCTAGTTCGCAGCTAAATAAAAACTCTAAGGCTTCTAGGTGGCGACGAACTTCATCAATATTACGTCCTACTGCATATAAACCATGACCACGTATCAGTACGCCGTGCTCTATCGGCGTATGTAAATGATGGTCACTGACCAGTAGGCTTAATCGGTCAATATCTTGATCGTTATCGAAAATAGGAATGCTCAGCGTTTCTAAATGCGAAGTAAAGCCGCTCAGTGCTTTTTGCATTTCATAGCCTGTTAAATCAAGCTGATGCCCTTGGGTAATTTGCGACAGTACGGTAGCGGCTACAGAGTGAGTATGCAAAACACACTGCGCATCAGGTATTAGCTGATACAAACTTAGGTGTAATTGTGTTTCTGCCGATGGTTTTAAAGCTCCTGCTAGGCGCTCGCCTTGGTGGTCTAATTGCAAAAAATGCTCTTGCGTCAGTGAGCCTTTATCGTGCCCACTTGCTGTAACAACAAAGCCAGTGCTAGTACGAGCTGAAAAGTTTCCGCCTGTTGCGGGTACCCAGCCTTTTTGGCTAACCCATTTTCCGGCTTCAATAAGTTGTGAAATAGCGGTATTGTTTTGCATACATTCCTCACTAATGAGCGTAAAGTTAATTGTTTTTAGACGGCTATACTTCTGTTTTAAGCAATGATAGCATCGCTTTAAGCGCAAAACCATCATTAAGGGCATCACGTGTTTGAAAGTAAATTACCAAATTTAGGCGTTAGTATATTTAGCCAAATGAGTGGGTTGGCTAATGAGTTTTCGGCAATTAATCTCTCTCAAGGCTTTCCTGAGTTTGATGCTCCTGATCTTTTAAAAACGCAGTTAAATTATTATGTGCAGCAGGGCGTTAATCAATATTCACCTTCAAGTGGTGTACCACGATTACAGCAACAAATTGCTGATTTAGCAAAGCGCAAATATGCAGCTGATATAAACGCAGCTGATCAAGTGACTGTTACCTCGGGTGCAACAGAGGCATTGTTTGTGGCTATTCAAACAATTGTGCGCCCCAGTGATGAAGTGATTGTATTTGACCCTGCATATGACTCTTACCAACCGGCAATTGAACTCGCTGGTGGAAAGTCGGTACACATTGCTTTAAGTGCGCCAAATTACACCATTGATTGGCAAGTAGTAAGCCAAGCTATTACTAAAAATACCCGTGCAATTATTATAAATACGCCTCATAACCCAAGCGGTAAAATATTACAGCCACAAGATATAAAAGCGCTTAAAGAGTTAGTTGGTACTCACAATTTGTATGTAATAAGCGATGAGGTATATGAGCACATTACGTTTGATGAACAACCGCATTTAAGCGTATTACGCGATGATGAATTATTTGCCAAAAGCTTTGTTGTATCGAGTTTTGGTAAAACGTTTCACAGCACGGGCTGGAAAATGGGTTACTGTATTGCACCTGCCGATTTAGCTGTCGAATTTAGAAAAATTCATCAGTACGTTACGTTTTCAAGTTTTACCCCCGCACAGCATGCGCTTGCCGATATGCTCGAGCAGCAAGGTGAGCATATAGATGAGCTAAGCGGGTTTTATCAGCAAAAACGCGACTTATTAGCGAGTCATTTAAGTAACAGCCGTTTTAAAATTTTACCTAGCCAAGGCACTTACTTTTTATTGTTAGATTACAGCGATGTATCGGATTTAAACGATGTTGAATTTTGCCATTGGTTAGTTGAGCAAGCCGGTGTTGCGGCTATTCCGTTAAGTGTTTTTTATCAAAATCCACCAACCGACAAAGTAATTCGTTTATGCTTTGCTAAAAACGACAACACTCTCATAGAGGCTGCGCAAATATTATGTCAACTTTAACCATTACAGCATTGCAAAGCTCGCTTTATTGGCTTGATAAAGATGCTAATTTAGCCATGTTTAATAAGCAGCTTGAAGCAATTACGCATCAGCCCGATCTTATTTTACTGCCCGAAACATTCTCGACTGGCTTTGCCATTAATTTAGATTGTGCAGAGCCTGAAAACGGTAAAGTACTGACGTGGTTAAAGGCGCAGGCTCATAAACATGATGCGGTTATTGCGGGTTCGGTACTTGTTGCACAAGGCGATAAAAAAGCGAATCGGTTTTATTGGGTAAAACCCGATGGTGAGGTGAGTTATTACGATAAGCGCCATTTATTTCGCTTAGGCAGCGAGGGCGATTATGTTGTAGCAGGGCAAGCGCGCAAAGTTTTTGAAATCAATGGTTTTAAACTATTACCGCAAGTATGCTATGACCTGCGCTTTCCGGTATTTCAACGTAATAATAACGACTACGATGTAATGATAAACGTAGCAAATTGGCCTGCTGTACGCCGCCATATTTGGGATACGTTACTTATGGCGCGTGCAATGGAAAACCTATGTTACGTAGTAGGTGTTAATCGCGTGGGGGAAGACGGTAATGGTGTGGCGCACAATGGCGGTACCGCAGTATACGACTTCAAAGGCGATGCATTAACTAAAGCGCAAGATGACGCAGAGCAACTAGTTACTATAACACTTGAAAAAGCGCCACTGGATGAGTTTAAAGCAGCGTTTCCTGCCTATTTAGATGCAGACTCTTTTACATTAATATAAACACGTTAATTTAGCGCAGAGCCAATAAAGTGTTAAAATAGTCGCTGATATTTTTGTTGGCGGCTAATGTACATTATGAACACTTTAATCACTCCTGTAATTTTAGCAGGTGGCATAGGCTCTCGCTTGTGGCCGCTTTCTCGCCAAGCAATGCCTAAACAATTTTTACCACTACTAAATGAAAACATGTCATTGCTACAAAGTACGTTGGCGCGTGTTTCTAATGAGTTGTTTGATAATGCTATTTTAGTGTGTAACGAGCAGCACCGATTTATTGCCGCCGAGCAGGCTGAAAGCTCAATTCCTACTGCATTATTACTCGAACCTAAAGGTAAAAATACCGCGCCTGCCATCGCATTAGCCGCCCACTATGCGCTGCAAAATGGGATTACCGGCCCGCTATTAGTGATGCCTGCCGATCATCATATTAAAAACTTTGATGTATTAACGGCTAAGCTCCCTGAAGCTGTAAAACTTGCTGAGCAAGGAAAGCTAGTGACATTTTCTATTAGTCCTACAGAGCCTCATAACGGTTATGGCTATATAAAACAAGGCGCGCCTATTGTTGGAACGGGTTGTTACGATGTTGCACAATTTAAAGAAAAGCCTGACTTAGATACAGCGAACCGTTATTTAGCTCAAGGTGGTTATAGCTGGAATAGCGGGATGTTTTTATTTACCCCTGCAGCCTATCTAAAAGAGCTCGAACGGTTTGCGCCAAAAATAGCAACGAGTGTCGCTGCAGCGGCGCAATTTACTAAAGATTTAGGGTTTACCCGCCCAAGCAACAGTGCGCTTGAACACTGCCCAAGCGATTCAATTGATTACGCCATTTTAGAGCGCAGTAATAACGCAGTTGTTATGCCTGTTGATTTAAAATGGAGTGATGTAGGTAGTTTTTCATCCCTTGATGCGCTTACAAAAAAAGACAAAAACGGTAATAGTTTAAACGCTAATTATATTGCTCAAAAAAGTATTAATAACTTAGTTATTAACGAGGCTGAACACACTATTGCCACGCTTGGAGTAAGCAATTTAGCAATTATTCATACTCATGATGCCACGTTAATTGCAAACCAAAATGAGCTAGATTCTTTGCCTTTGTTGCTTAAGCAAATTGCTACAACACAGGCCGATAAACTTAATCATCATCAAGTGGTTTTTCGCCCATGGGGGAATTACCGTACTTTGGTTGAAGGCACAGGCTTTAAAGTTAAAAAAATTACTGTTAATAGCGGTGCTAAGCTTTCGACGCAGCGCCATCAGCATCGCGCTGAACATTGGGTGGTGGTTTCGGGTATTGCAAATGTATGTATTGATGAGCAAGCGTATACGCTAACGCATGACCAATCGTGTTATATCGCGGCTAAGCAAATTCATAGCTTGGCTAATAATCAAAAAGAGCCGTTAATTGTTATTGAAGTGCAAACCGGTGCTGTACTTGATGAAAGCGATATAGAGCGATTTGATGATAAATATGGAAGGGGTTAATCATTAGCTTTTTTAAAGCTAATTCACTATTACTCTAACTGCCCACGCACAAACTTTAAATATTGCTCTAAGCTGCGTTGCCACAGATCTAACGCTTCATCAAGCATGTCGTTATGTGGCTTTTTATCGAGTAAACGGCGCTCTATTTTTTTAAGCTCAATACCATAGCGATTAAAACCAAGTTGCAGAGCGGTACTTGCTTGGCGATGTAAAAGCTTAATGCATTGCTCTGGATGTTGATCAATAAGCTTTTGACAGCGAATTAGCTTGTTGCGGGCTGAAAGCACAAATTCATTATAAATTGAAGACACTTCATCTTCACTAAATGAGCTGGTGAGTGTTTCGGCCGCTGTTTTGTCATACAAGGTATCAATAAGCTCTACTGCAATGCTCGCAGTTTGATTAGATTGAGAGTCGCTAAGTGCTTGACGAAGCTTTTCGTGCTTAATAGGCTTGCCTACAATGTCTTTTATTCCTAATTCTAAATACTCTTTTACCTCGTCAGGACTAAGGCTTGCAGTAAACGCGAGTACTGGCGTTCGTTGATTTTTATGATCAATGCGTTTTAGTCGTTTAAGTACTTCTTGGCCTGTTAAATCAGGTAGGTTCATATCAAGCAAAACAACATCGAAGTGGTGAGCTTGCATGAGCTCTATGGCGCTTTTTCCATCTTTTGCGAGCTTAATTTTGTGTTCATCGTCGGCCATAAATTCTATAGCAATTTTTTGATTTAAATCTAAATCTTCAACCAGTAATACATCAAGACCTGTTAAGTAATCTTTAGTTTGATGGCGCTGCTCTACAAGGCTTAATTCACCTAAAGTAAAAGTAACGGTAAAGCTAAATACACTACCAGTACCAAGCTGGCTGGCTATTTCGAGTCGGCTACTGAGCTTTTCAAGCAGGCGGCTAGTAATAGCTAAACCAAGGCCGGTTCCGCCTTTTTCTTTTCCTGCACTACTTTGTACATAAGGTTCTGTTAAGTAGGCTATCTCATCATTTTCTATACCTGGTCCTGAATCTTTGACACTAATTTTTATCGTGTGCTCAAGTTGTTTTTCTAATACTAAATCAACCTGAATTTTAACGGTTCCGTGATCTGTAAATTTAATAGCGTTACCGACTAAATTAATAATTATTTGTCTAAGTTTTTGTTGGTCGCAGTAATAACAGGCTTGCTCAGGAATATTATAGATAAGCTCAAATTTTAGCTGCTTTTGCTCGGCCATTGGGCTTAGTAATAAACATAAATTATTAAGCCATGTTTTAAATTCTACATCTTCTTCGTAAAGCGCTTCGTCACTTTGATCTAGGCTCGCGTAATCAAGGACCTTATCTACCAATAAATTAAGTGATTCGGCAGAATTTATAATTGCCTCGCAATAGGCTTTATTGCGGGTATCACTTGTTTGGTTCATAACAAGTTGGGCGCTGCCTAAAATACCGTTTAGTGGGGTGCGAATTTCGTGGCTTATTGTTGATAAAAAGAGCCCGCGTATTTCTAAATCTTTTTGTGCTTTATCGGCGAGTTTATTGAGGTGCTGTTCTCTGCGCTCATTACATAATAACGCCATACCTGAAGCATAAAACATGGGCGCAATTACCCCATTTAAAAATAATAAAGAGCTAAACCAGCCGTTTACTAAAAGATTTTTTTGTTCAATGTTATCCATAAATAACGAGCGGCCAATAAAGCTCAAAGCAACAAGCGTTAAAATGGTTATGTATACAATGCTGCCATTAGGGTAGGGTTTGCGCGCGTACTTAATAAATATAAAGAGTAAAAAGCCGGCTTCTGCTATGTGCTGTATATCGGATGCAATCACTCTTTCGTGTAAAGATGGGTCAAAAAAGGTGTAATAGCCAAGCATTACAGTGCAAAAAGCAGTTACTGAGCAAAGTAATTTAAAACCAATACCGTGATAATTTAAAAACTGACTGAGCGATAAACAATGCACTATTGATGCGGCAAACATCATGCTACTAGCAGCGCTAATAATCACTAAATTATGTGTATCACCAACAAGCGTAAAACCAATAACAGAGCCTAATAGCAATATGGGATAGAAAATGCATAGCAGCGTGCCCGATATTTGTTTGTTTGTTCGCCATGTTAAAAAGTTAAGTAAGGTCATTACAACCATGATGGCGATGCTGGCAAAATAAAGAGTGAAAGAGTCGAGCATTAATATTCCAGCAAAGTAGTTTTAAACTAAGATTATCAAAAGTATACACTTATACCAATTATCAAAACAGATTACTTAGGCAATCAAATTGGTATTAAATAAGTGTGTAACACATACAAAAACAGACACCTAAGTGTCTGTTTTTAATTTTAAACTAAATATATGATTAACGAATTTCATCAGGGATATTTTGTTGTGCCCAAGATAGGAGCTCAATACGGTTACGACATTTAGTTTTTCTAAATGCGCTATATAAATGTGTTTTAACTGTGTGTGGACTGATACTTAAATCTTCAGCGATTTCTTTATTCTTCGAACCTTTACTCATTAGTGAGATTATTGCTTTTTCTCGCTTAGTAAGTTTAACAGGCTCAATATCCCCTTCGGTTAGTTTATGCAGCGCATCTTTATTAAATTGCAGCATACGATTTAATGCATTACACATAATATCGCGACGGTACCAAAGCTGATCTTCAAGTAGTAAACGAATACCTTTCATTAATACATCGGCGTTATCTGTTGTGTAAAATACGCCACGAATACCGCTCAACAATGCACGATTAGCAAGCTCAGGGTTCTCGTCTAGATTAAATAATATGATATCGCATTTAATACGTAGGTTTACTAGTTGTTCTTTTAGTTTTCCCCATGCATCCTTGCTAGATGTTTCGATAAACAAAAGTCGAGTCCCTTCAGGTATATCTAAGATATTAGTACCCGTGGTTACGTCAAGGCCTTGCGTTTTTAACAAAGGTTCTAAAACGTTAATACCAATAGTGTTAATTGGCTCTTGATCTAATAACAAAAAGGCTGAACTGCTCATGTTTTTATACTCTTTTATAAAGCTGACTGTTTAAGTTTATCACGACTTCCGCACCTTTTGTATTAGAAAGTCGCTGAAGCACTCAATAACAAATACGATTTTACGATTATTTAAACATAAAATGTTGCAAATAAGTAACTGTTTATTCTTTATAACCATGAAAAATCATAACATTTGTAACTAATTGGTTGAGCAGAATAGTTAGATAAAAATTTTTAATTAATTTACTTTTTTTACATTTTGGTAAGGTGGCCATCCCATTTCTTTACCGCCAAGCATATGTAAATGTATGTGATAAACGGTTTGTCCACCATGTTCGTTACAGTTCATGACCACGCGGTATCCGTCCTCAGCAAAATTGTGCTGCTTAGCTAATTTTGCCGCAACAACGTATAGATTGCCTACTAAATGTGAGTTTTCAGGATTTATATCATTTATAGTAGCAATTGCTTTTTTGGGGATAATTAACACATGAAATGGCGCTTGTGGATTTATATCTTTAAATGCGAGGGTGTCTTCATCTTCGTAGACAATGTCGGCCGGAATTTCACGATTAATTATTTTGGTAAAAATAGTCTCTTGGCTCATAGTGTGTTCCTAATTAAGTGTTATGAATTTTAAGCTCACTAATGACAAACTTTCAGAGCAGTGTCAAACTGAAATCAAATAAAGGAGTTAATATGCTTAAACCAATTTTAATAAGTAGTGCAGTTGCATTACTACTTAGTTTTTCGGCTAATGCTGAAAACATTCACTTTCCAGAAGAAATTGTACCACTACAAGTGGGCGATAAAATGCTAGAAAGCTCTTTGTTTAGCCGTATTGATGATGTAGAGCTTGCGCCAGGAACTTACCAGCTTAGGCTAAAATATACCGATTTATATGAAGATGATTATGACACGCATGAAGTTGTGGAGTCGGAACCATTTTGGGTAAGTGTAACTGTTGAAGCAGGTAAAGATTATACCTTAGTGTTTAATCGTGCTGAAAATGCAGTATCTGCAAAAGTATTTGCAGAAGCACCACAAGTTAGTTTAAAAGCAAAAAGTAGCGCTGTTGCTAAGCCTTTAAGTGTTATTTCTAACACGCAGCTAGCAAGCAATAAACCGGTAATGCAAAATACAATGCCTGCAGTACCTTCTCGTCCTAGTCAGCCAATAAAGCCGATAGCACCAATTACAGGTAAAGGCATGCCAAGTGCGCCGCAAATGCTTGATTTTTGGTGGCAACAAGCCACAACTGCAGAGCGTGAAGCTTTTTTAGAAAAAGTGACAAAGTAGAAAAATAGCAAAACAAAAGGGCCAAATTTGGCCCTTTTTAGTTTCTAGTTAACGCTATTTATTCAAATAATGCGTCAATAGTACCTTGTGCAAGAGGGTGATACCCAGGGTGTGCTTTTAAGTACACGCTTTGTGCCCACTCTTTTTTACCGTTAGTGATAAGGGATTTATATAATGGGACAATTAATTTACGACGGCCAATACCTGATAAGTGCTTATCAAGTGCAGGGTAAATTGGTTGATAACCATTTCCTACTGCTAGCATAAACCAAGCAAATGCACGTTCAGCATTAGTTGACTGTGTTAGGTTAAATTCTGAGTCAAGCTCTACCATGTGCTCTTGGCTTAAATCACGTGGTAAGTTATTTAAAAAGTGTAGCCACTCATGCACAGACCAATCAGCTGTTGGCAGTTGAGCTGCAGTTGTGTCGCCTTTTAGCCATGCTGCTGTTGCAGTATCTACTTTATCAAATGCATCAGAAGTAGGGTTTGGCGCATCATTTGGTAATCCAGGTTCAAAAATCCATTCGTTTACTTTATCCATGCTTACAACACCAGGATACTTTTCAATTAAGTTAGCTTTTAAGTAAGTAACAAATTGCGCGGTAGTAAGTGATTTAAACGAAAACTCTTTAAAGTACGCTTTTACAAACGGGTCAAACTTATCGCGACCATATTTGTTTTCTAGGTAAATTAAAAATAATTGACCTTTAGTGTAAGGCACTGAACTGAATGCATCGTCTGGGTCGCGGCCGTTAAGTTTTAAATTAAGGCGTGTATCTGGTGCATCAATTGTTTTAAGTTGTGCGCGTAAAGACGCTGAATCAAGTGCTTGTTCCATAACCGCACGGTCACGGCCAAATACTTCTTCCATAATGCGGTTTTCAACGTACGAGGTAAAACCTTCGTTTAACCATAAATCTTCCCACGTTGCGTTAGTTACTAAGTTACCTGACCAAGAATGAGCAAGCTCATGAGCAATAAGGTTAACTAAGCTTTTATCACCGGCAACAACCGTTGGAGTAATAAATGATAAGCGTGGGTTTTCCATGCCACCAAACGGAAAACTTGGTGGTAGCATTAATAAGTCGTAGCGACCCCATGCATATTCGCCGTACATCGCGTTTGTTTTATCGATCATGGCTTGGGTGTCGTCAAATTCAGCAACAGAGGCATCTAAAATTGTCGGTTCAGCAAATATGCCTGTTTGATGCGACATTGCTTTAAATTCTAAGTTACCTGCGCCAATAGCAATTAGGTAAGGTGAAATTGCTTGTGGCATATCAAAAATGTAGTCGCCATCTTTATAAAGCGCATCTTTGTTATCGGCACTCATTACAGCACGTATATCTTTTGGTGTATGAATTCGTGCAGAGTAAGTTACACGCATTGCGGGTGTATCTTGCACTGGGATCCAACTACGTGCATGAATTGCTTGCGACTGGCTGTACATAAATGGATGCGTTTTACTTGCCGTTTGCTCTGGTGTTAACCATTGCAGGCCTGAAGCTTCTGGACGACTGTTGTAATAAATACGAACTACTTCAGCTTGGTTTTTAAACACAATAGTAAGCTTTGAACCTTTAACGTCATCTCGCTTAGCTAAATCAAAAGTCGCTTTTTTCCAGTTACCGCTTTGATCTTTGTACATTACTTTATCAATGTCTAAGTCGCGGGTATCAAGTACGAGAGTTCTACTTTTGCTGTTGTTCCACTGAAGAGTATGCTCTACAAAACCTTCTAACTGCTTGTCGGCAAAATCGACATCTAAATCAAGGTTTAAGTGAGTAGTAACAACATCATCAAGGTTAGCATACGAGTTTTGGTCAATCGCATTAGCCATTGCTTGCGAACACATACCCGCCATAGCGAGGCTTAAAAAAAGAGGTTTAATTTTCATCATTACTCTGAACACAAATAAAAAAGTGCTGGTTTTATATCACGATTGACACGGCGGGTTGAGTGATTTTTACAATCTAGTGCCACATTTGCGACGATGAGGTAAACTATTGCGATTAGTTACCGGTATTTTTAGAGAGCTTTGTGGCGCATTCATTACACTCCTTACATACATTCGCATTAAACAGCCAATGCCAAAATTTTGTTGAAATTACTCAGCTTGAGCAACTTAAAACGCAAAATTTTAGTGCACCGTTTTGTTTGCTGGGCGAGGGCAGTAATACCGTATTTTTAAATGACTACATGGGTACGGTTATAAAAATAGCTTTAAAAGGTATTAAAATTACTGAGCGCGAGAGCGACACACTAATAAGTATTGCCGCAGGCGAAAACTGGCATCAACTAGTTAGCTATTTATTAGAGAAAAATATACCCGGGCTTGAAAATCTAGCACTTATACCGGGCACTGTTGGCGCATCGCCGGTACAAAACATTGGTGCTTATGGCGTTGAGATAGCTAAATTTGTTGAGTTGGTAGAGTACTTTGATATAACCACTAACACTATGCATTCATTAAATAACGAGCAATGTGAATTTGCTTACAGAGACTCAATATTTAAACATGCCCTTAAAAATAAAGCGGTGATCACGCAAGTACACTTAGCGCTCCCAAAAAAATGGCAACCAGCATTAAGTTATGGCCCTTTGCAGCAGCTCTCAAGCATCACCCCGCAAGCTGTATTCGATCAGGTTATAAAAACGCGTAATAGCAAATTACCTAACCCATATACACTTGCCAATGCGGGCAGCTTTTTTAAAAACCCTATAATAACCAACCAGCAGTTAGCTGAACTATTAAAGCAATTTGCCGATTTACCTCATTACGAATATGGGCAAAGTCATCACAAGGTCGCGGCAGGTTGGTTAATCGATCAAAGTGGTTTAAAAGGGCACCGCGAGGCAGGTATAGAAGTGCATCAACACCAAGCTCTAGTACTTGTTAATCACGGAAATAGTGAAGGCAGCGACCTAATAAAAATGATTAAACACATTCAGCAAGTTGTTTATACGCGTTACAACATTATGTTAGAGCACGAAGTACGTTTAATGGATGCACGCAGCGAATGCCATATTAACGCGGAGCCTAAGTAATGAAAGCACCTGATGGAAACAAACTCGCTATTTTAAATGCACTCAACCAAGGAGGGTTTGTATCTGGTCAAGCCTTGGGTGAAAAGCTAGGTATTAGCCGAGCTGCGGTAAGTAAACATATTAAAACGTTACAAGAAATGGGCTTGGATATTTTTAAAGTGACTGGCAAAGGCTATTGTTTGAATAGTCAGGTGGGCCTTTTAAATAAAACGCAAATTGATCAGCACTACAAAGCGCTAGGTGCAAATACTGCCGATGTAGAAGTACACCCTATTATTGATTCGACCAACAGCGAGCTTATGCGCCGTATACAGGCCAAAACAACGCTTGAGTCTGGCACTGTTATTGTTGCTGAAATGCAGCAAGCAGGACGTGGTAGACGCGGCCGTGTTTGGCAATCCCCATTTGGCGCTAATTTGTATTACAGTTACTTTTGGCGTTTAGATGACGGCTTACAAGCTGCGATGGGCGTATCAATTGCGGTAGGCCTAGCTGTTTATGATGCTATTAAAGCGTTATACCAAGTTGACGTAGAACTTAAGTGGCCTAACGATATTTATATAAATAAGCAAAAACTTGCAGGTGTATTGGTTGAATTAGATGGACAACCGCAAGGACCTTGTCAGTTAGTGATTGGTATCGGTATTAATTTACAAATGCCAGAGAGCTTTAGTCAGCATATAGACCAAGCGTGGACCGACTTAAATCAACATACTCAAAAGCTTGATAAAAACCAACTTGTGGCTTCTCTTACTCATCATTTGGAGCAGCGCTTAGCGCAGTATCGTCAAACGGGTTTGCAAGCTATGTATGAGCAATGGAATTCGCTCAATGCGTTTGCTGGTGAATATGTTGAACTAAACACAGGGCACCGAAGTTGGCGTGGAATATGTGAAGGTATTGACGCACAAGGTGGAATACGAATTCGCCAAGACGGGGAAGTAAAAAGTTATTACGGCGGGGAAGTCTCCCTTAGAAAGGCGCAATTATGAGATTATTGATCGACGTAGGAAATACATCATTAAAAGCTGTGTTGTGGCATAACGAGCAAACACAACCGGCAGATATAAATAACCTGCCTTGGTTACAAATAACCGAAGTGATTTATGCATGTGTAGGGCGCAGTGATTTACTAAACGATATTCTCGCACAAGCGGCTAGCAATAATATTATTTGTTTTGAAGCCAAGGTAACCAAAACGCTTGGAGATCTTGTATGCGCTTACGAGCATGTAGCTAACTTAGGCATAGACAGGTGGCTTGCGCTTATTGCTGGATTTACGTTATATCCAAACACAGCATGCATTGTTGTTGATGCGGGTACTGCGACAACAATTGATGTGCTTAGTAGTGAAGGGTTGCATTTAGGTGGCTGGATTTTACCTGGGCTTGATTTAATGACCTCATCACTTACACAAAATACTCAACGTGTTTTTGATGATGGTAAAACTCCATTTACCAATGAACTGGGTAAAAATACGCCTAATGGTTTAAAAAATGGTGCTTTAGTGGCAACCATTGGAGCAATTGAGCAAGCTAAGTTGCACTTAATGGATAAAAAAACAGAGCAAAAAGTACAAATAATTTTTGCTGGTGGCTATGGCTTGCTTTTACAACAGCAATTTGAGGGAAGTATTTTTGATTCATTACTCGTAATGAAGGGGTTAAATTACTGGCACCAGCTAAGCAAAACAACATAAAAAAGTGCAAAAAACGTGTTTTCGCGTGAATATTGAGCATTTAAACTAAAAATTTACACTTTTTTTAATTTTATAGTTGCATCCCAATAAACCTTACTCTAATATCTCGCCCCGTACTAAAGCAGTGCCGACTTAGCTCAGCTGGTAGAGCAACTGACTTGTAATCAGTAGGTCAACCGTTCGACTCGGTTAGTCGGCACCACTTTCCTTTTACCGGAAGTGAATTAGTAGAGAATTATCGTGGAGGGGTTCCCGAGCGGCCAAAGGGATCAGACTGTAAATCTGACGGCTCAGCCTTCGCTGGTTCGAATCCAGCTCCCTCCACCACTTTATTCTTGACGGTTAGAGGTAGTTTAAGAACAGATTTTTATGCGGGCATCGTATAATGGCTATTACCTCAGCCTTCCAAGCTGATGATGCGGGTTCGATTCCCGCTGCCCGCTCCAGTTCTTGTGTTGCTGATATAGCTCAGTTGGTAGAGCGCACCCTTGGTAAGGGTGAGGTCGGCAGTTCGACTCTGCCTATCAGCACCAGTCCTAAGAATCTCCTTGATTACTTCCTTTATCTGTCAGAAAATACTATTTGAAAAAGATTAACTTAATCTACCTTTGGTGGATTATTTTCATATGTAATTTAGATACACAAAACTGATAGGTTCCGTCATGGCAAAAGAAAAGTTTGAACGCGTAAAACCGCACGTAAACGTTGGTACAATCGGCCACGTTGACCACGGTAAAACTACACTAACTGCAGCAATCACTAACGTACTTGCAAAAGTATACGGCGG
>NZ_JACJEF010000025.1:0-20194 GCF_014163935.1 Pseudoalteromonas sp. SR41-7 | reverse complement strand
ATAATTGAATAATTAAATAAATAAATTTAATTATTCAAAGGCCGCTATTTTATATATAGCGGCCTTTTTTTGTAAAGTTTAGACATAAAAAAGCCGCTTACTTTTGCAAGTAAGCGGCTTTTAAATTTAAACCGATATTTATACTAATTTAGCAAGAATATCGTTAAATGTAGTGCTTGGACGCATTGCTTTAAAGGCTGCATCATCGTTAGGCTGGAAGTAACCGCCTAAATCAACTGCAGGGCCTTGCGCATCGTTAAGTTCACTTACGATTTGCTCTTTATTAGACTCAAGGTCACTAGCGATTTGAGTAAACTGTGCTTTAAGTTCACTGTCATCATTTTGCTTAGCAAGTTCTTGTGCCCAGAATAAAGATAGGAAGAAATGAGAACCACGGTTATCAATTTCTTTCACTTTACGTGACGGCGATTTGTTTTCAGCAAGGAACGTACCTGTTGCTTTATCTAGGGTATCAGCAAGTACTTGTGCCTTGTTGTTACCAGCAGTTACGCTTAAGTGCTCAAGTGATGCAGCAAGTGCTAAAAATTCACCTAAAGAATCCCAACGTAAGTGGTTTTCTTTTTCGAATTGTTGAACATGCTTAGGTGCAGAACCACCCGCGCCAGTTTCAAATAAGCCACCACCGTTCATAAGTGGAACAATTGAAAGCATTTTAGCACTTGTACCCAATTCTAAAATTGGGAATAAATCTGTAAGGTAATCACGTAGTACGTTACCTGTTACAGAAATCGTGTCTTTACCTTCTTTAATGCGCGCTAATGAGAACAATGTTGCTTCAAGCGGTGCTAAAATTTGAATATCTAGGCCAGCTGTATCGTGATCTGGTAGGTATTTATTTACTTTTTTGATTAGCTGCGCATCATGTGCACGGTTTTCGTCTAACCAGAAAATAGCTGGAACGCCTGTTGCGCGTGCACGATTTACTGCAAGCTTAACCCAATCTTGAATTGGTGCGTCTTTAACCTGACACATACGCCAGATATCGCCTTGCTCAACACTGTGCTCAAGTAATGTATTACCATTTGCATCAACAACACGGATAGAACCGTCCGCTTTTGCTTCAAATGTTTTGTCGTGTGAACCGTATTCTTCAGCTTTTTGAGCCATAAGGCCAACGTTTGGAACGCTACCCATTGTTGTTGGATCAAACGCACCATTTTCTTTACAAAAATCGATAGTTGCTTGGTAAACACTTGAGTAACAGCGATCAGGAATTACAAAGCTAGTGTCTTGTAATTTACCATCGTTATTCCACATTTGACCGCTTGAACGGATTGCTGCAGGCATAGATGCATCGATGATCACGTCACTTGGTACGTGTAAGTTTGTAATACCACGGTCAGAATCAACCATAGCAATAGCAGGGCGGTTAGAGTAAACAGCTTGAATATCTGCTTCAATTTCTTCGCGCTTAGCATCGTCTAATGTTTGGATTTTAGAATATACGTCGCCTAAACCATTATTTACATCCACACCTAGCTCTTCAAAAAGCTCACCGTGTTTAGCAAATACATCTTTGTAGAATACTTTAACAGCGTGACCGAAGATGATTGGATCAGATACTTTCATCATTGTCGCTTTCATGTGAAGCGAGAACAAAACACCTTTCTCTTTAGCAGCGTCAATTTCTGCAGCTAAGAAAGCTTGAAGCTTAGAAGCGCTAATGCTTGATGCATCAATAACTTCGCCAGCTAAAAGAGGTGTGCTTTGTTTAAGAACAGTAACGTCACCGTTAGTTGCAACATGTTCAATACGCACATCAGTGGCTGTATCAACAGTTACTGATTTTTCTGAACCGAAGAAATCGCCTTCGCTCATACTTGCAACGTAAGACTGAGAATCTTTGCTCCACGCACCCATTGAATGTGGGTTGTTACGTGCATATTCTTTTACAGAGCCTGGCGCGCGACGATCTGAGTTACCTTCACGTAGTACAGGGTTTACTGCACTGCCTTTAATTTTGTCGTAAGCCGCTTGAATTGCTTTTTCTTCATCATTTTTAAGTTCCACAGGGTATTCTGGAAGAGCGTAACCTTTTGCTTGAAGCTCTTTAATTACAGCGCGAAGCTGTGGTACAGATGCACTGATGTTTGGTAATTTGATGATGTTTGCTTCTGGTGTTTTAGCAAGCTCGCCAAGTTCAGCAAGTGCATCACCAATGCGTTGTTCTTCTGTTAAATAATCAGGGAAGCTAGCAATTACACGACCTGCTAATGATATGTCGCGAGTTTCAACTTCAACACCGGCCGCATTTGTATATGCTTGGATGATCGGTAGCAACGAATAAGTTGCTAGTGCCGGAGCTTCGTCCGTTTTTGTATAGATAATTTTTGATGTCATCATCATTCCTAGATAGTCGACCGATAAGGTCTTATTCAACAATGCAAAGAAAATCATTACTTATGAGTGAGTACATATTATTAAACAAGTTAATAAACACGTACGCTCGTAATGAGTAGTTTGTTAGGTGTTGGTACTCAGCGTTGCTCTTTTATAAAAGCAGAATAGTCACACCTGACGAACTGGAATCGTATTTATAGCTAAAAAATTAACAAAAATAAATCAGCCTTTAGCCTAGTACATATAAAAGAGGCGATAAGGTGTTATGCGCAATTTTTAGCACCAAGAGTGTAACAAGCTTAAATAAAAAGGGCTAGAGTTTGAGCATGCCCAATAAGCAGTTAAACAATCAACTCTTAGAACATTGGGGTATATAAAATAAATTCAAGGAAAAGGGTTGAATTTGAATGAAAAGAGGCAATAAATAAGAGAAGAAGAGATAAGTTAGTATGCTTAAGGAATTAAGCGAGGATCTTAAAAGGTCGCTCGCTTTAGTCGAACAAAACAATCGTCACTCAATAATGTCACCATCTGGGGCAATATTTTTAGCGTGTAGGCCTTTAGGCCCTTGTTCTAATTCGAATGTTACATCTTGACCAGCTTTAAGCGTTTTATAGCCGTCCATTACAATTGTTGAGTAATGAGCGAAGATATCATTCTCGCAGCCGTCTTCTACGATGAAACCAAAACCTTTGGCGTTGTTGAACCATTTAACTTTACCACAAGCCATACTTCTACATCCTTCAATAAGTTGACTAATTTAGTTATTCTAAACCGTATAATTTGCTAGACTGACTAAGGTTTAATCAATCTATGTTTGACTGTAGTTTATTTAGCCAACCAGTCAAGTGTTTTGAGTTATTTTTTAACATTTTATTTATTTTTTATTCAAGTTTGCTTGAGTTACAAAGACAAGACTATATTTAATTATGAGTGGTATGAAAGATTCAGGTGTTATCGACACAGTTCGCGACAGTGAAAAGCAAAAGCTACAGCCGCCGCGAAAATATAAAGTTGTTTTAAATAACGACGACTACACGCCGATGGACTTCGTAATTGAAGTTTTAACGACGTTTTTTAATATGGATAGCGATAGAGCAACCGATGTGATGCTTCAGGTTCATGAAAAAGGTAAGGGTATTTGCGGTGTTTACAGCGCCGATGTTGCCCACACCAAAGTTGAACAAGTTAACCGTTACTCACGGGATAACGAGCATCCACTGCTTTGTAGTTGTGAGCAGGAATAATATCAATTTAATACAATTGGTATAAATACCAATTAGGGTGATCAAACATCCGATTGTTGTGGTATAAATTATTATCTCAGTAAGGGGTTGCCAATGCTAAACAAAGACTTAGAACTCACTTTAAATGCCGCGTTTCGTGAAGCGCGCACTCGCCGTCATGAGTTTATGACCGTAGAGCACCTTTTACTTGCGCTATTAGATAATCCTTCTGCAGGAGAAGCCTTAAACGCGTGTGGTGTTAATCTTTCAGGCTTAAAAACCGAATTATTAGAATTTATTGACGAAACAACACCCGTCATCCCAGATTTAGAAGAAGAGCGTGAAACTCAGCCAACGCTTGGTTTTCAGCGTGTATTACAACGTGCTGTGTTTCATGTGCAATCGTCAGGAAAAAACGAAGTGACGGGTGTCAATGTGCTGGTTGCTATTTTTTCTGAGCAAGAGAGCCAAGCTGTTTATTTACTTAAAAAGCATGATGTATCGCGCTTAGATATTGTTAACTTTATTTCGCACGGCATTTCAAAAGCGGATGATGAACTAGGCGACGACAGCGATGATATACATGAAGAAGTGCAAGAAGTTCAAAACGAAGAAGCAAGTAAGCTAGACAGCTTTACAACTAACTTAAACGCTCAGGCTCGTGAAGGTAATATTGACCCACTGATTGGGCGCGACAGCGAAGTAGAGCGCACGGTACAAGTATTGTGTCGTCGTAAAAAGAATAACCCATTACTTGTTGGTGAAGCGGGCGTTGGTAAAACCGCCATTGCTGAAGGTTTAGCGTACCGTATTGTGAACGAGCAAGTACCAGAAGTAATTGCAGATGCAGTTGTGTACTCACTAGATATGGGGGCATTGCTTGCAGGTACTAAATACCGTGGCGATTTTGAAAAGCGCTTTAAAAGCTTATTAAAAGAGCTTCAGGCACAACCTGGGTCTATTTTATTTATTGATGAAATACATACCATAATAGGTGCTGGCGCAGCGTCTGGTGGCGTTATGGACGCTTCAAACTTACTTAAACCACTTCTTTCAAGTGGTAAGTTACGTTGTATGGGTTCAACCACTTACAATGAGTATAAAAATATTTTTGAGAAAGACCGTGCATTAGTACGCCGTTTTCAAAAAATTGATGTACTTGAACCAAGTGTTGCTGATACCACTAAAATTTTAAATGGATTAAAAGAGCGTTACGAAGAGCACCATGGTATTCGCTACACTCAAAAAGCATTAAAAGCAGCTGCTGAACTTAGTGCTAAATACATTAATGAGCGCCACTTGCCAGATAAAGCAATTGATGTAATTGATGAAGCGGGAGCTAACCAACGTTTACAGCCTAGTTCTAAACGTAAAAAAACCATTGGTGTGGCTGATATAGAGCTAATAATATCGAAGATGGCACGTATTCCACCACAAAATGTGTCTTCAACAGATAAAGAGACGCTTAAAAATCTAGATCGTAATCTTAAAATGCTTGTGTTTGGACAAGATCAATCTATTGATGCACTTACATCGGCTATTCGTTTATCTCGCTCGGGTTTATCAAGCGAAGAAAAACCAGTGGGTTCGTTCTTGTTTGCAGGCCCAACAGGTGTTGGTAAAACAGAAGTAACTAAGCAACTTGCTAAATGTATGGGTGTTGAGTTTATTCGTTTTGATATGTCTGAGTATGTAGAGCGCCACGCAATCAGCCGACTAATTGGTGCTCCACCAGGATATGTTGGTTTTGAGCAAGGCGGGTTATTAACCGAGGCGGTTATTAAAAACCCACATGCGGTAGTGCTTTTAGATGAGATTGAAAAAGCGCATCCAGATATTTACAATATTTTACTACAAGTTATGGATCACGGTACGTTAACCGATAATAACGGTCGTAAAGCTGATTTTAGAAATGTAGTGGTTGTAATGACTACCAATGCGGGCGTACAAGAAACTACGCGTAAGTCGATTGGTTTTACTGAGCAAGATCACACGCACGATGCAATGGGCGAAATTAATAAAGTTTTCTCGCCAGAATTTAGAAACCGTTTAGATAACATTATTTGGTTTAACCACCTTGAACGTGAAGTTATTTTACTGGTGGTTGATAAGTTTATTGTGGAACTGCAAGCCCAGCTTGATAAAAAATCGGTTAATCTTGAGCTTACGCCTAAAGCGCGTGAATGGCTCGCAGATAAAGGTTATGACAAGGCTATGGGTGCACGACCAATGGCACGTGTTATTCAAGAAGAGCTTAAAAAGCAATTAGCTAATGAAATACTGTTTGGTGAACTTGTTGATGGCGGTACAGTTAAAGTATCGGTTAAAGACAAGAAGATCCGCTTTGATTACGAGAGCAATTTAACGCCAGCGTAAAACGTTAATTACACAACTAAGTTAAATAAAAATGGCCCGCTAAATAATAGCGGGCCATTTTTTTGCCATTTTTATAGGCAACAAAAAACCCAGTAAAAACTGGGTTTTTTGTTTATTAAATGTAATTGCTAGTCAATGTCTATCAATTACATTTAATAAACGCTTAAAGCTAGTAAAGCACTAGCCAAAAACTAAATCTCGTTTACGCACTTACTTAGCGAGCACGGAATACGATACGACCCTTTGATAAATCGTAAGGAGTCATTTCTACCGTTACTTTATCGCCGGTTAAAATACGGATATAGTTTTTGCGCATTTTGCCTGAAATGTGAGCCACAACTACGTGACCATTTTCTAGCTCAACTCGGAACATTGTATTTGGTAAAGTATCAAGGACTGTCCCTTGCATTTCGATTACGTCTTCTTTCGCCATGTTTAGCGTAACACCTCTTTAATAGTTAAACGCTGCAGATTTTGCCCAAAATACTCCAATAAGTAAAGGCGCAGGGGCTATATTTGCAAATTAAATAGCCACCCACTCATCATTGAGCTGTTTTTGAGCTGGTAAAAACTGAGTTTTGTACTTCATTTTATCGCATTCATCAATTTGATAGCCTAAGTACACGTATTGCTTATTTTGCTCTTTTGCAAATTTAAGCTGCTCTAATATCATCACAGAGCCTAAACTATAGTGTTCAAAGTCGGGGTCAAAAAAAGTATAAATTGCAGAAATAGAGCTGTTCATACAATCAGTTACGGCAACTGCGACTAAAGTATCTTGGTGCCATAGTTCAATAAATGTGATTTTGAGCCAACTGCAAAGTAAAAAGCTTTGAAACTGTTCTTTTTCAGGAGGATACATACTTCCATCCTGATGGCGCATCGTTATGTATTTACTATAGAGCGGATAATACTCAGGGCGTTCTTGCATCGAGTATTTTACTTCAAACTGGTTTTTTGCTTTGTTTAGTTTACGTTTTTGCGATTTTGAAGGGATAAAGTCTTGTGCTAATACACGTACAGAATTACATGCACTGCATATTGGGCAGTGTGGACGATATATTTGGTTACCACTGCGACGAAACCCTAAGCCTAATAATGACTCAAATTTGTCTGTACTGTAGCAACTAGGATCTAGAATAACTAAAAGTTGCTCTTGTCTGTTGGGTAAATAACTACAGTCAAATTCTTGGGTTAAACCAACACGTGCAGGAAGTTGCTCATTCATAGATTGCGTCAAGTTCTTGTGACTCCCACATAATAGGATTAATAATATAGTTATGTGCAGCTTTTAGTTTAGTCAAAAATGTTGAGCGGGGGATTACTTGTGCACCTAAGGTCATTAAATAAGGGTTTTCTAACTGGCAATCAATAAAATGCGCATTATGACGTTTAAGCCAATTTACCAGTGCCCACATAGCAAGCTTGGAGCAATTGGTTTGATGATGAAACATCGACTCACCACAAAAAACACCATTTTGCATAATACCGTATAAGCCACCTGCAAGCTCTCCGTTGCTCCACACTTCTAAGCTATGGGCAATGCCAGCATTGTGTGCATTAACATAAGCGTTGAGCATGTCAGAGGTGATCCAAGTGCCATCGGTATCAAGGCGTTGATCGCGACAAGCTTCTATTACCTCCTCAAAGGCATTATTAATGGTTACTTTTACAGGGTGCTTTTTTAAATGTTTACGCAGGCTCTTACTTATATGAAAATCATCCAGTTCAAAAATCCCGCGTTCGCTCGGCGACCACCACATAATAGGCTCATCTTCGCTAAACCAAGGGAATATTCCGCTTTTGTAGGCATTACTTAGGCGAGGTAAACTTAAATCTCCGCCAATTGCTAACAAGCCATCAGGGGATTCTAATGCGTATTCCGGATTGGGGAATGCTATATCGTTTTCACTTAATTGGTATAGCTGATTTCTCATACAGTACTTATTTTATAATTGATCGTAAAAGTGTAACTATATTTTAGACATAAAAAAAGGGCTGAATAATCAGCCCTATTATAATTTATTTAATTGCTTATAAATTATCTAAGAAACGTTCTGCATCAAGGGCAGCCATACAGCCTGTACCCGCTGATGTGATTGCTTGACGGTAAATGTGGTCAGACACATCACCTGCAGCAAAAACGCCTTCTACACTTGTTTGAGTTGCGTTACCATTCAATCCAGACTCTACAACTAAGTAGCCATCTTTCATTTCTAGTTGACCAACAAACATATCTGTATTTGGCTTATGACCAATAGCGATAAATACGCCTGCTAAATCTAGCTCTTCTGTTGCATCAGAGTGTGCATCTTTAATACGAATGCCAGTTACGCCCATTTGGTCGCCTAATACTTCGTCAAGCGTACGGTTGTAATGTAAAACAACGTTACCGTTAGCTGCTTTTTCAGCAAGGCGGTCTGCAAGTATTTTTTCACTACGGAAACTATCACGGCGGTGAATAACATGTACTTCGTCAGCAATGTTAGATAAGTATAGCGCTTCTTCAACCGCTGTATTACCACCACCAACAACCGCTACTTTCTGACCTTTATAGAAAAAGCCATCACATGTAGCACAGGCTGAAACGCCACGGCCTTGGAAATTAGTTTCAGACTCTAAGCCTAAGTATTTAGCAGAAGCACCTGTTGCAATGATTAACGCATCACATGTGTAAGTACCTTGGTCGCCAGTTAGTGTGAAAGGGCGCTTAGATACATCTACTTTATTGATGTGATCGAATATGATTTCAGTTTCAAAGCGCTCAGCGTGCTCTTTCATACGATCCATTAATGCAGGGCCCGTTAACCCGTGTGCATCACCAGGCCAGTTTTCAACTTCAGTCGTGGTTGTTAATTGGCCACCTTGTTGAATGCCTGTAATTAAAACAGGGTTTAAATTTGCACGTGCTGCATATACTGCGGCAGTATAACCAGCTGGGCCAGAGCCTAAAATTAGTAGCTTACAATGTTTTGCTTCAGTCATTATTTTTTCCTAAACGTTTAATACGGTCTTTAATGCGCTCGATTCTAAGAAAATCAAGGCGGATGTAAACAAAATCCGCGATTATTTTTTTTCGCAAATCGAAAAGCTGTGCAGTATTGTGTACTAGAGCTCAGTACTTTTACAGTTAAAACACCTAAGTAGCTCAATAAATAGACTAACAGGCAACAAAACAGCGTTAATTCATGACCCCTTTGATTTTTTTTGTTATGTTTTACCTAATTTTATTTGTCACTGATAGATTATGTGACCTAAGCGAATAGGCAACTATGTTATTTTGGCAGGAAAAACCCGCATTCGGGTTGACTTCAAAAGACGTTAACGTCTTAACCAATGCGCAAGATTACCGAACGCAATTGCTACGTTTGATAGCTAATGCAAAAAAACGAATTTATATCACAGCGCTTTATTTACAGGATGACGAAGCAGGCCGCGAGATTTTAGAAGCCCTGCATCGAGTATCATTAGAGAACCCTGCGCTTGATGTAAAAGTGCTGGTGGATTTTCATCGTGCGCAACGTGGTTTAATTGGTGCAGAGAAGTCTGATGGTAACGCAAGTTTATACTGTGACGATTTAGAAAAGTTTAAATCGAACGTACAAGTTTATGGCGTACCTGTAAAAGCTAAAGAATTATTTGGCGTATTACATTTAAAGGGTTTTGTCATTGACGATACCTTACTTTACAGTGGCGCAAGCTTAAACAATGTGTATTTGCAGTATAACGAGCGTTACAGACTCGATCGTTACTTTTTAATAACGCAGAGCGAGCTGTGTGACTCAGTGGTTGATTTTATTGAGACAAAGCTAATTAGCTCCGATGCTGTGCCACGCATAGACACAAGACCGCTTAAGCGTTTACACGACTTCAAACTTGATCAAAAGCAATTAATGCGTGACTTAAAAGTCGCAAGTTACAACGCAGCAGAGCAACTAAATACGCAAGCATTAGGTATTCGTTTGTTTTTAGGGCTTGGTCGTCGTAATAACGAATTAAATCGTTTAATAAAAGCGTTATTTGATACCACAGAGCAAGAGCTTGTGTTGTATACGCCATACTTTAATTTTCCGGCGCCACTTATGCGATCACTGCGCCGATTATTAAAGCAAGGCAAGCAAGTGACTATTGTGGTAGGGGATAAAACAGCAAATGACTTTTATTTACCGCCAAGCGAGCCTTTTAGTAAAATAGGGGCATTACCTTATTTATACGAAACTATTTTGCATAAGTTTGTAAAAACGCAAAAACGCCACATCGATAACGGTAATTTAAATGTGTATCTGTGGAAAGATGAAAGTAATTCGTTTCATTTAAAAGGTATTTGTTCAGATAGAACAAAACATTTACTGAGTGGGCATAACTTAAATCCGCGTGCATGGGGTCTTGATATCGAAAACGGTATTTTAATAGAAGATCCAGAGCAAACAATTATGGATGCTATTGATAACGAAAAGCAGGAAATTTTACAACACTGCCGCCGTTTAACAGGCCCAGATGATTTAGAAACAATGGATGATTACCCGCAGCCAGTTAAAAAACTACTAGGGCAAGCTAAGCGCGTAAAAGTAGATTTTATAATTAAGCGTTTTATCTAAATAAGTTTATATAAACCTGAAATTTAAATACAAAAAAAGCAGCTAATTAGCTGCTTTTTTATGGGTTGTAGTTAGGTTGCTACATTACTTAATACCAACCTAACTACAAAACGCTAAATTATGCGTTTTCTACTGCTGTACGTGGGTCAACATATTCCATGTTGAACGCTTCAGCTACTTCTTTGTAAGTTACTTGGCCTTTAATTACGTTTAAGCCTTTTAAGAAGTGAGCGTCATCTAGTAGCGCCTTTTTATAACCTTTGTTTGCAAGGTTAATGATGAATGGCAATGTTGCATTGTTAAGTGCAAACGTAGATGTGCGTGGAACAGCACCTGGCATGTTAGCAACACAGTAGTGAACAACTTCATCAACGATGAAAGTTGGATCAGCATGCGTCGTTGCTTTAGAAGTAGCAATACAGCCACCTTGGTCGATTGCAACGTCAACAATTGCAGAACCAGGTTTCATTGCTTTAATGTGCTCAGCAGTTACTAGTTTAGGTGCAGCTGCACCAGGGATCAGTACACCACCGATTACTAAATCAGCTTCTAGTACGTGTTTTTCTAGTGCATCAGCAGTTGAGTAAATAGCTTTAACTTTATTACCAAATTGCGCGTCTAGTGCACGTAACACATCGATGTTACGATCAAGAACGACAACTTCAGCACCAAGACCAACAGCCATTTGCGCTGCGCTACGACCAACCATGCCGCCGCCAATTACAACAACTTTAGCAGCTTCAACGCCAGGTACGCCACCTAGTAGCATGCCACGACCGTGGTTAGATTTTTCTAGCGCTTGTGCACCAGCTTGAATAGACATACGACCAGCAACTTCGCTCATAGGAGCAAGAAGCGGTAAACCACCGCGTGAGTCAGTTACAGTTTCGTATGCAATACAAATAGCTTTGCTTTTTACAAGGTCTTCAGTTTGTGGAAGATCAGGTGCAAGGTGTAAGTAAGTGAAAAGAATTTGGTCTTCACGTAGCATTGCACGTTCAACAGCTTGCGGCTCTTTTACTTTTACAATCATGTCTGCTTTAGCGAAAACATCAGCAGCAGTTGCTAAAATTTCAGCACCCGCTTGTGTGTAATCTTCGTTAGTAAAACCAATGCCCATGCCTGCATCGGTTTCTACAATCACTTGGTGACCGTGGTTTACTAATTCACGAACACTTGCAGGAACCATACCTACACGGTATTCATGGTTTTTAATTTCTTTAGGAACACCAATAATCATATCATTTGCCTTATTAAGAACGGATTAACATTTTCCACTATTATATTCATCATAAGCCCGTATGTCTCACCTTTTTTAAACTCAAATCTAGTGTTATCATCTAGATAATAAAAATAAACAGCATAAAAAACTAGTTGGTACTATGCATCAATTATTAGATAGAATTGACCGTAAAATTTTAATGGAATTACAACACGATGGACGCTTGTCGAACGTAGAACTGGCCAGACGAGTTGGCCTAAGCGCCACGCCCTGCTTGGAGCGAGTAAAAAAGCTAGAACGAGAAGGTTATATACTTGGCTATAAAGCGGTGGTCGATCCCGCTAAGCTTGGGCAAGGTTTATCTGTGTACGTAGAAGTAACGATTACTAAAACATCTCCCGACGTATTTGATGAGTTTAGTGCTGCGGTTAAAAAGCACGAAGAAATTATTGAATGTCATTTAGTATCGGGTAATTTTGATTTTTTACTTAAAACGCGCGTAAATGATATGTCAGAATACCGTGGCGTATTAGGCGACATACTATTGAAACTGCCAAATGTAAGTGAAAGCCGAACTTATGTAGTAATGGAAGAAGTAAAAGGTGAAGAAGGCGTAATTATTCGTCCTTATATTACTTGAGGTTATTTATATTAACTGCGTCATTTGCTTATATAAGCTCAAATTATAAAAACTTGTTCATAATCAGGCCATCAAGGTTAAGATAAAGTGCAACAAATTGCATTTCCTGCTAAGGTATTTCACTGCTAAGTAAGTGTGAATAAAAATAGAATAATAAAGAGGAATAGGGAACTATGCGCCTAAACGGTGTGCAAAGACTATTAGAAACAGGGCTGATTATCAGTACCTTTACGGCAATATTTATTTTATGTGCCTTGATCAGCTTTGATCCAGCAGATGCTGCATGGTCGCAAACTAGTTTTAGCGAAGTAAGCAACATCACAGGAGCAGCCGGTGCATGGATAGCCGACATTTTATTACTCACCTTTGGTTGGTTGGCTTACTTAGTGCCAGCGGCCATTCAGCTATTTGGCTACTTGCTATTTAAACAACCTCACCGCATTTTACAGCTTGATTACACTACCTTAGCGCTGCGTGTTATTGGTTTTGCCTTATTTATTACCTCAGCTACCGCTATTAGTAGTATTAATTTCGACGATATTTATAACTTTTCATCGGGTGGGGTAGTGGGCGATGTTATTGCATCAGCCATGATGCCTGCGTTTAACTTTACCGGTACATCTATATTATTGCTGTGTTTCTTTTTTGCAGGGCTTACCTTATTGACGGGAGTATCGTGGGTTGATTTTGTAGATTACCTTGGCGATTTAATGGTTAGGCTTTATCGCTATGTTGTATCGTATGCAAAAGGCTGGATGCACCGAGAACATACTGCAGGTAAAGTAAATAATAACGATGAAGCAGACGCCCATTTTGAAGACGATATAAAAGAGCAGATAGAGCTGCCTACATCAGCTAAAAAAGCAGATAAACAAAAAGCGATAGATAAGCCTCAAACACCGTTTAGTGAACCACAAATCAGTGATGACTTTATGCCGTTTGATGAACTTGACGATATACTCGATCAAGAAATTGGCTTTAGCGCCATAGACGACGAACCAATGGACACGGCTGCTGCATTAAATGCGCTTGATCAAAGCCCAGTTGTGGAGCCTGAAAAACCAGTTACAACGGTGGTATCGCCAGCAAGACCAATGCCTAAACCAAAAGCGCAATATCAACCACCACCAACAGCAAAAGAAAAGTTTGAGCAATTATTAACGCAAGAGCCACCACCAGGGCCATTACCATCGCTCGATTTACTCGACAGACCGGATAAAGCTAAAAACCCAATTTCGCAAGAAGAGCTTGATAGCGTATCACGCCTAGTAGAGACAAAACTTCTCGACTTTAACGTACAAGCAACCGTAGTAGCGGTATACCCAGGCCCCGTTGTTACGCGTTTTGAGCTAGATTTAGCGCCAGGTATTAAAGTGTCTAAAATTACAGGCTTAGCTAAAGATTTAGCCCGTTCGCTTTCGGCAATTAGTGTACGTGTTGTAGAAGTTATCCCAGGTAAAACCTATGTTGGTATTGAGCTTCCAAATAAACACCGTGAAATAGTTCGTTTATCAGAAGTAATAAACGCCCCTAAATTTGAGCAAAATCCGTCGCCTCTTACCATGGTGCTTGGTAAAGACATTGCTGGTCAGCCGGTATGTGCTGACTTAGGTAAAATGCCACATTTATTGGTAGCCGGTACAACTGGTTCAGGTAAATCAGTGGGCGTTAATGTCATGATAGTAAGCTTGCTTTACAAATCGGGTCCTGACGATGTACGTATGATCATGATTGACCCTAAAATGCTTGAGCTTTCAGTATACGAAGGCATTCCGCATTTATTGTGTGAAGTAGTTACCGATATGAAAGAAGCTGCTAACGCATTGCGTTGGTGTGTAGGCGAAATGGAACGTCGTTATAAATTAATGTCAGCATTGGGTGTGCGTAACTTAAAAGGTTACAACCAAAAAGTGCTTGAAGCCAATGAAGCGGGTTACCCAATTCTTGATCCATTATTTAAAGACACCGATGGCATGAAAGAAGGCCCCGACGAGCTAGGTAAATTACCAAGTATTGTTGTAGTAATAGACGAATTTGCCGACATGATGATGATTGTAGGTAAAAAAGTAGAAGAACTTATTGCACGTATTGCTCAAAAAGCACGTGCGGCAGGGATTCACTTAGTGCTTGCTACGCAGCGCCCGTCAGTTGATGTAATTACCGGCTTAATTAAAGCTAATATTCCAACACGTATGGCGTTTCAGGTATCGAGCAAAATAGATTCACGGACAATACTTGACCAACAAGGCGCAGAAAACTTACTAGGCATGGGCGACATGCTTTATTTACCGCCAGGCACTAGCGTACCAGAGCGTGTGCATGGCGCGTTTGTAGACGACCACGAAGTACACGCCGTAGTAAACGATTGGAAAGCACGTGCTAAACCAAATTACATTGACGAAATACTCAATGGCGATGCCACTGAAGATATTTTATTACCGGGTGAAGCTAGCGAAAATGCAGATGAAGAATCTGATCCGTTATACGACGAAGCTGTGTCGTTTGTAATTGAAACCGGCAAAGTATCGGTATCGTCAGTGCAACGTAAATTACGTGTTGGCTATAACCGCGCAGCACGTTTAGTAGAACAAATGGAAACATCGGGTATCGTGAGTTCACCAGGTCATAACGGTGCTCGCGATGTATTAGTACCTAATGGAGCAAATTCATGAAAAAAGTTAACGCCTTATTATTAGTGTTAGGCAGCGTACTTGCCGCACCAAGCTTTGCTGACGACAGCCAAGCATTACAAGACAGACTTGCCACTTTAAAAAGCTTTAAAGCGCAGTTTGCACAACAAGTAACAGACAAAGAAGGCCAAGCAGTTATGCAAGGCGAGGGCACAATAGCGCTTCAACAGCCTATGATGATTCGCTGGCAGCAAACTAATCCAGACGATACGTTATTTGTATCAAACGGTGATAAAACATATTACTTCGACAGCTTTGCTGAGCAAGTAACAATTATGAAAACCAGCAGCCTAATCGACTCAACACCATTTGTGCTACTGACATCAAAAGACCCAGCACAGTGGGAAAAATACAGCGTACTTGCAACAAGTACAGGCTTTAGCGTAACGCCAAATAAAGGCGTAGAAAGCCAAGTAGAACAACTTGATATAGCATTTGCGGGTAACGAGCAAGGGCTTGCTAAACTAGTGGTTACCGACAACTCAGGGCAGCTATCGTCATTTACGTTTAACAATGCCCAAGTTAATACGCCGCTTGATCAAAGCACTTTTGAATTTACGCCTCCTGAAGGTGTTGAAATAGACGATCAGAGTAACGGTGAGTAATTTAGGTTTTAATTTTGGGCCCGATGTACGCCCACTTGCTGCGCGTATGCGCCCTACAACGCTTGATGAATACATTGGTCAGCAGCACTTATTAAGTGCTGATAAACCACTGCATCAAGCCATTGTCGCGGGGCGATGCCATAGTTTAATTTTATGGGGTCCGCCTGGTGTTGGTAAAACAACACTTGCGCAAATAATTGCCAACCATGCTGATGCCTCACTTATTCAAATGTCGGCGGTAACTGCAGGCGTAAAAGATATACGCGACAGCGTAACGCAAGCGCGGGACAACCTAGAAAGCCGTGGCCAACGCACCCTTATGTTTGTTGACGAAGTTCATCGCTTTAATAAATCCCAACAAGATGCCTTTTTACCGCACATAGAAGACGGCACCTTTATATTTGTAGGTGCAACCACAGAAAACCCATCGTTTGCCCTTAACAACGCTATATTGTCGCGTGCACGCGTGTATGTTTTAAAATCGCTTGCCGATACCGACTTATACACCGTAATAGAGCGCGCACTTAAACAAGACGAGCAGCTAAGCCAAAAACACATCACTATTGCCGACAACGCTAAAAAGGCACTTTGCCAAGCAAGTGGCGGCGATGCGCGTAAAGTACTTAATTTACTTGAACAAGCAGTTGACTTAACGTCCGAGCAAAACGGTCAATACAACGTAGATGAGCACGTACTTAGCCAAGTGTTACCAACGCATTTAGCTAAATACGATAAAGGCGGAGATGAGTTTTACGATTTAATATCGGCCTTTCATAAATCAGTACGAGGTAGCTCCCCCGACGGTGCACTGTATTGGTATTGCCGAATTTTAGCCGGTGGTGGCGACCCTTTGTATGTAGCAAGGCGTTTACTTGCCATAGCTACAGAAGACATTGGTAACGCCGATCCGCGTGCGATGGAAGTGGCTTTAAACGCGTGGGATATATTTCAACGTGTTGGCCCAAGCGAGGGCGAGCGTGCAATAGCACAAGCCACACTGTATTTAGCCAGCGCACCTAAAAGTAATGCAGTTTATATGGCGTTTAATCAAGCAAAAGCAGATGCCAAAAACGAGCCAAGTTACCCAGTACCAGAGCATTTACGTAATGCCCCAACTAACTTAATGAAAGACTTAGGGTATGGCGCTGAGTATCGTTATGCGCACAATGAAGAAGGCGCATTTGCCGCAGGTGAAAAATACTTACCACCAGAAATGGACGGCAAAGAATATTACTTACCGAGCGAGCGCGGACTTGAGCAAAAAATTAGACAAAAACTCGATTACCTAAAAGAGCGCGATGCGCAAAGCCCACTTAGACGATACGAAAATGATTAAACTTTATATGATGATCGCCCTTGGCGGAGCCTCAGGTGCGTGTTTACGGTTTTTTATTAGCGAAAGCATGCTAAAACTCCTCGGTAGGGGATTCCCTTTTGGCACGTTGACGGTTAATATTCTGGGTTCATTGTTAATGGGCATTTTGTACGGTTTGATAGATAAAGAAATTATCACCGCAAGCCCCGCCAAAACCCTTATCGGTATTGGCTTTTTAGGTGCATTAACCACCTTTTCAACATTCTCAATGGACTCGTTGTTGTTATTACAACAAGGTCACTTTATTAAAATGGCCCTCAATATCATCTTAAACGTGATGGTGTGTATTTTTATGGCTTGGCTGGGCCTTCAGCTAGTAATGCAAAAAGGTTAAAAAACTAACATGTTAGATTCTAAATTTTTACGTCAAGACATCGAACAAACTGCAGCACGTTTAGCGGCGCGCGGTTACGAACTCGATGTAGCGACGGTAACGGCACTTGAAGAAAAACGCAAAACATTACAAGTAAAAACGCAAGAACTTCAAAGTCAACGTAATGCAAGCGCAAAAGCAATTGGTCAAGCCAAAGCTAAAGGCGAAGACGCACAGCCACTACTTGATGCAGTAGCTAACTTAGGCAGTGAGCTAGATGCCGCTAAAACAGAGCAAGATGAAGTATTAGCCGCAATTAACGACATTGCTTTAGCAATTCCAAACTTGCCAGACGAGTCAGTACCGGCGGGTAAAGACGAGGACGACAACGTTGAAATTTTAACGTGGGGCACGCCTAAAAAATTCGATTTTGAAGTTAAAGATCACGTTGATGTAGGCCAAGACCTAAACGGTTTAGACTTTGAAATGGGCGTTAAAATTAGTGGCGCACGCTTTGCTGTAATGCGCGGCCAAGTAGCGCGTATGCACCGTGCACTAACGCAATTTATGCTAGATACACACGCTGATAAAAACGGCTACACAGAAATGTATGTACCGTACCTAGTAAATAGCGCAAGCCTTTATGGCACCAGCCAATTACCTAAATTTGCAGGCGATTTATTCCACACATTAGGCCTTGTAAACGATGACGGCGAACAACAAGCCGGCTTTAGCTTAATTCCTACAGCTGAAGTACCACTTACAAACAGTGCCCGTGACGAAATTTACGACGAAAGCGATTTACCAATTCGATTAGTTGCCCACACTCCGTGTTTCAGAAGTGAAGCAGGCAGTTATGGTCGCGATACACGTGGCTTAATTCGTCAACACCAGTTCGATAAAGTTGAACTTGTACAACTTGTAAAACCAGAAGACTCAATGGCAACGCTTGAAGAGTTAACAGGTCATGCAGAGCAAATACTACAAGCCCTTGAACTTCCGTACCGTAAAGTAATTTTATGTATGGGCGACATGGGCTTTGGTTCAGCTAAAACATACGATTTAGAAGTATGGCTACCTGCGCAGGATACATACCGCGAAATTTCATCATGTTCAAACATGGCTGACTTTCAGGCGCGTAGAATGCAAGCACGTTTTCGTCGTGAAGGTGTTAAAAAGCCAGAGTTACTACATACACTAAATGGTTCAGGCTTAGCCGTTGGCCGTACACTAGTAGCCATACTAGAAAACTACCAACAAGCCGATGGTACGGTAGTAGTACCAGAAGTATTACGCCCATATATGGGTGGACTTGAAGTGATTGGTAAACAATAAAAATCAAGTTTAAGTTAAGCAAGTTTTAAGCTTGTAAATCTTAATACGAAAGCCGCTGTTTGTAATAAACAGCGGCTTTTTTAATAACATTAAAATGAGGGTTATTATCCATCAATAAAAACTCTTAATTAGATAAAGATTAATGTTTAGTTTTTGTTAGCGTAATAATTAGAAATTGTAATTATTTCCTTATTTACTATTATGCCGACATTAATGTAAGCTAAATACATAAATTATTAGGTGTTGGTCAAAAAGACTAATTAAATTTAGGAAACTCAAAGTTGTAGAAAGATGTTTCTACAAGTTATATTTTTATTAGGGTTAAGGCAATGTCATGGAAGTAAAATCAGAAACTGTCCCAAAAAAGATATGGATGTTGTGGTATCAAGGGCTTGAAAACGCACCTTATCTAGTCAAAAAATGTATTGCTTCATGGAAGGAGAAAAATCCTACATGGGAAGTTGTTTTATTAGATTCGACAAACCTACAAAGCTATCTTGATTTTGATTTAAAGGATACAAGCTTTCAATATTTAGGGTTGGCCCTTCAATCTGATTTAGTGCGAGTTTCATTATTAAAAAACTTTGGTGGAGTATGGGCTGACGCGACGACTTATTGCATGCTACCTTTAAATTCGTGGATTGAGGAAGCCAGTAAACTAGGTTTTTTTGTTTACAGTAATCCAGGGAAAGATAGAGTTATGTCTAGTTGGTTTATTTTATCGACAAAGGCTAACCCCCTATCAGTTGAATTATATAATAAATTTTATTTATATTTAGTGAAGAGTAACTTTAAAAAGCCTAATAAAATTCAAATGTTAATTATTAAATATTTATCTAAAATTTTAAACAGAAAAACAACAACGACAAAGTATTGGCTTCACCCTCTTGTATCCAAAGTATTTAAAGTATATCCCTATTTTATTTTTCATTATATTTTTGAAAATCTAGTAAGTACTGATAATAGATGTAATTACATCTGGTCAGAAATGAAAAAAGTGAGTGCAGATAAACCTCATAAAATTCAAAGGTTAGGCTTTTTTAGCGCAGTCGATGAAGGTGTAATTGAAGAATTGAAAATAGATAAGCATCCTATATTCAAGCTAACTTGGAAGTATGATATTGAAAAATATAGAAAAGGGACTCTTTTATATGAATTACTAGAAGGAAAAATAAAGTATTAAAAATAATTAAGATCAAATTTTAGAGGTCAACCAATATTGACCACTTATTTTGTTCAGGCAGTAGCCTATTTCTATAAGAATGGGGTCAGGCCTTTCTTTTTATCTTTAGCTTTTATTATTGGTTATTTCATGTAAATTAATTTGATGTCATCAACATTAGCTTTGCCTCTTTACCGTCTGTTAATACCGCGACGTTACCTTTATCAGTTATAAGCACATCTCTTAACCTGCCTGCGGCCTTGGGAAACACGTGAGACTGCGTAAATTCAC
>NZ_JACJEF010000024.1:0-26614 GCF_014163935.1 Pseudoalteromonas sp. SR41-7 | reverse complement strand
ATGCCGAACTCAGTAGTGAAACGAAACAGCGCCGATGATAGTGTAGCATTTGCTATGTGAAAGTAGGACATTACCAGGCTTCAAATTGTAGAGACCCGTTACAGCAATGTGACGGGTTTTTTGCTATCTGGGATTTAATAAATAGCCAAGAACTCATGCCGAACTCAGTAGTGAAACGAAACAGCTCGAAGGCGAGCCCCGGCCAACGATAGTGTAGCATTTGCTATGTGACTTTCTACCGCTGTGGGCACTACGACACCACCAAGCTTCAAATTGTAGAGAGCCCGACTAGAAATAGCCGGGCCTTTTTACGTCTGCAGAAAAGTGAACTACGCGCAGTTAACACACACTCATATCAACATCATCACGCAGGTCGGGCGAGCGTAGCGACTCCCGACGTCAAAAGCATAAAAAACCTCCGCTCGACAATGAGTGGTAGCATTTGTACTTTGGGTAAATAATACCAATTGGTTTAACATCTGACCTAATATAAAAGCGTTAATTATCTGGTCTTGTGATAAGTATTGAACATGACCTTTAAGCCTTTATATACGCTTTAGGTAGGTTACTGAAGAGAATAAAAATAGAGGTTAATACAGAGGTTTACGCATAGAACTTAAATCTAATGGGCATGTGGTTTTTAAATAATAGTGTTCATGGAGTGCCTATCTAAACTTGCAGTATAAACTACCCTTCATTAATTGTTTTATAGCATGATAGGCGGTTAGGGGCTGCTTTAATTTCATATGTACTGAGCGTTATTAATTTTTAATCCTTAGATTAACGAAGGCCATATACTTTATATTAGAAAACTATCGACAAGACTTACTGAAAAGCAATTCATGTACTCCTTCAACTAAAGTTTATTTTGTATTCTCTTGGTTCTAACTAACCACCTATATACGCCGATAATGAACAATGCAGCAGATCCGAAGCCACTTAACACCCAAATGACTTTTAAAATGTTACCGCCAATGCTGCCGTCATGTAGAGGGTGTATCCAGCTTTTTATTTTACTAGCCGTACTTTGCTTATCTATATTAAACACGCTCTCTAACTTTCCTGTAAGTGCATTAACCTCTATATAGCTATGTGGAAAGCGATACGAAGGATCGTTTACAGTTTGAAATCTTAATCTGTAAATAGCATTTAAGTTTGATGGTGTTTCAATCCAAGCTAAACGCGCATTCGGTAATGCTTTTTCAGCTATTAATACCGCTTGTGATAAAGAAATATCGGTTTGTTTGCTCGGTTGAATTTGTGTTTTTGGTGGGGAGTTTATATCGCTAACTAGAGCGGTTAATATAGGATCTGTTTGTTTTGGAATAGCGAGCATAACACCTGTAACAGTTAAAGCTAGTAGCGGTATGCAGAAGGTTAAACCAATTAGTTTATGCCAGTCGTATAGCAAACCTATTTTAGAGCTACGAGATTTAAATTTTAGTGCCTTTACCCACTGCCCAGGCTTTGGAAACCAAGCAAAGAATCCAGAGATAAGAAGAACTATTGAGGCTATGCCTATATAGCCAACGACGAGAGTGCCCGTTGCTCCTGTTAGTAATGAAAAATGTAAGTTGTACATCCAAGTTACTAAGTATTTTCCCCAATAGTTTTTACGTATTACTTTATCACTACTGCTAGATAGCCATACCATTAAGGGGGCAAAGCCTTGTTCTTTTGTTTCTGTTGGATTGTAGTATCGCGCGGGAATTACTGAGTTTATACCTGTGTTTTCTAATCGCCATGGCCCTTGCTTTGAAGGGAAATTGGCTCTTAGCGTATTATATGCTTGATCCCAATTAGGCGTTTTTATGTTTGTAGTAGCGTCATTTGCTGGATTTAGCAGTAAGTCTATTTGTGGATAGTAAACTAATATAGAGCCAGAAAGAGTGATAATAGTAAGTAAAACACCTACTGATAGGCCTAAGTATAAATGTAACCGCCTGAATGTTTTTCGCCATGAAAGCTTTAGTGTCATTAATTAAATAGCCGTAATGAGTAATGCAGGTTTATTGGGCATTAAGGAATGATTAATTACGCGGTATATTATATGGTTTTTGATATGAGTTGTGCGGCATTTTGTCGCACTTATTAAATTAGGTATTTAGAAAGTAAAACGCCAGCCCTTGGCTGGCGTTAAAATACAAGCTTGAAGCTTATTTAAGCTTTAGGCCCTGCATTTTTTATATCGTCTGATACGTCATACTTAGCAAAGTTTTCAGTGAAGTCAGCGGCAAGTTTTGCTGCATATTCATTGTACTTAGCTTTATCTTCCCACGTATTTATAGGATTAAGTAAGTTAGTATCTACACCTGGAACTGCTACCGGTACATCTAGGTTTAAAACATCAATGTGCTGAGTTTCAACACCGGCTAATTTACCAGATACGATTGCATCAACTACTGCGCGAGTAGTCGGAATATCAAAGCGCTTACCTGTGCCGTAAGGACCGCCAGTCCAACCTGTATTCACAAGGTATACTTTAGCGCCAAACTCGCGTACGCGCTTCATAAGAAGCTCAGCGTAAACACCTGCAGGACGTGGGAAGAATGGCGCACCAAAGCAGGTTGAAAACGTTGATTCAATATCGCTAGTAGAGCCAATCTCAGTTGAGCCAACTTTAGCTGTGTATCCACTTAAAAAGTGAAAAGCAGCAGCTTCTTCGCTAAGAACAGATACCGGTGGTAATACACCGCTTACATCACAAGTTAAAAATACAACAGCTTTTGGTTCGCCTGCGCGGTTTTCTACTTTACGTTTTTCAACATGTTCAAGTGGATATGCTGCACGGCTATTTTGAGTAAGGCTAGTGTCGTTAAAATCTGGAACGCCTTTTTCATCTAGCACTACATTCTCTAAAATAGTACCAAAGCGAATTGCATTCCAAATTACAGGTTCGTTCTTTTGTGACAGGTCGATACATTTAGCATAGCAACCGCCTTCAATATTAAACACGCTTCCAGGTGCCCAACCGTGTTCGTCATCACCAATTAAAAAGCGAGTAGGATCTGCTGAAAGAGTTGTTTTGCCCGTACCAGATAAACCGAAGAATAATGCTGTATCACCTGCTTCACCAACGTTAGCAGAACAGTGCATTGGTAATACACCTCTTGCTGGTAGTAGGAAGTTTTGCACAGAAAACATCGATTTTTTCATTTCACCGGCGTAGCGCATACCTGCTAGTAATACTTTACGCTGTGCAAAGTTAATAATAACGGTGCCATCGCTATTTGTGCCATCACGTTCCGGCTCGCATACAAACGAAGGAACGTTCATTACTTGCCATTGCGGTAAGTTTGAAGCGTTATAGTTTTGCGCTTCGATAAACATGTTTTTGGCAAAAATATGGTGCCACGCTGTTTCTGTAGTTACGACTACAGGTAGATAATGCTCAGGGTCTGCGCCAACTTCTAGGTGAGAGGTGAAGTGGTCATTACTTTGAACATGTGCTTCTACGCGAGCCCATAAAGCGTCAAATTTGTCTGCATCAAATGGGCGGTTGACATTGCCCCATTGAATGTCATCTTGAGTTGTAGCTTCTTGTACAATAAAACGATCTTTTGGTGAACGACCAGTTCGTTTTCCTGTAATTGCAACAAAAGCACCATTTGCGGCTAAAGTACCTTCGCCACGGCGGATCGCATGCTCGACAAGTTCAGCTGCGGTTAAATCGACAAAACGTGTAGCGCCTGTAGTCATGTTTATACCTAACTATGTGTGAGAGTTTGAACGGATAGCTCTGGGGTTATCAGTGCCCTTAAACTGAAATTATAGTAACAGAAGGTTTTGAGATATTCGAGCCCGTAAAGCCTCTAAAAACACATATATTTGCTAAAAAACATGAATAATTTCAATGATACCGGTGTCAGTAAATTAACAAAATTCATGACACCGGTATCATCTTTTTATAATATAAAACCGCATATTTTGCGGCTTTAATTACTATATATAAATGAAGCTGAACATTTAGTTGAAAATGCTTTTTATGTCTTGTTCGTTAAAAACATACTCTTTTAAACAGTAATGACAGTTAATGTTAACAGTCCCTTTCTCAGCTACATCTTTGAGTAGTTCTTCTTGTCCAATATTAACAAGTGCAGTAATTGTTTTATCACGACTACAACCACATTTGAATTTAATAGCTTGAGGTTCAAATACGCGAGGATTATCTTCGTGATAAAGACGTGTAAGAACAGTGTTCGCATCTAAGTGTAACAACTCTTCATTTTTAATCGTGTTACTTAATGCTTCTAAGTGCGCAAAGTCTTCAATTGATTTTTGTTTATCAACTGGGAGTACTTGTAAAAATAGACCACATGCTTTTGCGCTACCTTCAGTTGTGTCGGTTGCAAACCAAAGACGTGTCTTTAATTGCTCTGATTGCTCAAAGTAACTTTCTATACATTCACTCAGAGTATCGTGCTCTAAGGGCACTATACCTTGGTAACGTTCACCCTTACTTGGTGTAATAGTGATCACCATATAGCCTTGGCCAATAAGCTCTTTTACAGTTGTACCCGTAATTTCGCTTTGTAGGCGTGCAATACCACGCATGTTTTGTTTGTCATCACCATTTATAACAGCATATTTGACAGGGCCATCACCTTGAAGCTGTACTGCAATTTCACCTTCAAACTTTAAAGTTGCGGTTAGTAAACAGGTTGCAACAAGTAGCTCACCTAGTAATGCTTTAACAGGGGCTGGGTAATTGTGGTCGGCAATCATTTCATTATAAGCATTCTCGATTTGTACGAGTTCGCCACGAACATCTAGTTCGTTGAATAAATAACGGTGAAGTAAATCTTGTTGCATGAGTGGCTATACCTAACTTGATTTCATTTTTAAAAGTTCGCGTCTTTGCTTTTTATCTGGTTTTTTATCCGGATGAGGAGCAAAAAAACTGTTATTTTTGCGTGCGATGCTGTTTTCTTCGCGTTTAGCAATACTTGCATCAGATTCTTGATACATGGTCTGTGCAATGGGGGCGCTTTGACGTTTTTCAAGCACTGTGAGTATAGTTATCAGTTTTTCATCTACACCCTGAGCAAGTTTTACTTTTGCACCAACATCTACTATTTTGCTCGCTTTTGTACGTTGGCCATTATAATGTACTTTGCCGCCTTGCACCATTTCACGTGCAACAGCACGAGTTTTATAAAATCGTGCAGCCCATAACCATTTATCTAATCGAACTTTTAACTCATCTGCATGGTCTGAGTTGGTATTAGCATTACTTTTTTTACTCATAAGGCATTTCCCCACGTTTTTATAGCTTAAAATTTATCATGAAATCATCGTAGGATGAAGGTATTACAACAGCCGTTTACTTTTTGTACTACTATGTAAAGTTAATTTAATCTGTTTACAAAGTTTAATATTAGTGTGCTTGTTGAAAGAAAAATGAAAGGGTACTATGGGTACGCGCTAACGCAGTAAATTAAAATAAGAACACTATTTATGGAACAGCAAATCCAACAACTAAAACAATTTTTAACGCGGTTACCGCATGCTAAATTAAGTGCATTAGTGACACTGTTAGTTGTTGTTTATCTTGCATTTTTATTATCAAAGCTTGTCTGGCTTTTATGGCCGAAACCACCAGTAACTCTACTTACTCCTACTCATTATGCTAATCAGCCATCTGGTGCGAGTAATAACTCAGCGCAGCATATTATTGAGCAATTTTTATTTGGTAAAAAAACTGTAACAAACAACAATAATACTGCAAAACAATCGCAGGTTATAAATAATGCGCCAGAAACACGCCTAAGTATTAATTTAACCGGTATTGTAGCTGTTAATAATGATGACCAAGCAGGCATAGCAATTATTGAATCACAAGGTAAGCAAGTAAGCTACCTTGTTGAAGAAGTTGTACTTGGCACGCGCGCTGAAGTAGCGCAGATACTGCCTGATCGTGTTATTTTAGGTATTAATGGAGGTTTTGAAACATTAATGCTTGATGGGCTCGATTTTAGTAAAAAAGTATCTATGCCTGTACTCGCTGCGCGTGACGATGCCGAAATGGGTCCGCAAAAATTAGAGCCAAGTGAATTACAAATAGATGCTACTGCAGATCCAGACGTTAAAGAAGCAATTATAGAAACACGTGAAGAGTTACTCGAAGAACCGGGCAAGTTATTTGACTATATACGTGTTTCACAGGCTATGAATGATGGTGAACTAATTGGATATCGCTTAAGTCCAGGTAAAGAACCTGAACTGTTTAAGCAAATGGGATTAAAAAATAACGATTTGGCTATTTCTATAAATGGCTATCAATTAACAGATTTAAAACAGGCTATGTCAGCTATTAACGAGCTGCGTAATAGTACAGATGCCAATATCACTATAGAACGTGATGGTGAACAAATTGATGTGCAATTTAGTCTGCAATAATTTAGCTTTGGAGTTTTAATATAATGGTTCAGGTGCTACACCTCAAAAAAATTAAAAAAGGGTTAGCTAAGTACGCGGCACTTTTTTTGGCGGCAAGTATTTCTTTGTCTGTTTCTGCTGTTGAATATGCTGCTAACTTTAAAGGCACTGATATCAACGAGTTTATTAATATTGTTGGTAAAAATCTCAATAAAACAGTAATTATTGACCCTAACGTGCGCGGCAAAGTAAATGTTCGCAGTTATGAGTTAATGGACGAAGCGCTTTATTACCAGTTCTTCTTAAATGTATTGGAAGTTTATGGCTACTCAGCTGTTGAAATGGACAATGGCATAATTAAGATAGAAAAAAGTTCAGACGCCAAAAAATCAAATGTGCCACTTATTACCGAAGGTAACGAAGCTAGCGGCGATATGATGATTACACGTGTTGTACGTGTCAAAAATGTAAGCGTACAAGAACTAGGCCCTTTAGTTCGTCAATTTAGCGATCAAAAAGATGGCGGCCATGTTGCTAACTTTAATGCGGCTAACGTAATGATGTTAACGGGGCATGCTGCATCGGTTAATCGCTTAGTTGAGATTATTCGCTCTGTTGATCAGGCGGGTGATAAGCGTGTAGACATTGTTAAGCTTAAATATGCAACAGCAGATGATGTTGTCTCTGTGGTAGACAATATTTATAAAGACAGCGGCAAAGGCAGCGTACCTGAGTTTTTAATTCCAAAAGTAGTCGCAGATGGCCGAACTAATAGCGTTATTGTAAGTGGTGAAGGCCAAGCACGTACACGTGCCATAGAGCTTATTAAGCGCTTAGATGGCGAATTAGAAAGCCAAGGTAATACCAAAGTGTTTTACCTAAATTATGCTAAAGCTGAAGATTTAGTAAAAGTACTGCAAGGCGTAAGTAAGTCACTTGTTGAAGATGCACAAGGCGGTACCACTAAGACTCGTAGCAGAAGTAACAACGAAAGCAGTATAGAAGCTCACCCAGATTCAAACTCATTAATTATTACCGCACAGCCAGACACAATGCGATCACTTGAATCTGTAATTGAACGTCTTGATATTCGCCGTGCACAAGTACTTGTAGAAGCCATTATTATTGAAGTAATGGAAGGCGACGGGGTTAACTTAGGCCTGCAGTGGATTTCTGAGCAGGGCGGTATGTTGCAATTTAACAATGGTACTACGGTTCCCGTGGGTTCATTAGCTGTTGCTGCAGAGCAAGCACAAGATACAACCGTAACTAAAACTATCATTGGTACAGAAACTGGAACCGTTACTAGTTATGACGAAACGACTGAGGGTGATTATGATGCGCTTGCTTCATTGCTGAGTGGCATTAATGGTTTAGCGCTGGGCGTTGTTAAAAATGATTGGGGCGCAATTATTCAGGCTGTTGCCACTGATACAAATTCAAATATATTGGCTACCCCTTCTATTACTACAATGGATAACGAAGAAGCCTCTATTTTAGTCGGTCAAGAAGTGCCTATTATTACAGGCTCACAAACGGGCAGTAATAATGCTAACCCATTTCAAACAGTTGAGCGTCAAGAAGTCGGTATTAAACTGATAGTTACGCCACAGATTAACGATGGCTCTGCAGTACAACTTACTATTGAGCAAGAAGTATCGAGTGTAAGTGGTGCAACTGCTGTTGATATTTCAGTTAATAAACGTGCAATTAAAACAACGGTTATGGCCGATGATGGCGGTATGGTTGTACTTGGCGGTTTAATTGACGAAGACGTACAAGAAAGTGTTTCTAAGGTACCGTTATTAGGCGATATCCCTATTTTAGGTCACCTGTTTAGATCAACAAATACAACGCGCCGTAAGCGTAATCTTATTGTATTTATTCGCCCAACCATTATTCGTGATGGTGTAAGCATGAATAAGTTAAGCTTTAATAAATATAACTTTATTCGTGGTGAGCAGTTTAAACAAAAAGAAGATGGTATTGAGTTAATGCCAATGACTGATACGCCTATTTTACCTGAGTGGAATGACGAACTAGTACTTCCACCTACGTATGAAGAGTCTCTACGTAAACAAAATGCACAAGAGCGTAAAGATGACTAATGCGATTCAAGAGATAAACCAAGATGTGGTTCATCCTCAAACGCATAATCAGGATGAGCTATTAACGAGTGATGTGTTAGTTGAGTTACCAGCAAAGCGTTTGCCGTTTTCCTATGCAAGACGCGCAGGTGTGTTGCTTGGTAAAAACAAAGATCATCGTATAGTTTACTACCGTGGTGAGCTAGATGTTGAAGTACTATTAGAAGTACGCCGTATCGCAGGCCATGGTTTTACACTTGAGCAATTGGATGATGATAAATTTGAGCTATTGCTTGAAGCGTCATACCAACGTGATAGCTCTGAAACGCAACAAATGATGGAAGATATTGGCAACGAGGTTGATTTATTCTCACTTGCTGATGAGCTCCCGCAAACGGAAGATTTACTTGCTGGTGACGATGATGCGCCAATCATCAAGCTTATTAATGCCATGCTAAGTGAAGCGATTAAAGAAGGGGCTTCTGATATTCATATCGAAACCTTCGAGCAAGAGCTTGTTATTCGCTTTAGGGTCGATGGCGTGCTTAAAGAAGTACTTAAGCCTAATCGTAAACTTGCATCGTTACTTGTATCTCGTATTAAAGTAATGGCTAAGCTTGATATAGCTGAAAAACGTATTCCACAAGATGGTCGTATTAGCTTACGTATTGCAGGGCGTGCAGTTGATGTGCGTGTATCTACAATGCCATCGAGCTTTGGTGAGCGCGTAGTACTGCGTTTACTTGACAAAAACAACGCGCGCTTAAACCTTGAAGATTTAGGTATGACCGCAGAAAATCGCGCTTTGTTTTCAGATTTAATTAGTAAACCCCACGGCATTATTTTGGTAACAGGGCCAACGGGCTCTGGTAAAAGTACCACACTATACGCTGGTATGAGCCAAATTAACTCACGCGATCGTAATATTCTTACCGTTGAAGATCCGATAGAGTACGAAATTCCAGGCATTGGGCAAACACAAGTTAATGCAAAAGTTGATATGACATTTGCACGTGGTTTACGTGCAATATTACGTCAAGATCCAGATGTAGTAATGGTGGGTGAAATACGCGACCTAGAAACTGCGCAAATTGGTGTTCAAGCGTCACTTACCGGTCACCTTGTTATGTCTACTTTGCATACAAATACCGCATCGGGTGCAATTACACGTATGGAAGATATGGGTGTTGAACCCTTCTTACTTTCATCGTCGTTACTCGGTGTGTTATCGCAACGCTTAGTACGTACGTTATGTAATACCTGTAAAGAAGGTCACACGGCTGATGAGCATGAATGCCAGCTGTTAGGGGTTCCTTTTGAAAGCCAACCGACAATCTATCGAGCGGTGGGGTGTGAAGAGTGTAACTTTAATGGTTACCGTGGTCGTACAGGTATTCATGAGTTACTTGTAGTTGATGAAACCATACGCGAAATGATTCACAACGGTAAAGGCGAGCAAAGCGTAGAAAAATACATTCGTAAGCGCAGCCCAAGTATTCGCCAAGATGGGTGTAGCCGTGTACTGGCAGGCAAAACAACGCTTGAAGAAGTATTGCGTGTTACCCGTGAGGAAGGTTAACTATGGCGGCGTTTGAATATCGTGCCTTAGATGGCCGAGGTAAAGAAAAAAAAGGCATTTTAGAAGCCGATACAGCTAAACAAATCCGCCAAACTTTACGTGATCAAAAACTAACGCCGCTTGAAGTTGTTCCTGCGGCGCAAAGTGATAAACAGGTCAAAGGCGAAAAAGCCCCTTTACTCGGTGGCTTTTTTAAGCCGACAATTTCAACCTCAGACCTAGCATTAATTACAAGGCAATTAGCAACACTTATTCAATCGGCACTTCCTGTTGAAGGCGCTGTTATGGCGGTTGCTGAGCAATGCGAAAAGCCGCGTTTAAAGCGGATGCTTATGTCGGTACGCTCAAAAGTAGTTGAAGGTTACACCCTTGCCGATGGTCTTAGTGAGTTTCCTCATGTTTTTGACGATTTATATCGTGCAATGGTAGCCGCAGGCGAAAAGTCGGGTCACCTTGACCAAGTACTTAATCGTTTAGCCGACTATACCGAGCAGCGCCAACATATGCGTAGCCAAATAACTCAGGCTATGGTTTACCCTATTATATTAGTGGTATTTGCAATTGGTATTGTGTCGGTATTACTGGGCACCGTAGTACCAAAAATATTAAAAACGTTTGAAAAAACGAAACAAGTACTTCCTTGGACAACCGAATGGGTTATGGCAGGCAGCCATTTTGTGCAAAATTATTGGTTTATTAGTTTAATAGCTATTACAGCTATAGCCATTGGTATTAAGCATGCACTTAAGCAGCCTAAAATACGTTTTTGGTGGGATGACCGAGTGCTACATATGCCAGGTATAGGTAAAGTGGCTCGTGGTATTAATACCGCACGTTTTGCGCGTACTTTAAGTATTTTATCGTCAAGCTCAGTACCATTACTTGAAGGAATGCGTATCTCGGGCGGCGTATTAATTAACGAAAAAATTAAAAAAGCGGTTGCAGATGCATCCGACAGAGTGAGTGAGGGTGCAAGCTTAAGAGCTGCACTTCAGCAAACTAAGTTGTTTCCACCAATGATGCTGCATATGATAGCAAGTGGTGAAAAATCAGGTGAACTAGAGCAAATGTTAGAGCGTGCTGCAAATAACCAAGATCGCGAATTTGAGAGCATGGTTAATGTATCGCTTAAACTACTAGAGCCTGCGATGATCGCCTCAATGGCGGTTATTGTATTATTTATAGTAATGGCAATATTGCAGCCAATAATGGCGATGAATAAAGCTGTTGGACTTTAAGTTAGAATAAATTTTTAAATATATTAGTGGTTTTACCTAAACCATTTTTACTTAATGTTTTTAGAATAATGAGGTAATTACGTGAATAAACAATCAGGTTTTTCTTTACTAGAAGTGATGGTGGTACTGGTTATCATCGGGATGATTATGTCAATTGTTGCACCTAACATTATGGGTCAGCAAGAAGAGGCTGCTATTGATAAAGCACATCTAGATATCCAGCAATTAGAAGATGCAATGAGCTTATACAAGCTTAAAAATAAGAGCTACCCAAGCACAGAGCAAGGTCTTGAAGCGCTAGTTACCCAAACAAGCATTGAACCGGTTCCAAAACGTTTCCCTGATGGTGGCTTTATTAATGAATTACCAGAAGATCCTTGGGGTAATACTTATCAGTTAATTAGCCCAGGTGAAATTGGCAAGTTTGATATTTTTTCTATGGGCCCAGACGGTGAAGCAGGTACTGATGACGATATCGGTAACTGGGACGAAGAAAAACAATAATGCCTAAGTACACCGTTCTGTATGAACATGTTAATGCTAGAGGCTTGCTATGAAAGCAAGCCTTAAGCAGCGCCATGCAAAAAGCAGAGGCTTTAGTTTAATAGAAATTTTAGTGGTATTAGTGATCATCGCTTTTGCCACCAAAATGGTGGTATATAGCTTAGAAGGCGGTGCTGAGGAGGAGTTAGATACTCAAGCACTAAGGCTGCATACAACCATTAATATGGCATCGGAATTTGCTATTTTAAACCAAGTTGAATTGGGCTTATTAGTAGAAGAAAATACATTAGAGTATTTAGTTTTCGATGGTGAAAAGTGGATTACTTTTGACCGTGAAAATCTTTTTAAACCAATAGAATTAGATGAAAGATTAAAGCTCACGCTTAACTTAGAAGATTTAGCGTGGGCGCAAGATAACCTCTTAGAGCAATCTAACTGGCGCGAGCTTATGAGTGGCGGCGATGAAGACAGTTTACTTGAGCTTAAAAAGTTAAAAATACCACAAGTACTTATTTTGTCATCAGGTGAGGTAAGCGCGTTTCAACTTGTATTAGAGTTAAAAGAGCAAAGCGAACCTGTGTATTACATTGAAGGTGAATTTACTGCACCAGTAAACTTTCGCCGAGAGCCAGAATAATGAAGCGCACTAAAGGGTTTACCTTATTAGAGGTGTTAGTGGCATTAAGTATTTGTGCCATGGCGGGTATAGCTGCAATGCAAGCAACAAGCGAGCATATTCACCACTTAACGACTATTGAAGAGCAAACCTATGCATCTTGGGTCGCCGAAAACGTTATTATTGAACAGCGTACTAAAGGTGAGCAATGGCAAGGTAAAAATAACCTTAAAGGCAGCGAAGTAATGGGCGGTGTTGAATGGTTTTGGCAGCAAGAAGTTACAGCCACAGCTGACAAAAGCTTTGTAAAACTAACCATAAATGTTTTTACGGATGAAAAATATGAGCATTCAGCATATGAGTTATCAACGTATTTAAATAAAGGCAAAAAGTAAGTGAAGCAGCGCGGGTTTACATTACTTGAAGTTATGGTTGCACTGGGTATTTTAGCTTTTGTTATTATTGCTACTCATCAAATACTCGAGACGACAACAAGAGCAAAAGATGCCTCCGATGAAAAGATTGCTGAGCTAAATGGATTGCAAACAACATTTAGATTAATGGATCAAGATTTTAGCCAAATGACCAAACGCTCAGTTCGCAATGAGTCGGGTGATGTTCAAGAACAATATTTACTTGCTGGTCGTTACGTTTTAGAAAGCCAATACGATGGTATTGCGTTTGTACGAGATGGCTGGGTAAATCCAATTAATTTATTGCCACGTTCAGAACTACAAGCCGTTGGTTATAGAGTGATAGACGATAACCTTGAGCGTGTTTATCGGGTTTATGTTGATCAGCTTGATAATATGGAACCGCGAGTTCAACGTGTACTAGAAAATGTTGAAGAACTTAAGTTTGAGTTTTTGGATGATAAAAACGAATGGCAAGAACAGTGGGAAATTAAAGCTCTCCCTAAAGCGGTTGCTGTTACGTTGCAACAAATAGAAGCAGAGCCAATTCGTCGTGTATTTTTAGTTCCTGGGCAAGGCAAAGTTGTTGCTACACAAAGTACGGATGTGAATAATGGTTAAGCAGCAATCATCGCGCGGCGCAGCACTTGTTATTGTTTTGTTTATTGTGGCATTAGCGGCTATTTTAGCAGTAGAAATGAGTGCTAATTTAATGGTTCAAGTGCAAAAAAGTACAAACTTGCAAGGTCACCAACAAGCTAAATGGTACGCCTACGGTGCAGAAGAGCTTGCTATTAAAGGGCTAATACAAAGTAAAAAAGATGATGCCGATAAAACAACACTCGATCAAGTGTGGGCAACTCAAGGTGATGCTTCATACCCTGTTGATAACGGCACGTTAAGTGGCAAAATTACTGATTTACAAGCATGTCTAAATTTAAATGCTTTAGCCATAGCGCCAGAAGAAAATAGCGCAAGTAAAACAAACCCTGCACATAAAGCACTATTTGCATTACTTGAAAACATTGAAGATTTACCTGCTGATGAATCAGAAGAGACAATGGCAGATAGCGTATTTGATTGGCTTGATGAGAACAGTATTACGTATCGCTCAGGCGCAGAAGAAGACGAGTACTTATCGAGAGATTTTCCGTATATGACAGCCAATAGCTTATTTGCATCAACATCGGAGCTGCGTTTAGTTAAGGGCTTTAACCCATTAGTGATGGAAAAAGTATTGCCATATGTATGCGTAATACCAGGCAGTACGCTTTTATCAATTAACGTAAATACATTATTGCCAGAGCAAGCGCTCATACTCAGTGCCTTGATAGAAAGCTTAAGCTTATCTGGCGCAGAAGCGGTGTTAGGCGCAAGACCGCAAACTGGCTTTGACACCATCGATGAATTTTTTGAACAGGTGAAGCAGCAAGGCGGTACTAATACTGACTCAATAAAAAGTCTATTTAGTATTAAAAGCGAATATTTTAAATTACAAACGCAGGCAAACTTTGTCGACCTGCGTTTTTCGATGACCACATTACTGCACGCTAAAGATGGCGACGTAACGATACTGGCGCGAAAATTTGGAGGCGTACAGTGACAGAAATACTGTTGATCCGCACGGGTCAAACCGAACAAGAATTACTTAACTGGTTAATTTACTCACCACAAGAACAAGAAATAATAGCCAGTGGCGAGTTACCAAATGCAGAGCATTTAAGTGAGCTAAGCGAAAAAGCACTTACCCGAGAAGTTGTCGTGTTATTACCCAGTGATCAAGTGCAATTAAAAACGGTCGCTTTGCCAACAAAATGGAATCGCAAGCTTGAGCAAGCATTGCCATACATGCTTGAAGAAGATATAGCATGTGACGTAGATGAACTGTTTATAGCTGTAGCGCAGCCGACAATGCTTGGTGAGCAACATGCAATTCGTGTAGCAATGACAGACCGTGAATGGTTTGAACAATGGCTTGCATTATTTGCTGAGCATAATCTATCAGTATACAGAATATTACCCGATGCTTTGTTGTTACCGCTTGCAGATGATGGCGCCGTAACTGCTATTGAGCTCAACAACCAATGGTTGCTTAAGCAAGGGCAATGGCATATTAGTGCGGTTGAATCTAGTTGGTTGAATGGCTATTTATCAGCCATGGGTAACCCCGACATTAAACATTTTAGTCCTGCTAATCAGTTTCCTGAAAGCGTTAACTTACAAGCCCAAACAAGCGATTACGACTTACCTTTAGCATTATTTGCAAAACAGTTAGATAGCGTTAATTTTAACTTACGCCAAGGTATGTATCAGCTTAAAAAACAAAGCGCTTTGTGGTGGGGTTACTGGAAAGGCGCCGCAATTATAGCAAGTGTTGCATTGGTTTCTACAATTACAATAAAAGCTATTGAGTTACACCAACTTAATACACAAGTAGAAGTAGCTAAAGCTCAAGTAGTCGACAGATATCAAAAAGCATTTCCGGGAACTAAAGTTCGCCCTAATCTAATTAAAAGCCAAATTAAAGGCGCGTTAGATAAAATACAAGGCTCAAGTGAATCCGGCTTTTTAGACTTAACGACTAATTTGGTTGATGTATTTTCGCAAGTCAGCGAATTTACACCTGAAACACTTCGTTATGACAAACGTCGTAATGAGCTGCGAATTCGTGCACGGGCTAAAGACTTCCAAACTTTTGGTAAAGTAAAAATCATACTTGAAAAGCAAGGTTTAACTGTTGAGCAAGGGTCTTTAAATAATGACGGTGATTATGTCGTAGGCGAAATTAAACTGCGAGGTGCAGTATGAAAAAGCAGTTAATGAAACAGTGGCGTTCGCTTAAAGAGCAAGAACAACAATTGGTAATGGTCGCTGGTGGCGTGTTTATTATTTTTGTTTTAGTAATGGGGATATTTAGGCCATTAAATAACGCGATAGAAAAAGCACAGCAATCTCAAATTAAACAACAAGAGCTATTAGCTTGGGTTGATGACAGTATTGTTAAGCTAAAGGCTGCAGGCAACACCAGTGTTGCTAGCAATACAAACTTAAGCCAAGTGGTAAACTCTACTCGTGGACGCTATAAAATCAATATTAGTAAAATGCAGCCCAGTAGTGATTCACTTCGTTTGACGCTTGACTCAGTAGAGTTTAATCAGTTAATAGAATGGCTAGATGAGCTAGTAAATCAGCATGGTTTAAAAATTGAAAATTTAGATTTAAGTCGCGATGATAAATCAGGCTATGTGCGCGTAAGCCGTTTAGTATTAGAGAATTAATTAATGAAAAAAATAATAACGTTATCGGCTGTCTTTTTAATTAGTTTTATTGTGTTTTGTATTATTAAATTACCAGCACATATTGCACTAGATATAGCAAAACCGTACTTTCCAAAGCAATTAGAAGTAGGCCAAACTGTAGGCACTGTTTGGCAAGGTCAAATGATGCAAGTTCGTTTTGATGGTGAACAGTTAAATAATGTGCGCTGGGATATTGCAGGCTGGAAATTATTTACAGGCAAACTAAATGCGAACATAAAATTTGGTAATCCACGAGAACGCAGTGATATTTCGGGTTACGCAGATGTAAGTTATGGGTTTTTTAATAAAAAAGTAATAGTGACTGACGCCCTAGTACGCTCAACTGTAGAGCGTGCAATGCAACGTGTGCAACTTCCTCTGCCTGTTACCGCTAAAGGGCGTGTGATATTAGAACTTGATGAATACAGCTCAGGCGCACCTTATTGTGACTCACTAAAAGGTGAAATAGCGAGCCCTAATATTGATGTTCAAGGCTTAAATGGATGGTTTAATATTGGTCCTCTAGCTGGTAAGTTAAGCTGTAAGTCGGGTGATGTTGCTATATTAATTGACCCAGATAATACGCTTGGCCTTGAGGCAGATGCTACACTTAAAGCTAATTTCGACTTCAGAGTGGCAGGTTATGTAAAACCAGATGCCAGCTTACCTAAAGATGTACATGATGCGGTTAAGTTTTTAGGCCGACCAGATAACCAAGGTCGCTATCCGCTCAACTTTTAATGTTTTAATATAAAGAGTTTTAATGCAAATACCCCAATTTACTGAGTTGCACGCAAAGCAGCTCAGCTCATTTTTAAATACCCAATCTCAAGCAATGACCCTTGTACAAAGCCAAGGCTATTTATTTGGTGTAATTTGTTCGCCCAACCCATTAGATGTACATGAGTGGCTTGAGCAGATATTGCCAAACACAGCTAATGATTTAGATGAAGAAATGCTTTTTTTGTTTATGGCGCTTTATCACAAAATTAGTGAGCAGGTGTTCGAAACTGGATATAAATTACCAGACACATTTGATGCTGAATTTTGTAAGTCGTGGAGTAAAGGCTTCTTAGTTGCAACGAAAGCTTATGCAGAACCTTTGTTAAATGCACCGCAATTAGACGTTGATTTTAAACAAGCACTAGAAAGTGCGTTAAGCACACTAAGCTTTTTTGCACTTGACCAGCTAGCAATAGCTCAGATTGCCAAACAAAATAACATGACAATAGAAGCTTTGTGTCAGTATCAGTATGAATCTATGGGTGACTTTGCATTAGGGTTTGCTGAACTAATTGAAGTGGTCGCAATTAATAGCGGCTTGATAACCGACGAGAGTTGGGAAGAGTAATTATTAATACTAGGCGCTTAGTTTAATCTAAGTGCCTAGCTCTAATATAATATCCGTACAGCCTTGTTTGCACTTTACTATGCCTTTACCAGGCTCGCTGGTGGCTAAATCAAGTGTTAAAACCCCATTACACTTCTCACACTTTAATGTTTTGCCTTGCGCTAATTGCTTGAGCATATTGCGCTGCTTATGAAATGAGTCGCTTGCTTTTTTATTTAATCCTGAAAAATCCACTACTTTGCTCGCTTTTGTTCTAATGCTTCAGTCACTATTTTACATACCGTATTTAAACGGTCGTCATAAAAATAAAGGTTTAAGTCACGCTCACGACAATAGCGTAGGTGAAATAACTGAACAGAGTCATCTGTTGTAAACGTTTTTTCTACATATTCACCTTCAGATTCAGATAGTTTAAGTTGACTGCTGATCCTATTTTTCGCCATATTTGCAGCGGGGCTTCTGTTGACCTTGCTTGCATCACTTAAAAAGCCAATGCCTTCACCTAGTAACCTTTCGCGAGGTTCTTTTATAAGTGGGTGATCAATTGTAAAAAAGGCAAGGATCACAACTACCAAAATAATAAATTTTTTCATGGATACATAAACCTTGATCTAAGTAGGGTTGAATTACCATGCAGTGTAATAAACTGCATTTTAAAAGCAAGTAACTGGGATGAATAAATTATTAGCAATCTATGCCAGTAATTTTAACCAACATTGTTATAATGATTAACAGCAGTCAGATATTTCTGAAATATCTGAAAGTATTCGAGAAGGCAATTTATTAAAGTAAATATGCCTAGCAAGTAACTTGCTAACTTTAAGTATAGAGTACTTGAGTATTGCTGGATTTTTATTTCCAAGCGGCGTTGAGGAACTTCGATGGACAAGCAAATTAAAGTAAAGAATATCCCTGTAGAGGTGAAAATCCAAAAACCGGATTTAAGCCGTCAAGATGATAGGTTCAATCCCCGAAATCGTATTTATGTGCGTGCTGTAAAAGGCCTACATCAATTACTTAGACAGCGCATTGGCTTTTTAGGCCTGCTTGCGTTTATGTTACTACCTTGGATTAATTTTAATGGCCAGCAAGCTGTGCTGTTTGATCTAATTGGTCAAAAATACAATATTTTTGGTTTAACGCTATGGCCTCAAGATTTTACTATATTAGCGTTTATTTTTATGTTGGCAGCATTTGCGTTGTTTTTAGTGACCACCTTCTATGGACGGGTGTGGTGTGGCTATACATGTCCGCAAACTGTTTGGACTTTTATTTTTATTTGGTTCGAAGAAAAGCTTGAAGGCACGGCTAATCAACGTAAAAAACTCGATCAACGACCCATGAATTTTGATAAGTTTTGGCGTAAGACGGCAAAGCATACTAGTTGGGTATTGTTTTCGTTGTATACCGCAATTTCTTTTGTGGGTTATTTTACGCCAATAAGGGAGTTACTCCCTGACTTTGTAACGTTTGATGTAGGTGGTTATGCACTAGTCAGTATTATTTTCTTTGCTGCGTGTACTTATGGTAATGCCGGTTGGATGCGAGAAATTATGTGTTTACACATCTGTCCTTACTCTCGTTTTCAATCAGCTATGTTTGATAAAGACACATACACCGTAACGTACGACGAAAGCCGAGGTGAAAGCCGTGGTCCTCGTTCACGTAAAGTAGACCATAAAGATTTAGAACTAGGCGACTGTATAGACTGTAACTTGTGCGTTCAAGTGTGCCCAACAGGTATTGATATTAGAAATGGGCTACAAGCTGAGTGTATCAACTGTGGTGCATGTATTGATGCGTGTGATGGCGTAATGGATAAAATGGAATACCCGCGTGGGCTTATTTCATATACGACAGAGCGAAATCTCGAAACCCCAGAAAATAAAACGAATCCACTGCGAGCTAAAATTATTGGTTACACGGTCATACTTGTTGTGCTTACGGGAGCGCTTGTCGCTAATATAGCACTGCGTAAAACAATGGACTTTGATATTATTCGTGACCGAAACCAATTATATCGTGTCGATTTTGATGGTTTAGTAGAGAACACCTATACATTAAAGGTAATTAATAAAGCGCAGTACGAGCAAACCTTTAATATTAAAGTACAAGGGTTAGATAACTTTAAGTATATTGGTAAGCAGTCATTTACTGTGCAGGCAGGGGAATCTCATAACGTACCATTGTCACTTGTAATGGACCCTTATGATTTGAAGGCGCCGATGACTGAGTTTAACTTTGTACTTTCACCGGTAGATGAGCCGGAGGAGACAATATCGCAGTCGAGTAACTTTTTTAAAGCGCGATAATCGCAACTTACCTTAATTAGGTAAGTTGATATAGCAATTAACAAAAGCGGGTATATAACCCGCTTTTATTTTATATAAGAAGAGTATGAGTAAATTTAGTTTTATTGACTTAACACCTGATCTAATACTCGATGCAATAGAAAGCGTAGGTGTGTACGCCGAATCTGGTTTATTAGCGCTCAATAGCTATGAAAACAGAGTGTACCAATTTAAAGCGGATGATGGCCTGCGTTACGTAGTGAAGTTTTATCGCCCAGAGCGCTGGAGTAAAGAGCAAATTCAAGAAGAGCATGACTTTGCATTTGAACTAGCAGAAGCGGAAGTACCCGTTGTTGCCCCTATTTTATATAATGGACAAAGCTTATTTGAACACGAAGGGTATTTGTTTGTGTTGTTTCCAAGTGTAGGCGGGCGTTTATTTGAGGTTGATAATTTAGATCAGCTTGATGTAATGGGGCGATTGATTGGCCGTATGCACCAAGTAGCTAAAACAAAACCTTTTACTTATAGGCCAACAGTTACCTGCGAGGAGTATTTGCATACAGCCAAAGTTCATCTTCAAAAAAGTAACTTAGTGCCCATGGGAATAAATACTGCCTTTTATACTATTTTAGATTTAGTGATAGAGCAGGCGCAAAAACAGTATAAAGATGTGCAAAGTATTCGCTTACATGGTGACTGCCACGTTGGTAATATTTTATGGGCAGGTGATGCGCTAATGTTTGTTGATTTAGATGACAGCCGCCAAGGTCCTGCAATCCAAGATTTATGGATGATGCTCAGTGGCGATAGAGCGACGCAACTGTTACAGTTAGACACCCTTGTAAATGCGTATGAAGAGTTTTGTGATTTTGATCACTCTCAACTCAAATTAATTGAACCGCTGCGAGCAATGCGTATTATTCATTATATGGGATGGGTAGCTAAACGATGGAGTGATCCTGCTTTTGTGCGGAACTTTACATGGTTTGCTGATGACAAATACTGGGAGCAACAAATTTTAGCACTGAAAGAGCAACTTGCAGCATTGCAAGAAGCACCGTTAAAGTTATTGCCGTAATATTTTATTTAAAGACAAGTACAACGAGATACAAATGCTTAAAAAATTAAAACTGAGTTTATTACTTTTATGTTTACCATTTGCAGCACTTGCTGCACAGTTTGAAGTTGATAATCAATACACTGTTATAGATGTAGACAAAAGCAAGTCACCGCAAGTAACCGAGTTTTTCTCATTTTACTGTCCACATTGCTTTAAGTTTGAACCAGTAGCAAAAGCAATTGAAAAAGGCTTGCCAGAAGGCGCTGAGTTTATTAAAAACCACGTTAACTTTTTAGGTGGCGTGTCACCACAAGCACAAAGTAATTTAAGCTTTGCCTACTTAATTGCTAAGCAGCATGGTCAGGCGCAAAGTATTAGCGATCAAATTTTTAAAAGTATCCATGTTCAACGTGCACCATTAACTGAAATGAAAGACGTTAAAAAATTACTTGAAGTAAATGGTATTGATAGCGCAACATTTGATCAAGAGATTGCAAGCATGCCTGTTATTTCAGCTGAGCAAGCAATGCAAAACAAACAGAATAAATATTCAAAATTAGGCGCACTTACAGGTGTACCTACTTTTATTGTTAACGATAAATATAAAATAAACCTCAACACCATCAAAAATCAAAAAGAACTTGATGAGTTAGTAGCGTTTTTATTAGCACTATAAATTTCGGAGTATAATAATGATTAAATTAGTTAAAGCAGGTTTGCTTGCAATATTACTTCCTATGGCAGCAACAAGCTTTGCAGCAACGTATGAAGAAGGCGTGCATTACGACGTAGTTTCTGAGCGTGCAACTAAAAAGCCAGAGGTTAAAGAGTTCTTCTCATTTTACTGCCCTGCATGTAATAACATGGAAGCACTAATTGGTGAGTTTAAGCCTAAGCTTGATAAAAACGTTAAATTTAAAAAGAGCCATGTTGATTTTGTAGGTGTACGTGACCCAGAAAACCAACAGATGATGAGCCAAGCACTGGCGACAGCTGAAGTGCTTCCACAAAAAGATCAGATTATTTCTGCAATCTTTAATCATATCCATACAAAGCGCGCTAAATTTAATGAGCTTGCAGATGTAAAAGATATATTTGTAGCGCAGGGCGTTGATGGTGATAAGTTTGATAAGCTGTTTAAAAGCTTCTCGGTACGTACGCTGAGCTCTAAAATGAAACGCGACCAAGACTACTTTAAAGAAAAAGGCGCACTACGTGGCGTACCTACCTTTATTGTAAATGGTAAGTACAAATTAAACCTAGGTCGTGAGTCGGGTATTACTAAACCTGAAGACATTAGCAAATTAATAAATTACTTAGCTAACAAGTAAGTTTAGCTAAAACAAAAAAAAGCTCCTTAAGGAGCTTTTTTTATGGGTAACGTTTACTGAACGTATTTATTTGCGCTGTAAGAAAACGCCCGACTCAATGTGATGCGTATAAGGGAACTGATCAAATATAGCAAAGCGCTTAACGTTATGCGTACGTGTTAAGTGATCAAGGTCACGCTCAAGAGTTTCAGGATTACAGGATATATAAATTATGCTTTCGTAGTTAGCCACTAAGTCACACGTTAATTCATCCATGCCCGCGCGTGGTGGATCAACTAATATGGTTTGGCAGTCATAGCTTTTTAAATCAATACCATCTAAACGAGAGAAAGTACGCTCGCCATTCATTGCTTGAGTAAACTCTTCACTAGACATACGAATAATATCTAAGTTCTCTACGTTGTTTTTAGCAATGTTGTATTGAGCAGAGTGAACAGATGATTTTGATATTTCCGTCGCTAATACTTTATTAAAAGAACCTGCTAATGCAATTGAAAAGTTACCGTTACCACAATACAATTCTAGTAAATCATTTTTAAGTGGTTTACATAAATCTTGTGCCCACTCCAGCATATTAATATTTACTTTTGCATTAGGCTGAGTAAAGCTATTTTCTACTTGTTGATAAATAAGCTCTTGCCCATTAACTGTTAAACGTTCAGTTACAAAGTCATCACCTAGTACTTCTTTTTGTTTGCGAGCACGACCTATAAAGTCAATTTTGTATTTACTGCTAAGCTTTTCTTTCAGTGCTTTAATTTCACTTAACCATTCATCATCCAGTGGTTTGTGATAAAGCAAGCTTACTAAAATTTCACCGCTTAGCGTTGATAGGTAATCGATTTGAAATAACTTACGGCGTAATATTTCACAAGGCTTAAGATTTTCAATCATCACCTGCATTATTTCACCTACTAGAGGCGCTGCTGGGTCAAATGTATCAACACGGATTTTTTCTTTTGTTTGTTGATCAAACATAATGTGAAACAGATCATCACCGTCGTGCCATACTCTAAATTCAGCACGTTGGCGGTAGTTAGTTGGCTCTGAGCTAAATACTTCTAATTGCTCCACACCAAAACGTTGAAACTGCGTACTAATTCGCTGCTCTTTTTCACTTAACTGCGCTTGGTACTGTGTGGTATCTATTTTAATAACTGCCATTAACGCTACTACCTTATCTAAGATCTGTTTATCGGCGCTATTGTAGGGAGCGCTGCGTATTTGTCTAGTTTTGGCTAGCATTTATGCTGTTTTATTGAACATTGTACTTTAGTTTTTGTTGTTATAGCCGATAATAAACTACGCACGCTTAGGAGACGAATCATGAAAATAGGTAATTATGGCTTTACGCCAAACAACAACATCAATAAATTCAATAATAAAGCTGATATACAGCAACCTACAATTACGTCTCCTCAAGATAGCTATCAACAACGAGGCCGAGAGTTGGCCGCAAAGGTGCTTGGCGATAAAATGGCTGAGCAGCTTGGATTACCTATCGCAGAAAAAAAAGCAGATAAACCACTATTTGATTTTGATGAAATAGTAAAAAACGTACTCGATTTTGTAAGTAGTGCTGTAAATAAAGCAAAAGCTAACGGCGCTGATGACGAAAAGCTCAAAGATATGCTAGGCGATGCGCGCAAAGGAGTCCAAATAGGGCTTGATGACGCTGTTGATGAACTCAAAGGTACAGGCGTATTTAATGATGACATGGAAGAGGGCATTAATAAGTCCAAAGAGGGAATTTACAATGGGCTGGATAAGTTTGAAGAGTCGTTATTTAACCCACAACCTGCCAGCGTAAATATAAGCCAGGCCCAATACGTCAGTATGACGAGTAATGCAGAGTATAAATTTACTACAGCAGAAGGCGATGAGGTAAGTATTAGCTTTGCTGATGCATTTGAATCTCAATCGGCAAGTGGCTATCAGCAAAATAGTAATAGTGAGTCGTTTGCAAGCTCATCATCGCAATCTCGACAGGTATCATTTTCGATGTCGGTAAATGGTGACTTAAACGAGCAAGAGCAAGAAGCTATTAATGCGATGATGGAAGACTTACAAGATTTAAGTAAAACCTTTTTTGGTGGTGATTTAGATGAAGCATTTGAACAAGCGCAAGAGCTGAGTTTAGACAGCGATCAGCTGGTGGCTTTTTCTATGGATTTACGCCAAACAAAAACAATAGCAACAGTTAAAAGCTATGAAGAATATAAACCAGCACCAGAAAAACAAGTAGCAGAGGGGTTAGCCCCTTTTAATGACGACCTTAAAAATGCTTTTGAAAAAGCGGGTGAGCTTGGATTACAAAATCAGCTAGCTGGCATTCTCCAATGGTTAAATCAAGATCAGGAACAAATAGATAAGTTAGTAGATTATACAAAGTCTATGTTCGAAAACCTTAATCAGTTAAATTCAGCAGCCGACAGGCTTACTGATTTAGAAGCCACGCAAAGTTAAACTACTTTCTTTTATAAAAACCTCATGGCAAACTGCCGATCTTAAAGTAAAGTAGGAACGGTAGTTTGTCAGCGCATATAATGGTCTTTGATTCAGGTATTGGTGGAACTACTGTACTTGAACATATCAAGCAAAGTATCCCCAATGCTCAGTACAGCTATTTTATGGATAATGCATTACTACCTTATGGTGCTCAATCCCAACAAACTATAATTAACCGATTATGTTCACTTATTCATTTCATCAAAGCCAACACGCTTAACGTCGATTTAATTGTAATAGCGTGTAATACAGCTTCTACATCTGCACTCAGCGCTGTTCGCCAAATTACGGATATTCCTATTGTAGGTGTTGTGCCAGCAATAAAGCCTGCGGCAGAATTAACACGCTCAAATCATATTGGCTTGTTAGCCACGCCGGCAACGGTCGCCAGTTCATACACAAAAACATTAATTGCTGAACATGCACGTAATGTAATCGTTAACCTTTATAGCAGTGTTGAATTAGTAACGTTAGCTGAGGAATGCTTTTTTACAGGCTTTTTAGATACAAATAAGTTGTATCAAGTACTCGATGAACTACATATAGATAAAACTATAGATGTACTTGTACTAGGGTGTACGCACTTTCCGATATTAGCAGGGCCGATTAGTCAGTACTTTGAAGGGAATGTAAAATTACTTGATTCAGGTGTAGCGATAGCAAATAGAGTCAACTTCCTACTTAACCAACTTAACTTATGTATGGATAAACAAACAGACATAAAAAAGCCGCTGCAATATTATGCAACGGCTGATGTGTTTAGCAATAAGCTAGCGGTAAAGCTAGTTACACTGACTGATCCGTCTCAGTACGTAGAGCATTAGAATCATCTTCTTGTTTTTGTTTTGCTTCACGTACCTTTAAAGTACGTTGTTGGAACTCGCTATCGTTCAAGTTAGCAATTGCATTGTCTGCATCAGCTTGCGCCATTTCAACAAAACCAAAGCCACGACGTTTGCCAGTATTCTTATCCTTTAATAAACGAACATTGAATACTTTGCCTTGTTCTTCAAATAATGCACGAACCACACCTTCGTTTGCACGATAAGGAAGGTTACCAACATAAAGCGTTTTTGTTTTAACTTCAGCTTCTTCAGTCACATCAGATGATATTGCAGCAATAGCAATCGCACCAATTAATAAACCAGCACCAAATAGTAATGCAGGGTTTAAAGCTAAGCCGCCTAAAGCAAACTCAACAACAACAAAACCAACTACAGCAAGAATAACAGAGAAGATAAAAGATTTTTGATCGGGTAATTTCATTTTAGATCTACCAATAAACAGGAAATAAACATTAATTTAACATTGTGAACTTGCTATCTTAACGCCTAAATCAAACATAGCAATGATATTTGTATTAAATAATAAATAAGAGCATAAAAAAGCATCATCTTAGAGGGGTTTTCATGTGGTTTTACGTGGTTTTGTTCTATTTTTGTTCGAACAGTAAAAAGATCTAAAAAAAGGGTTGATCTGTTTTTGGATCTCCCTATAATGCGACCCCACTGAGACGGGAAACGCCAACGCATAGCGAGGCACGAACTACTCAGAGAGTTAAATAAAACTTCGGTTTTAAATCTTCCAAAAGAAAATTTAAAACAAAGTATTGACTCGAAAAATAAAGGGTGTATTATTCGCATCCCTTGAGACGCTAAAGCGACTCAAAACGTTCTTTAACAATATAAAGCAATCATCTGTGTGGGCACTCGTACAGATTGAGTTCTAACAGCTAAGCTACTTAGGTAGCGAGGCAAAAAAATTAGAGTCTCAATTGAAACTGAGTGACCATATGTTATTAAAAGATTCAGCCTTGAGCTGTTTTGATTTTACTTTTTTAAAAGTGAAAATAATAACGCACAGTCAATTCGTTTTTGGCAACAAAAACAAAAATTCAGAATTCATTGAGCTGTCGAAAGACATAAAACTTTTTAATTGAAGAGTTTGATCATGGCT
>NZ_JACJEF010000023.1:0-29738 GCF_014163935.1 Pseudoalteromonas sp. SR41-7 | reverse complement strand
GGGCTCGATAACTGCTCCTGCGTTATTCTACTGGCTTACATCCATGTAAGAATAAGTAAAAACCGAGCAAAGCTTCCGCGTCCTGCTCACGCCCCTTACCTACATCCATGTAGGCAACAAAGAGTTAATCGCCCCTAGAAAGAACCCTTCGGGCAGCGCATGTTTGGTATTTATGCTGCGTTATCGCCTATTTATGGGGAATAACCACACTACATAGGCTCTGCCTTGCCTAAAAACCAAACATACTGCTGCAAATTCACCCACCAATGATCAACACGCCCTAATAAGTTATTTTATTAATTATAAGCTGTAGCTTAAGTTAATGTAGCCAAAGCGGCCAATGTTATCGTAACTTGCGCTACCCGCGCTTGTACCACGTGAACCGTACGGAAGTTTACGATTAAATAGATTATCAACACCTACTTTAACGCCTAAGCCACTATCGAAGTTGTAACCAACAGTCATATCGGTAATAAAGTATTTACCGTAAGACATTTGGTTACTTGGGTTCGAGTTACTTTCAAGCTCAACATTTGTATATAAATCTACTTCACTTAAAAAGCGTGTTTCAACTGTTGAGAAAAAGTTATCCATAACATAGCTTACAGATAAGTTAGTTTGCCACTTAGCTTCACCTGTAGTACCTGCGTATTCAATGTAGTTACTAGGGTCGTCTTGGAACGGGTAATCTTTACGTTCAATTAAGTAAGTACCAATTAAGCGGGTTTTGAAGCTACCTTCAAGCGCGTCAAAGTCGTAACCTAGTTCAAAATCTATCCCTGATGCTTTTTGGCCGGCAACATTTAATACAGAGTTTTGTATTAAAGTAATTTCACCATTAGCATTACGTGTAATTAAGTTACAGTACTGATTGTTTATACCTGTTGCGCTATCAACACAGCGATCAAGAATGTCTTGCGCGTCGATTGTGTCAATCGCATCTTCAAGTTCAATTTCCCAGTAATCAATAGTAAGCAGCGCGTTTTCTAAAAACTCTGGTTGGTAAACAATGCCTACAGTTGTACTTGTTGACTCTTCGCCTTTTACATCGCGGTTACCGCTAGTTAAACCATCTAATGAGGCTGCATCGTAACCTGAGTTAAAGTCACTCGCTACACCTAATGCGGCACAGTTTGCAGTACGTGTTGCACCGTTTGATAAGTCACCTAGGTTGTCGGCGCGACACGGGTCGTCTACATTGTAGAAAGTTTGGCTTGCTGCCCCAAATACTTCACTAATGTTTGGCGCACGAAGTGCTGCAGATTGAGTTACACGTACACGTAGCTCATCATTTACAGTCCAATCAAGGCCAAGTTTCCAGCTAGTTGCTTCGCCAATCGTACTGTAGTCAGCATGACGTACTGCAGTATCAAACACTAAATCTTGAATAAGCGGTAAGTCAGTTAAAATTGGCATCGTCGCTTCAAAAAATACTTCGCGTACGTTGAACGAGCCTTTATCTTCGCCCAGTGCGTTAAAGAAAGTACCTTCTGCGTTATCTGGCTCTTTAGTTTCGCTTTCTTCTTTACGGTACTCGGCACCAAATGCAATACCTACATAACCTGCTGGTAATTCAAAAATAGCGCCATTAGCAAGTGAGCCAGAAACAACTGTTTGCTTAATTGTTGAAGTACCAACTGATACCGTATTTATGTAATCAATAGCTTGTTGAGATGGTGCGCCAAAACCCATAATATTTACAGGTACACATCCGTCAGCTTGCGCAGCAGCGCTACGACATACTACGTTGCCATTTGTATCTTCAACGGCATCAAGTGCATTAAAGTAGTTGGCTAAAATCATGTTAGCGCCGTTTTCACGCTCTAGATCTGTTTGGCCGTATACAACTGACGTATCTAATTCCCAATCTTCTAAAACAGTCCCTTTTAAGCCGGTAACAAAACGCGTTGTTTCACGCGTATTGTTTTCAATGCGGCGGCCAAGGTCGGTCATCATGCGGTTAACCATGATTGAATCAACACCTTCCTCTTGCATACGTGCTTTGATGGCTGGGTCTAGGTAAGGGTTATCAATGTTAATGCTGTTGTCGCTGTCAAAAAAGAAAAACGCAGGTTGACCTATGCTTTCGCCTTGGCTGTTTACGTATTTTGCATCAAAGTAGACGTTTAAATCGTCGGTCACATCGTAGTTAACTTTAAAGTTTACGTTGTAACGTTCAAACTCAGGTTGTATTTCTTCAAATTGGCCTAAGTTAAAAAAGTCACATTCTGCACATGAATATGGATCTGCGTTATTGCCTATGTATAAATCACGTGCGCTGCTATCAGGGTTAAAGCTATTAATATACTTAGTTGGATCTTCAAGTGCATAAACACCTGAATCATTGATGGCGTAATAACCCGCATTAGGTGTTAAAATATCATCAGGAAAGTCAGCACTATTTTTGTTTTCATCCGTTTGGGCTTGGTTAGGTAAGCTGCTAAAAGATGTGCTAGTCCAAGGGTGGTCAAGTGCATTTAATGAATCTTGGCCAGAGTACTCAATAGCAAAAGCTGCATTACCACGGCCGTTATCAAAATTAGAGCCGTACGAGAACGTCGCTTTTTCGTTGTTGTAGCTGTTTAAATCGGCAAAACCTCGGGTAACACTAAAATCCATACCTTCAATGTTGTCTTTTAATATAAAGTTTACAACACCTGTTACCGCGTCAGCTCCATATACAGCGGATGCACCACCAGTGATAATTTCTACACGCTCGACCCATACACTTGGAATAGTATTGGTATCCACAGCTTGAGAACCTGCAGAGCTTGATACATGACGCTTACCATTTACAAGTACTAAGGTACGGTCTGTACCCATGTTACGTAAATCAAGAATATTTAAACCAGCAGTACCAATAAAACGGCCTGAGTTAGCCATAGAATATGTATTGCCAAGTGCTGGCAAATTGTTTAGCGCTTCACCAATGTTTACAGCGCCTGTATTAATTAGCTGCTCGCCACTTATAACTGTTACTGGTGCAGGTGCAATAGCACCTTCACGTAAAATACGTGAACCCGTTACTTCAACGCGTTCAATTTTTGTTGCTTGCTCATCTTGTGCAAGCACAGAATTACTTGCTGTTGCAGCAGCAGTAATTAATGCACATTTAATGCTAGTAGAAAGTAAATTATGACGTTTCATGTGTTTCCCAAAGGACATTTTATAGTAATTTAATACAATATTTATTTTTACTTAATACAGTCTGTATTAGATAAAAACCTATAACTTTTGTTATGAGGGCGGCGATTATTGCACGGGGAAACCAGTAATAGAAGAGAGGTAACTTGATGGATTCAAATGAGTTATTTCTGTATCAATTTTTATAAAGTTCAGTTTGTTGCGTTTTTTACATTTATAATTTTAATTATTTGATATGAGTTTGTAACTAAAAATAAGGTTTTTTATTGTCTATGCACTTTTCATTATCATGTAGTGTTTTTTGTTTTCATTTGAGTGTTAATAATGAACTTTTTTATGGCTTTCATATTAATTTTTTAGGAGAAGGTTAGTTAATTAATAAATTTTAATAGAAGGTTTATTAGTCTTTAATGTTTTATTTATGTAATTTCATGTTGTCGTGAAGTAATTTAAAATACGCTATTTTTGTTGCTAATAAATATAAAATGAGTAAATTTCATCTTTGAAAAGTAAAAAAGGCCCAGTTTATGGGCCTTTTATTAACAATAAAACTTACATTTTATATGAAAAAGTAATGTAACCAAAACGCCCTATATTATCGTAGCTAGCACTTCCGCTACCATCACCACGTGTACCATAAGGTAACTCACGATTGAATAGGTTATCTACACCCACTTTTAAGCCAACACCGTTATCAAAGTTATAACCGACTGTCATGTCAGTAATTATGTATGTACCAAAAGTAGTTAAACTATTTGGATTGGGGTTATCGCTTAAATCTTGATCTGTGTATAAGCTTACTTCTTCGATATAACGAGTGCTCAAAGATGTGTATAAGTTTTCGTAGCTGTATTCTATATTTAAGTTAGCTTGCCATTGCGCTTCACCTGTAACGCCCGCATATTCAATGTAGTCGCTAGGCTCATCTTGGAATGGGAACTCTTTACGCTCAATCAAATATGTACCAATAAAGCGTGTTTTAAAGCTACCTTCAAGCGCATCAAAGTCGTAACCTAATTCAAAGTCAACACCAGATGCTTCTTGACCTGACACATTAAGCACTGAGTTTTGAATTAACGAAATCTCACTGTTTGCATCACGTGTAATAAGACTACAATATTGATTTGAAATACCTGAGCCGCTATCAACACAACGATCTAGGATATCTTGCGCACTGATAGTCGAGATTGCATCTTCAAGCTCAATTTTCCAGTAATCTATAGTAAGTGTTGCGTTTTCAATAAACTCTGGTTGGTAAACTAGACCAATAGTAGTACTTGTAGATTCTTCACCCTTCACATCTCGGTTACCGCTTTGTAAACCTTCAAGTGTTTGTGAATCATAGTCAGAATCAAAACCTTCTGGCACACCTAATGCAGCACAGTTGGCACGGCGTGTACTACTGTTTTGTAAATCATTTAAGTTATCAGCTTGACAAGGATCGTCGACACTGTAGAAAGTTTGGCTCGGTGCACCAAAAATTTCACCAATATTTGGCGCTCTTAGCGCTTCTGATTGTGTTAAACGAAAACGAAGCTCATCGTTTAGAGTCCAATCAAGCCCTAATTTCCAGCTAGTTGCATCGCCAATTGTGCTGTAATCAGCGTAGCGTACAGCTGCATCCAGCACTAAGTCTTGAACAAATGGCATATCAGAAAGTAGTGGAATTGATACTTCTGTAAAAATTTCACTTACATCAAAGTCGCCTTTGTCTTCACCAAGTGCATTAAAGAATGTGCCTTCAGCATTATTTGGCTCTTTTGTTTCACTTTCTTCTTTACGGTATTCAACACCAAAAGCCATACCTACATAACCTGCAGGTAATTCAAATAATCCACCATTGGCCAAAGAAGCAGATACTACAGTTTGAGTGATTTCAGATGTACCTGTAGAAACAGTATTAATATAGTCAATTGCTTCATCACTTGGCGCACCAAAGCCCATAATATTTACAGGAACACAGCCTTCAGCTTGTGCTGCTTCACTTCTACATACAATATTACCATTGCCATCATCTACCGCATCAAGTGCGTTAGAGTAATTTTCAAGAATCATATTCGCGCCATTGACGCGTTCTAATTCTGTTTTACCACGTACAATAGATGCATCTAAATCCCAATCACTAAAGACCGTACCTTTAAGGCCAGCTACAAATCGTGTTGTTTCACGTGTATTGTTTTCAATGCGACGACCTAAATCAGTCATCATACGAAGTACATTTATTGATTCTACGCCTTCACCATCGTTAGCTTCTTCCATAAGCTTCTTAACACTTGGGTCTAAATATGCGTTATCAATTTGTATGGTATTACGTGGATCGCCAAAGAAAAATGCGGGTTGGCCAATGCTTTCACCTTCACTGTTTACGTATTTGGCTTCAAAATAAGCATTTAAATCGTCTGTTACATCATAGTTAACTTTAAAGTTAACATTGTAACGTTCGAATTTTGGTTGTATCTCGTCAAACTGGGCTAGGTTAAACGAATCACAATCTGCACATAGAAGACCGTCAACGTTGTCACCAGTATAAATGTCACGATGAGAGCCATCTGCATTAAATGTATTTACATAACCATTACCTAGGCTAAATACGCCTGCGTTATTAATTGCGTAGTAACCAGCATTTGGCGTATAAATCTTATCAGGAAAATTAGGGTCGTCTTTATTAGAATCGTTTTGGGCTTGGTTACGTAGACTTGAGTATGAACCATCAGTCCAAGGGTGATCTAACGCATTTAAAGAGTCTTGAGCTGAGTATTCAACTGCAAATGCAGCATTACCACGGCCATCATCAAAGTTCTTACCATATGAAAAGGTTGCCTTTTCATTGTTGTAATCACTTAAATCTGAAACGCCTTTAGTTACAGTAAAGTCTAAACCTTCAATATTATCTTTTAAAATAAAGTTAACAACACCTGTTACAGCATCAGCACCGTAAACAGCAGATGCACCGCCTGTTACAATTTCTACACGCTCAACCCATACGCTTGGTATAGTATTAGTGTCAACAGATTGTGAGCCAGCTGAGCTCGAAACATGGCGTTTACCATTTACAAGTACAAGCGTACGGTCAGTACCCATGTTACGTAAATCAAGAATATTAAGACCTGCAGTACCAATAAAGCGGCCTGAGTTTGCTAAAGAATATGTGTTACCTAGTGCTGGTAGTTTATTTAACGCTTCACCGATATTCACTGCACCAGTATTAAGAAGTTGTTCACCAGTAATTACAGTTACAGGTGCAGGTGCAATTGCACCAACTCGGCTGATTTTTGAACCTGTTACTTCAACTCGTTCTATTTTTGTATCCTCAGCATCTGCTGCAATAGAAGTATGCGCCAAACCAATTGCACTTAAACAGAGAGCTGTTTTTATGCCGCTTGAGAGCTGGTTATAAGATTTCATATTATCCCCTAGATGAATTAGTTGTTTTTTAAACTTAAGTGCAATATAAAATTCATGTTAGTAATTATTTGTATACAAAATTTACATTGCGCACCCAGATTTAACACTTGCAGTTTTTTAGGCAATGGATTATCGCTGAACCTACAAATAAAGAAGACAAGCGGGTTGTTAAAATGTAGTTAAAACAATGGTTTAAAATGTTTCTGTTAACTTCTTGTTTGCCCTATTGGCAATGTGTTTATATTTTGTATCTTGTTTGTCTTTTTTATTGTTTTTTACTTATTGATTTTTAAAAGTATAAATATTTATATGTTTATTTTCATGGTTTTATAGTTGTGTTTTTAGGGATTATTTTGTTACTTTTGAGGTTTGTATCGTATAGGGTTAGCTTGATAATTTATTTTCATAAATTCAAGATTAAGTTCTGTCTTCCACCGCTAATACAAACTGTAAAGGGGCTTTACAGATAGCTTCCAAAGTTTAGAGTAGTAGAGTTACTTTTTTTACTTTAATTGATACAATTCGGCGTCTTTCACTCATAAGGTTGTTCATGAAATATTTCTTATTAAATATTGCGTTATTATTTAGCTCATTGGTTTTAGCCGAGGAACCTGTCGATCTTGAAATAAATATGAAAAATACGGGCCTTGCGTATAAACAAGCAGTACAGGCAACTCAACTTAGTGAATTTAATACTGCGATTGATGAATTTATAAAGCTAGTAAAAGTAAGTAAAACAGGTAAGTTTTACAAAAAGCCTGAGCAGTCATTGCAGGGCCTTGATAAAGTAATTGCCCAAGCTGAGCTTGCAAAAAAAGCAGCGAATGAGCAGGGTCTAAGTGCAGCAAAAGAACCGTTAAAAAATATAGATAATTTACGTAAAAAATATCATGAGCTACATGAGCCTCCAGGGTTCTTTGAATTACTGTTCGGTTCATAAACCTAAACTATATGTATCTTTAGTCGCTACTTTTAAGCTAATTGCGTTAAAAGTATCTGCAGCAATAAATATAAGGAAACACAATGGAAATTTCAGTTTCAATGTTAGAAGGCCAAAAGCAAAGCGCTAAATTTGGCGACCTAGAAGTAATCAGCGATCAAAGTGTAAATGCTGGTGGCAACGCAGAGCATCCTGAACCGTTTGATTACTTTTTAGTAAGTATGGTTTTATGTGCAGGTTTTTATGCACGTAAATTTTGTGAGCAGCGTGATATTTCAACGCAAGGTATGACGCTTACTCAAAATAATGAAAATGTAGATGATAACGGTAAAAAGTTATTTTCAATTGAGATTAACCTACCAGACGGTTTTCCTGATAAATATAAAAAGGCGCTTATTGCAGCCGTTAATACCTGTACAGTCAAAAAAGTAATTCAGGCAGTGCCAGAGTTTTCAGTAGTGGTAAAATAATCCTCCCTAAATTAGGTAGCTTTAACAAGCTACCTAATTATGTATAGTGCTCCACAGCTTAACTTATTTCTTTTTCATTCCTTGTACTGCTTTAAAGCGTGGGTTGTTTTTACAAATTACAAATACACGACCTTTGCGTTTTACAATTTGACACCCCGGACGTTGCTTCGCACTTTTTAGAGAACTTAATACTTTCATACATTTTCCTTTTTAACAGTCGATAAACTTTTAAAACGGCGGTTAAACTGTGCAACACGGCCATCTGTAGCAACAGTTTTTTGCTTGCCTGTATAAAATGGATGTGAGTCACTTGATACGTCAATAGGTACATACGGATATGTATTACCGTCTATTTCTACTGTGCGGCTTGTTTTAATGGTTGAGCCAATAATAAAGTAAGAATCGGCAGCGGTATCGTGAAAAGCAACCACGTGATAATCAGGATGAATATTTGGTTTCATAATACGTCTCAATAAATGATATGTGATAATGTATCATTTTAATTTAACGTATTTATTCTCTCATTGCAAATGATTTAAATGTTCCCCAAAAAGGCCGTAATTGTTGGCTATTTGTGCAAACAAATCAAAAAATAAGCACTTGAATTAAAAATGCTGGCTATTGGCGTTTAGGCTGTTATAACTATATTTAAGAGTTAAAACGTTAACAAATACGGTTATAAAGTTATTACAGAGGTTATGTATGAGTGACGCAACACAACAACAAGAACAAATTGACCAAGGGGTGATGGAAACCCTAAGAGAGCGCGACCACAGTACCTTGGCGCAACAAGTAAATCCGTTAACCTGCAACCACAATGATATTGTAGAGTTACTAGCAAGGTATATGGCACTTAGTGAGCAAGAAGATGATGAGCTGTTTGATACTTGGTTTGATAACCTAACTAAAGAGCAACATACTGTTTTAAAAGTATTTGAAGTTTACCGTGGACAATATGAGCACCAAAATTAAAGTGTTTATTTTTGTAAGTATGCCAAATCCAGTGGTTATTTAAATAAAACTAAATAGCCATTACTACTTTTTAACTAGAAAGTAGTAATGTTGTATCAACCACTACTCCCACCTGTTTTCATCATAATTTTTTGCGGATTTAATCTTATCTTTATTTAGGTAAGACTTACTGATATTCATAAGTATTTATTGCTATTTTAAGGTAATGTTCTAGTTTTAATAGACAGACTGTTTATAATTTAAATAAGTTTATGGGTTATATACTCGAAAATATTCGCTCCCATTTCGTAATTCATAAAACACTTAAAATTAATTGAGCTTTAATGATTAAACCTGAGATCCCAAGTAACGAAGCAGAGCGATTACATGCGTTAAAAACATTAAAAATTCTAGATACGTCGCATGAAGAGCGCTTTGATCGTGTTACTCGTATTGCCAAGCGTATGTTTAATGTTTCTATTTCATTGGTTACTTTAATTGACGAAGACCGCCAATGGTTTAAATCTAGGCAGGGGCTTGATGCGCCTGAGCTTCCTCGCGAAACCTCATTTTGTGGCCATACCATAAATCAAGACGAGCTCTTAATAATCCCAGATACAGCCCAAGATAAAAGGTTTTATGATAACCCTTTTGTTGCAGGCGATCCTAAAGTACGCTTTTATGCCGGCTTTCCTTTAAAATTAAGGCAAGGGGTTATTATAGGCACTTTATGCCTTGCCGATAATAAACCTAGACACCTTAATGATGAAGAAAAACAATTACTAAGAGATTTAGGCACGCTGGTTGAGCAAGAGATTCAATCAATTCAACTAGCTACAATTGACGAGTTAACAAGAATCTCTAACCGACGTGGCTTTTTGAACCTTGCTGAGCATACGCTAAATGTATGTAGGCGAAACAAAGTATCAATGTCGTTTATATTGTTTGATCTTAATAAGTTTAAACAAATTAATGATGTTTATGGACACCACGAAGGCGATTTTGTATTGAATAAATTTGCGCAAATTATGCTTAGTTCATTTTGTGATTGTGAAGTAATAGGCAGACTTGGCGGAGATGAGTTTGTAGTAATGCTAAGTGATTTAGATGAAACAAAAGCTGAGTTTGTTTTACAAAGGTTTGCGGATGCAATTGCGCATACCAATAATACCTTAAATAAGCCATACAAAATTGATTACAGTGTAGGGGTAACACACTTTAAATACGATACAGGTAAATCGGTTGAGGATATGATTCAAGATGCTGATGTTGCAATGTATCAGCAAAAAAAGCAGCAATCATTTTAGTGAGCTATTTAGTTTAATTGCTGCTTGAACTTCACTTAACTTCCTCATGCTAGTACGAATCTTATAATATGACGTTATTCGCTATTGCAGTCATTTTTTGCAGAGGGTGATGCTAAAGACACATTTGGTTGCCAAATCCTGTCCCATATTTTATGAAGATTGTTTAAGTTTGGTCTTTGACTTATTTTTTCAAAGTTACCAATGCTCACTTCTGAATCATTTTTTTGACCCACTACAAAATTAAACACATAGTTGCACTCCATGCCCATACGTAAATCAGAAAGCACAATATTGCTTTGCTGTTGGCGCACCGAATAAAACCCTTTAGTAAACCACTGCAAGCGCTTTATAGCCCATTCATCGCTAATATTATTTAACAATGAAGGCGTTGTTTGATAAGGCGTTAATGTAACATCGTTGGGCACGTCAAATACTGATGCATAACCTTCGTAGTATTGTCCGTCAGACATCACAACAATACGCCACAGCAAAGTGGTTAGCGGGGCAGGCGTACTAATATACGCATTTACTGGTATTTGCCTGTTGTTGAGTGCTGTTTTTACCTTGTCATCAATACTTACTTTTAAAATTAAAGCACAAAATAAATATAGACTACTTAAAACTAAGGCCGCTGCATTTATACAATAAGCCGTTGCTGCTTGTATTTTGGGTATTAGCGTACATATTACGCCAATTAATAAAAGAAGCGTGTAAGCGGGGTCAATAATAAACACACTAGAAACCGCAAAGGGGTACTCAGTAAAAGGCCAAAGTAATTGTGTACCGTATACCGTTAGGCTGTCTAATATGGCATGTGTAGATAAACTTAAAAATACTAGCCAAAACCAGCGCACTTTATAAATTTGCATTCCCGCGTGTATTTTTAATATTAGCCATACAATGAGCGGACTAATTAATAAATGTATTAATAACGAATGACTAAAGCTACGGTGATAAGTAAATGCTTCTACAGAGCCACCATAAGGCAAAAATACATCTAAATCAGGGAGTGTGCCTAAAATTGCTCCCCATAAAACGGCTTTTCGACCTATTTTATTGCCTAATACCGCATAACCTACAGCACTACCTAATGCTACCTGCGTTAAAGAATCCATTTTGATTAATACCTTTAATTGCGACTTTTATTATGTATACTTTTTGATTATTAAAAAGCGTCAAAAAATAATGTGAAATATTTGATAAACACATCAATGCCCAAAATTTATAAACTAAGCCTGGGCTTTATAAAATCTAAAAACGCTGTAATGCGAGACGATACCGCACTATTTTTATAATACACGGCTTGTATAATTTCTCGGTTATTAGGTGAGCTAACTGCACTGGGTAACACTTCAACTAATTTACCTGTTTTTAGATCATTGCCAATCATAAAGTGAGAAAGTAGCGCAACGCCTTGGTTTGCAATACATAGTTGCCGCACTGTTTCGCCGCTGCTTGCGCTAAGCGAAAACGTAAATAAAGCGGGCTTTACTAACGGCCAAGTGTTTAATTTAGGGGAGTCACTAAAACCAATTATCTTGTGATTTTGTAAGTCATCTATTTGCGTAATTGTTGCGTTGTTTTTTATATATTCTGGGCTGGCTACAATACGTAACTGGCTGCTGCCAAGTTTACGAGCATGTAAATTTGAGTCTTTTAAATCACCAATGCGTATGGCTAAATCGGTTTTATGTTCAAGTAAATCAATAATGCTGTCGTGTGAGGTTATATCAAGCGTTATGTGGGGGTATTGCTTGGCAAATTCGCCAATTAAAGGTGTAAGTTGGTGCAATACAAAAGGGCTTGCAGCATCTATTCGCAGCTTGCCACTTGGCGCTTGTTTTAAAAGCTTTATGGCTTCTTCACCGGTATAAAGCGTATTTAACCCTTCGCGTGCAAATTTTATAAAAGTATGGCCTTCTTCGGTAAGCTCTAACCGGCGTGTTGTTCTGTTTAGCAAAGTACATTGCAGTGTATTTTCAAGGCGTGATACAGCTCGCGACACTTTAGCCACCTGTTGATCGAGCAAATTAGCCGCCCCCGAAAAGCTTCCGCAATCTACTACCGTTATAAACGTTTCTAAATCTTCAGTTTTTGAATGAACAGCCATAAGTATACCAACACCATCTTTGCATTATTAACAAAAGTATTTTGTCACTAATGCTATTTTTTGCAAACGATATTTTAGCCAAACTACATTCTTCAAATATTAATGAGGATATAACTATGCCATTGGCTTTGTGGGCGCTTACCTTAAGCGCATTTGCAATCGGAACAACTGAGTTTGTAATAGTGGGATTAGTACCCACCATTGCAAACGACTTAGGCGTAAGCCTACCTTCAGCAGGTTTGCTTGTAAGTTTATATGCGGTTGGCGTTGCCATTGGTGCGCCGGTGCTAACAGCTTTAACGGGTCGTTGGAATCGTAAAGTGGTACTAATAAGCTTAATGGGCTTATTTGTTTTAGGTAACTTACTTGCATGGCAAGCGCCAAGTTACGAAACATTAATACTTGCGCGCATTTTAACGGGGCTTGCCCATGGTGTGTTTTTTTCAATCGGATCGATGATTGCCACAAGTCTAGTAAGCAAAGACAAAGAAGCCAGTGCAATAGCCATTATGTTTACCGGGCTTACTGTAGCACTAGTAACTGGTGTGCCACTAGGTACATGGATTGGACAACACTTTGGTTGGCGTGCAACGTTTTTAGTTGTGTCGGTATTAGGTTTAATTGCATTAATCGGCAGCTTTATTTTAGTACCAAAAAACTTAAAACAATCAATACCAGCGACGTTTAAAGAGCAACTACAAGTAATCGTAAAACCGCGTTTATTACTCGTATATTTAACGACGATATTGGGCTATGGCGGCACGTTTACAGCGTTTACTTATTTAGCACCTATTTTAGAGCAACAAACAGGTTTTGCGCCTTCGGCTATTGCCTTAATAATGCTTGTTTACGGTGTATCGGTAGCGGTAGGTAATATTTGGGGTGGAAAGTTGGCCGACAAACGCGGCCCAATTAGTGCACTGAGCATTATATTCAGCGCTTTGAGTATTATTTTACTGATATTTACCTTTACGATGGAATCAAAAATTGCCGCTGTACTTACTATTTTAGTATGGGGCGCATTTGCTTTTGGTAATGTACCAGGCTTGCAACTTTATGTAGTAAAGCAAGCGCAAAAGCACACGCCCAATGCGGTAGATGTTGCATCAGGTTTAAACATAGCCGCATTTAATATTGGTATTGCACTTGGCTCAATTATTGGCGGTAGCGTAGTAGAGAACATGACCCTGCAAGATACAGCATGGATAGGCGCCGTTATCTCTGTTTTAGCACTTGGTGTTACACGCTACAGCGGTATGCTTGATAAACGTGAAATTCAGCAAGCATAAAGCCTTAGCAGGGTCTGTTGACCTTTTAGGATTAAATTTGTTCAATCTAGGGAGGATTTAATCACGGAGCGAGGTTTGTAACCTAGTGGGCTAAGTAAAAATCGAGGGACAAAGAGTAAATCCACCCTAGGAAGAACCTACAGGCAGCGCGTATTTGGCATTTATGCTGCGTTATCGCCTATTAATGTGGAACAACCACACTGCATAGGCTCTGCCTTGCCTAAATACCAAATACACTGCTGCAAATGTAATCTCTAAAGATTAACAGACCCTAACCTTGAAACTAAAATTAATGACCTCATACCTGTTATGAGGTCATAGATTTTTAAGTGACAGTCGTAATAAGAAGTAAAAGGTGTATTTCGTAAAACTTTTAAAAGTTTGTATTTCAAAACCGATTATTTTATAAGGATAAACCATGACAAAACGTGTAATAGAAATGCCAGAACTAGGTATGGGAACATTCCGCTTAGAGGGCGACACTGCCTATAACTCAGTAAAAATGGCACTCGAAGTTGGGTTTCGCCATATTGATACCGCACAAATTTATGGCAACGAAGAGCAAGTAGGTCAAGCCATAAAAGATAGTAATATTCCGCGCAGTGAAATATTCTTAACCACCAAAGTGTGGAATAACAAATTAAATAAAAGCGACTTTATCCCAAGCGTTAAAAAGTCACTTGAAAAGCTACAAGTTGATTCGGTCGACTTACTGCTAATTCATTGGCCATCGCCTGCTAACGACGAGCCAATGAGTGAATACCTCACTGAATTACTAAAAGCGAAGCAGCTTGGTTTAACTAAGCACATTGGTGTATCAAACTTCACCATTGCAAACTTAAATGAAGCAATGCAAACACTTGACTCGCGTGAAATATTTACCAATCAGGTTGAGGTTCACCCATATTTAACTAATACTAAATTGCGTGCATTTTGTGCTCAGCACGATATACACGTGACAGCGTACATGCCATTTGTAGTAGGCAAAGTACTTAAAGATCAAACCATTATCGACATTGCTAAAAAGCACGATGCAAGTCCAGCACAAGTTGTTTTAGCATGGGTTAACGCAAGCGGCATGACGACAATTCCATCATCAACTAAGCGCAAAAACTTAGAAGATAACTTTAACGACCACGTTAAGTTAGATGATGAAGACATAGCCCGCATTGATGGTCTTGATTGCGGCGACCGCCAAGCAACACCGGACTTTGCGCCGCAGTGGGATCAGTAAACTTACCTCAAACGCAAAGTTAAACTAAATATTTTAAGGTGTAGATTATCTACACCTTAACTTTTAAAAAGGAATACACATGTTAACGGTTATAGCGGCACTGTCGTGCAAAAATATTGATGCAGATGTAATGCTTACAGCACTTGAAAACTTACAAAAGTCATCGCGCCAAGAAGTAGGGTGCTTACGTTATGAACTATCGGTAAAAAGTGATAATGAACATACCGATTACGTTGTTAGCGAACAGTGGGCGTCTGACGAGCACTTTGAAGCGCATAAAAACGAGCCACACTTTAAAGCATTTGGTACGCAAGTTACTGGGCTTTTAACCAATAGTAGTATTGATGTATATAAATCAATTGGTTAGATTCTTTTATAGTGCCTTTTATGGTACGTATTAAAATACTTAGCTAAATTTCATCTCATAAAGTAAATACTCAAATAGGTGCTGTTATCTTACATCACCTTTTATTCTTACACTCCAACCTGCCTAAATACTCAACTTCGCCAATATCAATGAAACTTATTAGGACTCTTTTTTGTTAATGCACAGTGCGTCGAAATCAAAAGAGGTTTATAACTTTATTAAAGTCGTTTTGGTATCACAACCCACTCTAATAAATAGCCTATTTAATTTGTTGTTTACATTAAAGTTCTCTGGTGTAAATTATAGAAATATAATATGGCATTTTAGTCAGCCGTAAATAGTTCGAGTGGTACTCAATGTGAGACTCAAAATAGCAAACTATTTATATATTTTTAGTGTGTTATATTTTTAGAGCTGAGTTAAATAAACTTATAACGGAGACATGGGTATGGAAATTAATAAATCTAATCAATCTATTCTTATTTTTGTAATCCCTTTATTAACTGCGTATTTCGGATCAAAAGTCATATTTCACTTATTTGCTTTTGAGTATCTTGTGTTTACAGATACTTTTGACATTCTAAAGCTACTCATTGATATTAGTGTATTTGGAGTGTTGTTCTATATTAGTTCGCTGGGCGTTGGTTATGTCATCAGAGCTAAAACATAAGTTTTTAATCATTAGCTGGTAAATTGCTAGCTAAAAAATCACAGCCAATAAAGCCTTAACAGCTTTAAACTGTATAATTTATATAGAGATAATAATGAAAAAATTAATCGCAATAATAGCGTTGTTAGGCTTTGCCTCATTTGCACAAGCTAATGATAGTTTTGTAGTGAATGCTAAATTTTATGATAATAAAAACTTAATTGGTTCACCTACTTTAGTAGTCAATTCAAATGAAGAGGCGTCAGTTTCAGTTGATAATTCGTATAGTTTTGCTCTTACAGTAACGCCAATTGATGATTCTACTGTTAGTTTAGCAACTGACCTAAAACTAGGTGGAAAACATATGGCTCCCTCTTTAGTTGTTGAACTAGGCAAAGAAGCAAGTATTAATGTTGATGGTAAAGAGCTGTCAGTTTTAGTAAGCAAATCAAGTAGCTAATAATACCAACCTGCATAAATCTTTGATCAATTTAACGAATTAAATTGCACTATAACGTCGTTAAAAATTTTTTATTTAGAACAACTAGATATAAAAATTTTTGCCTAGTTCTAGCGTAATTTTCTTAACGTTAAATAGACCCCATATATAAGCAGATTGGTATAAGTTAAAAATTAGGAATATAACTAATGAGAAACTCAAGAAATGAGATAGTAAAATATGGAGTCTCTTTTGGTACGGCCCTAGCAATTGCTATTTCATGGAGTGCTAATGAGTCTGTGTTATGGGCAATTATGCACGGTTTTTTATCTTGGTTTTATGTTATTTGGCATGTAATTACGCGATAAGTATTTTCGCTTGTGCACTCATTGATTATGTAGATTGCGGTCAATGTTAATACTCGAGCAATTACCATCTAAAACAATTAAGTCAAAAACATAAAAGGAATAATTAATAATGAAAGGTGCGGGTGGAAGCTCTGGTGGTATTGGGCATTTTTTTATTGGTTTAATTATGATGTGCGGCGGCTTTTATATGCTGCTAAACGCAATTTCGGTGACCTCTAATTTTGGACTAAGTTCTCGCATTTATAGTGTTAATGCTTTAGGTGGCTTTGGCGTTACAGGCGGCATGGTTATGATCCCGTTTATTTTTGGTGTGAGTCTGATTTTTTATAATTCTAAAAACATTTTAGGCTGGGTGCTATCTCTTGGCTCGTTAACCGCACTCATATTTGGTGTTATATCGAGTGTTCGATTTAGTATGCGAACTATGACGTCGTTTGATTTGATTGTTATTATAATTTTAGCGTTTGGCGGTTTAGGGCTGTTTTTACGCTCGCTCAAATCTATTGATACTTAAATAATTACCACGTTTTGTTTTAAATACAATTTTAATTATAGGCATTTAACATGATGTTCCAATGCCTAAACTAATATATGAATAATGTAACCCTTCCTATTTACTGCTTAACCAGTAACGTATTTTAAAGAGATTTATGTGAACAACTCAATACAGCTAAAACTAATTGCTACTCACTTATTAGCACAAAGAGAAGAAAACCCAGCGCGTTCAAACTTTCCTAAAGAGTTAGTACTAGACTCGACTGACGATGCGATTGAAGTACAAAAGTTGATGATTTATTTAAATGATCAAACTGTATATGGCTGGAAGTGTATGCTGCCTTTAGATGATGGCTCAATTATATTAGCGCCTCTTTTACATGCACCTATAAAACAAGCTGAAAATTGCCCACTGTATACAACAAATAACAAAGCGCTGATAGAACCAGAAATTGCATTTATTTTACAAAGCGATTTACCAAGTAATAAAACCTATACAAATGAAGACGTAGATACTGCATTTGCCAGCGCCCATTTAGCACTTGAGCTTATTCAAAAAAGGTTTGATGAAGGCACTCCAAGCACTCACATTGAAAAGCTGGCTGATGGCCTATCTAATCAAGGCGTGTATTTAGGCCCACAAATAGATAAAGCCAAAGCGTATAACGCAAATACTGTAAATATTAACGTTAAGCAAACTGAGCTGGAGTTAAACTTGGCAGGTGTGCATCCTGCAGAACTTGCGCAGCTTCCACTTTATTGGGCGGTTAATTACTTATCAGCAAAGGGAATTAATTTAAAAACTGGGCAAGTGTTTATAACAGGTTCTTATTGTGGTGTTGTTGAGCTTAATACAGATCAGTTAACCACGGTTAGTTACGAAGACTTAGGGTCTGTTAGCACTACGTTTTTATCAAAGTAAATTTAGCGTTACTTAATAGATAAATCATATTTTAAAATAAGCGCATCTATATAGCGGGTGCGTAATGTGTGTTGTTTTTCATGATCGGCGCCATGCCCTAGCGCTTTGTTTAAAAGCTTTATGGCGGGGTGTAATAGCGCTCTTTCTTCTTGGTTTAAACTCGCTTTACTGCGCAGTTCTGTAATGTCGTCAACTAATAGCCTGCCAATGTCTACCGAGACTATTTCGTCTATTAATCCATTTTGAGTAAGTACGCCATATTTACTGCATAAAAACTGTTGCCAAACTTGCTGTAAGTGCTCGTCTATTTCACAGCCAAATAGCTCTTCGCTAAACGTAAATCCTTGCTGAGCGAGTTTAGTTAGGCTTGCAGTATATTGCTGCGCAAAATAATTAAAAGCATGGCTTGATGATTCTATTTTTTGTTTTAAAAGACCTTGCCCCCAATTAACACAGCCGCGCGGATAATAGTCGTCATATTCTTCGCATTCATACAAACCCGAATATGAGCTGCAGCTAAGTTGACTTTTAATACAGTAACTTGGTTTGGGGAACACACTTCGCTCTTGCCAAGCTAAAAGTGTATCTGCATCTATGTTTAATGCTTGGCACAGTTCATCGGTGTTATAAAAATGAGTTGCTAAGTAGTCAGATAAACGCATAAAGCCTCTGGTATCGTTAAAAATAAAATACTGTTCATATATACAGTTATTCATTTTGTATTACCAAACTCAATAACACAAGCGATTTTATAATTAAATGTGCGCTTATACCTCCAAAAATACCGGCAAGTATGTTACAAATAGCGCAAGTTTTATAAATAATGAATTTTTATGCGCACCCTAGACCAAATTAAACAAGCAAGCCTTATTACAGCTATTAAAACGCCATATTTAGCAAACGGTGAAATTGATCTCGCAAAGTACGATGAACTCGTTGAAATACAAATTGCAGCGGGCGTTGATGGCATTGTAGTCGGTGGCACAACAGGTGAAGGCCAGTTAATGAACTGGGAAGAGCATTTAATGCTTATAGCGCACAGTGCAAACAAGTATGGTGACAAACTGGTTATTGTTGGTAATACCGGTAGTAACAACACCCGTGAAGCGATTAAAGCAACTAAATATGGCTTTGCCAGCGGTATGGATGCAGCACTGCAAATTAACCCATATTACGGACGTACGTCAATCGCGGGTGTTAAAGAGCACTTTAAACGCGTACTTGATATTGGACCTGCCTTTATTTACAACGTAGCCGGTCGCACAGGTCAAGACCTAACACCTGATATTATTGAACCATTAGCACAGCACTCGAACCTAATTGGTATTAAAGAATGTGGCGGCAATGAGCGCATTGCACACTATGAGCAGCAAGGTATTGCATGTTGGTCGGGTAACGATGACGAAAGTCACGATGCGCGCCACACACATAAAGCGCACGGTGTTATTTCGGTTACTTCTAACTTAATACCTGGGTTATTTCGTCAGTTAATGGATACGCCAAGTAACGAGCTAAATGCGTCGTTACAACCATTAATGAACTGGTTGTTCTGTGAGCCAAACCCTATTGCTATTAACACTGCGATGATGATGACAGGTGCAGTAAATCCAGTATTTAGATTACCGTATTTACCGCTTAGTGATGAGCAACAAAAAGTAGGTTTGCCATTAATAAATGAGCTTAACGAACGTGAAGTTGTCGGTGGTAAAGCACAGTTATTAAAACAAAATGAGGTATTAACGCTTTCTTGAGTTGATAATCAATATTTTAATGACTTAACAAACTAATTTTTAGCTTTTAATCCAGTTTAAAGCTAACTGTTGACTCGTTTTTGCTGTATAATTTGCGACCCTTGATAATGTGGCCGTAGGTTATACAGCATGAATTTTAAATCTTTTAGTTTCGCTCCTGAAATCATCCAGGCGTTGGACGAACTTAACTATCACACTCTTACGCCCATTCAGCGCGCAGCAATCCCTGCTGTTCGTAAAGGTAAAGACGTTTTAGCCAGTGCACAAACTGGTACCGGCAAAACTGCCGCGTTTGCTTTACCTATCATCCAAAAATTGGTTGAGTCTGAACTCAGCACAACGAATGCACCTCATGCGTTAGTACTTGCTCCAACGCGTGAACTTGCAGAACAAATTGCAAATAATTTTAGAGATTTTGCAAAGCATACATCACTTAAAGTCGTTAGTTTATTCGGTGGTGTTAGTACCGCCGGCCAAGCAAACGCTTTAAAAGAAGGTGTAGATATTGTTGTTGCCACACCAGGTCGTTTATTTGATCATATTCGCTTAGGTAACTTAAGCCTTGCAAGTGTTAAGCACCTTGTTCTTGATGAAGCCGACCGTATGCTTGATATGGGCTTTATTGAAGACATGCAAAACGTGATTAAAAGCTGTGCAGAAGAGCGCCAGATTTTACTTTTCTCTGCTACTTTCCCTGCAGCAATTAAACAATTTGCATCTAAAGTATTAAAACAAGCTGAAATAGTGCGTGTTGATCAAACTAACAGTACAGCAAGTACTGTTGAGCATGTTGTTTACCCTGTTGAAGAGCGTCGTAAGCAAGAGCTACTTTCTGAATTGATTGGTAAGAAAAACTGGCAACAAGTGCTTGTATTTGTAAACATGAAAGAAACGGCTGACGAGCTTGTTAAAGAGCTTAACCTTGATGGTATTCCGGCGGGCGTTTGCCACGGTGACAAATCTCAAGGTAACCGTCGTCGTGCTTTACGTGAATTTAAAGAAGGCAAAGTACGTGTATTAGTAGCTACAGAAGTGGCTGCTCGCGGTATTGATATTGATGGTTTACCTCGTGTAATTAATATTGATTTACCATGGCTTGCAGAAGATTACGTTCACCGTATTGGCCGTACAGGTCGTGCTGGTCGTCAAGGTCAAGCAATCTCATTTGTTAGCCGCGAAGAAGAAAACACTTTGTTTGAAATTGAAACGTTAATAGGTCAAAAAATCAAACGTGTATATTTAGAAGGTTACGAAGTAAGTAACCGTGAAGTACTAATTGATAAAATTGGTAAAAAACCAGCGCATTTACGCCGTACACGTTCTAACAAGTTATCAGGACAAGCAACCGGTGAAGCGAGAGCAGTAAATCGCTCACGTATTTCAAGCGTTCGTAAAAGCTTAAAAGGCGAAAAACTGTCACTTAAAAAGTCATAGTTAACGCCGTTTAGTTTAAAAAAACCTGAGTTTACTCAGGTTTTTTTGTGCCTGATGATAACACCTCATCAATAATATTTGCGTATACATAAGCCGCTTGCTCGCCCTCTTTATTTGCTATTATGGACAAACCAACTGGTAAACCACTTACTTTGCCTACCGGCAGAGTTATGTGCGTTGTGCCTGCAATAGCAGATAACGAACTACTACTGCCATTAAAATTATCACCATTAACTAAGTCTGTTTTCCAGGCGGGTGATACTGTAGGCGCTATAACAATATCAAGCTTGTTGTTTTTATATACATTAACAATGGCTGTCGTTGCTAAAGTGCGATAGCGTTCTTTAGTCTCTTGGTATTTTTGTTTGTTAGTTAAATCAATAGCCTGCGATTGAACTAGTATATCTTGCTCAAAGTGGGGCATTTCTGTATTTTTATTTTGAATATTAAAATTAATAAGTGCTTTTAGGCTTTTAACAGCTACTTGTCCGGGAGTGATTGCAAGATAATGATTAATTTCGGCTTTAAAGTCGTAAAGTAAAATATAGTATTCATCAACAAATAGCGTATCTAAGTTATCAGTAATATCTACATTAATAACAGTGTGCCCAGCCTGTTTTAATGCTTGTAACTGCTTGGCATAAAGGCGCTGCGTTTCAACTGTAAATTTGTCGCTAGGCAGTGCACCAATAATAAGTGACGATCTTGATTTTAGATTACCTGTATTTAATTTAAACCCTGTAGTTGTTGCATCGAGAGAGTCCTCACCTTGCAAAACTGATAAAACCAGCAATGCATCTTTAAGTGAATGCGCCATCGGCCCTACTGAGTCTTGACTACTAGAAAGAGGCACAACACCTGAGCGTGATACTTGGCCCATACTCGGTTTTATTGCATAAACTCCATTTACTGAGGCAGGGCACGTAATTGAACCGTCTGTTTCAGTCCCTAATGCTATGGGCGCAAAGTTAAGTGCGACTGCCACAGCAGAGCCTGCACTAGAACCACATGGATTACGTGTTACATCGTGCGCATTATGTGTTTGTCCGCCTACGGCACTCCAGCCTGACGATGAATAGGATGAACGAAAATTTGCCCATTCACTTAAATTAGCTTTGCCTAAAATTATAGCGCCCGCATTACGTAGTTGTTTAACAACAAAAGCATCATTATCAGTAACGTTATTTTTAAGTGCTAAAGAGCCAGCCGTTGTGGGAAGTGTGCCCTTCGTTTCTATATTATCTTTAAGAAGTACAGGTATTCCGTGTAATGGACCTGCCCAAGTGCCTTTGGCGGCAAGTTCATCTAACGTTTTAGCTTGAGCAATAGCTGTAGGCTCAATACTAATAACTGCATTGTATTGTGGGTTAAGTTTATTAATTCGGTCTATATAATTTTGGGTGAGTTGCTGTGCATTAATAGAATTATTTTTATATGCACTGTGGATTTCATCGATGGTTTTTAGCTCTTGTGCTTTAGCGTTAAAAATTACTAATACACTAAGCAACGAAAAGGTAAATGTTTTGATCATTGTTGAGGTGCTTGAGGTGTTATTATTTTCTATATATTTAGCACAAAAAAACCTCACAAAGTGAGGCTTTTCGATAAACAGCTTAAAAAAGAGGTTTAAGCGTTTTCTAGCATAGACAGTGCGACTGCTTCAGCTGCTTTAATACCATCAATACCCGCTGATAAAATACCGCCAGCGTAACCTGCGCCTTCACCTGCAGGGTAAAGCCCTTTGGTGTTAATACTTTGGAATGTTTTATCACGCTTAATACTAATAGGCGACGAAGTACGTGTTTCAACACCGGTTAATAAACCGTCGTTAGTTGAAAAGCCACGAATTTGTTTATTAAACGCTGGTATCGCTTCGCGAAGGGCATCAATTGCAAATTGTGGTAACACTTTACTCAAGTCAGTTAACTTAATACCAGGTGTGTAAGAGGGTTGTACTTCACCTAAGTCTGCAGATGATTTACCTTTTAAGAAATCTCCAATTAACTGCGCTGGTGCATCGTAGTTGCTACCACCAAGCTCATACGCTTGCTCTTCAAGTTTGCGTTGTAAGTCTATTCCAGCAAGTGGATTACCAGGGAAATCTTGCTCTGGTGATATACCTACCACAATAGCGCTGTTAGCGTTGCGCTCACTTCGTGAATATTGACTCATACCATTGGTAACAACACGGCCTTCTTCAGACGTTGCAGCAACTACGGTGCCACCTGGGCACATACAAAAGCTGTAAACCGTGCGGCCATTGTCGCAATGATGAACAAGTTTATAATCGGCAGAGCCTAAAATTGGGTTTCCTGCATTTGTGCCAAAACGACATTCATCGATCATTGATTGTTTATGTTCGATTCTAAAACCGACTGAGAATGGCTTTGCTTCAACATAAATCCCTTTTTTATGGATCATATCAAACGTGTCACGTGCGCTATGGCCAACGGCTAATACAACATGTCGAGTGTTTAGTTGCTCGCCATTTGAAAGCGTTAAACCTGTTACTTGCCCGTCGTCTAAATGAATATCGTCAACACGTGTGCTAAAGCGAATTTCGCCGCCAAGCTCTATTATACGAGCGCGCATTTTTTCAATCATGGTGACAAGTTTAAACGTACCAATGTGTGGCTTACTTACGTATAAAATTTCATCGGGTGCGCCTGCTTCTACAAATTCAGTAATGACTTTTCGGCCATAATGCTTTGGATCTTTTACTTGGCTGTATAACTTACCGTCTGAGAAAGTACCTGCGCCACCTTCACCAAATTGTACATTTGATTCTGTATTAAGTGTGCGTTTACGCCAAAAGCCAAACGTGTCTTTTGTACGTTCACGTACTTCTTTACCGCGCTCTAATATAATGGGTTTAAAGCCCATTTGAGCAAGTAATAAGCCCGCAAATAAACCACAAGGACCAAAACCAATCACGACAGGGCGCTCTTTGATATTATTGTTAGCTTGGGCTACAAATTTATAACTTGTGTCTGGTGCTACTTTTACATGTTGGTCTTTTTCAAATGCTGCGAGTAGCTCGGCTTCGTTATCAACTTCTATATCGAGTGTATAAATAAGTAAAATAGCTGATTTTTTACGTGCATCATAACCACGTTTAAACACATTAAAACTGTGCAATTGTTCAGGTAGGATTTTTAGTTTATTTACAATTGCTTGACCAATTGCGTCTTCGTCATGATCAAGTGGCAGCTTAATTTCGGTTAAACGTATCATTTATATCTCTTTTAGGTGTCATAGCGGGGTATTATTACCGCTCACAATAAGGGGATGCAGGACACAACGAGTGTGCAAACATTAGGCGCGCATTTTACGTTAAAATAGCCTGATATGGCACTTATTTATTGTATTTTTGGGGTGGATGGGTATGATCCACAACTGTTGTTCAAAATCTTAGGTATTAAAATAGTATGGCGTTTGTTGTCACCGAAAATTGTATAAAATGTAAGTACACCGATTGCGTATCAGTGTGCCCAGCAGATGCATTTTTTGAAGGCCCTAATTTTTTAGCAATTAGCCCGATTGATTGTATTGATTGTGGCTTATGTGTCCCTGAGTGTTCAGCTGATGCGATATACCAAGAAGATGAGCTACCAGAGTCTCAAAAAGAGTTTACTGAATTAAATGCTGAACTTGCACTGGTCTGGCCGCGCATTACAGAGGTTAAACCTGCACCAGAGGACGCTGATGTATGGAATGGCATAGACGATAAGCTTAAACTACTCGAAACATAATACATAACAATTAGTTACTCCTTTATCATTAAATAGTTAATTTTTCATTTCAAAGTATTAACAAATGTACCTGGATAAATTACAATCCTCAGCTTAAGTTGCTCCTTATGAGTAATTACAGTCTAAATGGATGTTTATGCAGTACTTTATAACTATAATAAAAAAGTTTACCTTCCTATTTTTAAGTTTTGCTTTATTACTTTCAAGCCTTGATGTAGCGGCTAAAAAACAGCAAGTATCCTTGTCCCGTATTGATTCAAATATCACCGTTGATGGTGTTATGGATGAGGCGCACTGGCAAAATGCAACACGTATATCTTTACTCTACCAAGATGAGCCTAACGAAAAAGGCACTCCTCCTGTAAAAACTGATGCCTTTATTTACGAAGATGGCACTAACTTATATGTTGCCTATGTTGCACAAGACCCAGACCCTACGCAAATTCGTGCATCACTTCGTGACCGGGATACGCTATGGGAAGACGACGTCGTTATTCTTGTTATTGATACATTTAATGATGAACGCAGTGGTTATGAATTCCATGTGAACCCGCTGGGTGCGCAAGGTGATATACGAATGACCGACACCGATGGCTGGAGCTCTGATACCTCATGGAATGCTATTTGGGATAGCGCAGGACAAATTAACGACAAAGGTTATGTTGTTGAAATGCGTATTCCTTTTAAAGCATTGCGTTTTCCTGAAAATAAAAATGAGCTAACGTGGGGTTTTTCTGTAATGAGAAACTATCAACGTGATGTGCTATATCAGCTATCAAATATGGGGTTTGATAGAAATGTGAAATGCAGCCTTTGCCAGTTTGATAAGTTAGTTGGCTTTAGTGACATTGAATCAAGTAAAAATATCCAATTAACACCTACATTAACCACACTGCGTAACGATAATAAATCTGCGTTGCCAGGTGATTGGGATAAGGGTGATATAGATACTGAAGTGGGCTTAGATTTACGCTGGGGTTTAACAAAAGATGCTGTTTTAAACGCGACAATTAATCCTGATTTTTCGCAAGTAGAAACTGACTCTTTAGAGCTTGATGTAAATACAACCTTCTCAATTTATTACGCTGAAAAACGTCCTTTCTTTTTAGATGGTGCTTCTTACTTTAAAAGTAGCTTATTTGAGCTTTTATACACACGTACAATTGCAGAGCCTACTTTAGGTGCAAAGCTGACGGGTAAAACGGGTGATCATAGTTATGCGCTAATGCTAGCTGATGACGACAATAGTAATATTTTACTGCCAACGAATCAGGGCTCTGGCTTCGCAAGCTTAAACGAAAAAACGAATGCAGCCGCAGGGCGTTATCAATATGACTTAGGTCAGCAAGGTACTATTGGTATTTCAAGCACGCACAGAGAAAGTGATGACTATCACAACACTGTATTATCAGTGGATGGTACCTACTGGTTTAATCAATCGGATACTCTTTTGTATCAAGTGTCATCTGCTGATACTCGTAACTCTGAATTTTTAATTCAAAACTATAACTTATCTGAAACTCAATCAGATGAAGCTTATGCTCTAGAACTTACCCGCGATAAACGTGATTACAAATTATTTGCATCTTATGAAAATATTGGGCAGGACTACCGCACTGATTTAGGTTATCAAGCTAAAGTCGATTATGAAAAAGTAGGCTTTGGTGGCGGACAAACATGGTACAGAGATGAGTCTGATTTACTTACCTCGTGGTCATACGAAGCTGACTGGGATAAAACGTGGGCACAAAATGGCGACTTACTTGAAGAAGAATACGAAGGCTTTTTGAGTTTTAAAGGTCAAAAACAATCTATTTTTGAAATTGGTTTAGTACACCGTTATGAAAATTATAATGACAATTTTTATAATCAAAATATTGGTTACATTTATACGGGCTTTAAACCCACTAAAGATTTAAAGTTATCATTATATGTTGAATACGCTAGCCGCATTGATTATGCAAATGAGCAATTAGGCGATGCGTTTGACACCCAAACCCAAATGGTGTGGGACATTAACGACCATTGGCAGCTCGATGTAAAACATAACTACAGCCAATTAGATAACCCACAAGGGGAGCGTGTATTTACAGCTAACTTAGTTGATTTTAGGCTTAATTATAAATTTAGTATGCGTTCAATTCTTAAGCTTATTTTACAATTTGAAGATATTGATAGAGACGAAAATGCCTACTTTTATCAAGTTAGCCAAATTAACAAAGACTACGGTAGTCAGCTTGTTTACTCATATAAAATTAATGCGCAAACACTGTTTTATTTGGGTTACTCAGATAGAGGTTACCAAGACGATTCTCTTAAAAATATTGAGCGAGATCAACGTACCTTATTTACAAAAGTTAGCTATGCATGGCAGCTTTAAATATTAATAATAATTTTATTAGCGATAATTCCTACTAGTTTGAGTAGCAATGCATAATGCGCAAGAATAATTTTTAAATGATGTACGACAGCGGAGCAAATGCGATTAAGGTTGAGTAAATATAAGTACTTAAAGCTGTAGTGGTGAGGCATAGATTAATGCGGCAGAAAAAACGACAAAGTTTATATACCGCATGTATTAAATTTTAAACAATTGAAACGTTTTTGTTTATTTTTATTAATCCCATCTATACTATATGTAGATATAGTTAGTTAATCCATTATCGTTACAATTTTTTGTTATTCTAATGGCTTAGGATTATATCAATGCTTGCGTAGTACTAAATGCAAGCGATATAATCCGCTTTTGGTAATAGGTTTGATAGGAGAAGCAAAATAGATGGATTTTTTTTATGAATAAACTTAAGCCGCTCGGTTTTATTTTCTTAATCATAGTTCTATTTTGTTTCTTCATAAACATAGAGTTAACTAATCAGATCAACCGTATAAATCTATTTCAGACTAATATTGATATACGAAGTTTCGAGATCACGAATACCTCCCTTGATATGGCTCCTTGGTATAATCCCATTTTAAATGGCCATTATATAATTGAGCAGCCAACAGCTGATTTTTTACTTATTAAAACCACTGATACCCAATTTGTAGCCGCTGATTCTAATAAGTTAATCATGATGACGCTCTCATCACCCATGAACTTTTTATTTTTATGTATATTGATATTTGGCTCAGGTATCTATTTACGTAGAGAACGTAGAAAACGTCATTATAAAAATCAAATAGCGGAGCTCAATCGCCAAGCCAACAGCTTACTTACTGCATTTAATTTACAAGTTAAACCGGCAGAGAACCCATTAGGTGTAAGCAGCTTAAGCCAATCTATAAATAGCTTAAATTCACACGTAGTTAATTATGTAAAACAAACTCAAACAAGTATTTGTCAAGACAAACTGACGCTGTTAATTGACCGCCATGCATATATTGAACACATAGACAGACAAATAAATCATGCTAATCAGGAAGATCTCAAATGTGCGCTTCTATTTATCGACTTGGATGGCTTTAAACAAGTAAATGATTCGTTTGGCCACAGTTTTGGTGATGAAATATTAGTTCAAGTGGCCAGTCGACTTGCAAATGTTTTACGTCACCATAAGTTAAGTAATATTAATAGCGCTAATCAATTAGAGCAAAACTTATCAAGATTAGGTGGAGATGAATTCTCCATATTTATAGAACTACTTGATGATAGCGACAGAGTTGTTGACATTGCGAAGCACGTGTTAAGTGAGCTTGAAAAAGACTTTGTGCTTGGCAATAAAATAGTAAAAATTAGTGCCAGTATTGGTATTGCTGCTTACCCAGAAAGCGCGTCAACCCCACAAGCACTTTTACAACTAGCTGATGTTGCTATGTACAGAGCTAAGAGTGATGGTAAGGGAATATTTAAAGTTTACTCGCCAGAAATGGGTAACAAAATGCGCCGTTATCATTATTTACTCGAAGAATTGCGTTTAGCGCTCGCGTGTAAAGATTTTTACTTATCTTTTCAGCCAATTGTACATGTTGAAGATTGTATGATTGATTATTTTGAAGCGCTTACACGCTGGGACCACCCAGTTGAAGGTATGATCCCACCTTCAGAATTTATTCCAATAGCAGAAGAGTCGAATTTAATATTAGAGCTTGGCGATTGGATTATGCTTGAATCGTGTCGGCAAATGGCTGCATGGCATAATGCAGGTATGCGCAAAGTTAAAATATCAGTTAACGTTTCGGGCATTCAGTTAAAGCACCGTGATATTTATGATTGGATAATGAAGAAGCTAAAAAAAACCGGCTTACCGGCGACGTCTTTAATGCTAGAAATTACCGAATCAACATTTATTCAAGCCAGTCCTAGAATAATCAAAGAGCTAAGTAGATTAAGAGAAGAAGGCATCACTATTGCAATTGATGACTTTGGTACAGGTTTTAGCTCGTTGAGTACATTAGCGGATTTACCAATTGATGTTATTAAAATTGATCGCTCGTTCATAGCTCAAGCCAATAAAAGCCAAAAATATAACGATATATTAAATACAATTAGTGAGCTTGGGCAAAAGCTGGGCCTTAAAATTGTAGCTGAAGGCGTTGAAGAAATAGGGCAGTTTGAGCTTGTTAAAAAAATGGGTGTGAGTTCAGTTCAGGGGTATTTAGTGAGCCGTCCTGAGTCATCAGTTAATGTAGGCAATAAAGTATTACGTAATAACACCAGCAATCTTTCTGCATCGGGTACAAGTGCGTGGGATATTGTTAGTTAGTTAGTTAG
>NZ_JACJEF010000022.1:0-50652 GCF_014163935.1 Pseudoalteromonas sp. SR41-7 | reverse complement strand
TCAGCTATCAGCTATCAGCTATCAGCTATCAGCTATCAGCTATCAAACACATTCCTTGTACGAACCTGCTTATATTCCTTATTATCCGTATCAATACCTATATCAATCTGCCGATGCTCTGGTTAAGTGCTTGTGCATTGCGCTGTATCCCTTCTTTCGTAACTTTGAAACTTTTACCGTAGTTAACTTAACGCCAGGTTTAACCCCAATTCGCTTAATTAAGTAATCTATTTTGATGTAAGAAAAGCATGTCGATAATAAGGAATAATTCGTTATTCAGTTGTTTTCGGCAAATGATCCTGCATTGATCTATCTCCTGCATCTATGCAGTCGTATATCAGAGATTTTTAACACTGCTAGGGAGGCTCTAAGTATTATTGCTAATTGGTATAGTCATTAACTTTATAGTGTTGTACTTGTAGAGCTCTTGAGAGGGTTTAAGTTTTTACAGGAGTATAGAGGTGAATTAGGGGTATTTAATCAATACAGAGCTTTTAGGGTTGGTTAGATGTTAGAGCTGCCTGTTATACCAAGCTGTATAATTATTTAAACAATCTAACGAATTAAACTACTCCATCACGTTGTTAAAACTTTTTATTGTGCACAAAAAAGCCAGCACGTTATATGCTGGCTTTTGGTCTGTAAATGCTTAGCTTAGTTAAGCAGCATCAGCTTCTTTTTTAACGCTATTACGTGCGGCTTTTCCTGCAAGTAAGTCAGCAGGGTCGAAGTCATCAACGTTAATAACATCTAAACGAGATTGCTCAACAGCAGCTAGTTTATCAGCCTCTGCTTGGCTTAAAATGCCTGCTTCAAGCCCCATTTGCGCTACTTTATCAAGCTGAAAGAATGGCAGTTTAAGGCCTTTCTCTTTACATACTCTTTCAAATAATGGCTCAACGTCTAGGATGTCTTTAAGCGTTTGCTCTTGACGACCCACAAGGTTAAGCGGCTCATTTTTTAAGTATACGTAGCTTGCTAAACGGTTACGCGTTTCACTAGGTACTTGTAGTAGTTGCGCAAGTTTATGCTCAAGTTGGTCAGTTGGTTTACGAACCGGGCGACCAAACGGGAATAACAATACTTTTAACACGGCACGTAGTGGAGCCGAAGGCATGTTATTAATTAAATCAGCAAGTGCGCGTTGGCAATGATAAAGGTGATCTTGGCAACTCCATTTTACTAGAGCAAAATCTTCTTTTTTACGGCCTTCGTCGTTGTAACGCTTAAGCGTTGCAGACACTAAGTATAAGTAACTAAGTAAGTCACCTAAACGTGCTGAAATACGTTCTTTACGTTTTAGTGAGCCACCAAATACTGCCATGCTAATGTCTGACATAAGAGCAAGTGATGCACTAAAGCGTGACGCTATACGGTAAAATTCAGCAGTTTCGTCGTTGTACGGCACACTTGTAAAACGTGCGCCGGTAAGTGCAAGCCACTTAGTACGTACAAGGTTCGACATAGTAAAACCAATATGACCCATTAGCGCTTTATCAAATACGTTAAGCGCTTCTTCGCGGTCTTCAATTTCGCACGCACCTAGTTCGGTAAGTACAAATGGATGACAGCGAATTGCACCTTGACCATAAATAATCATATTACGGGTCAAGATGTTTGCACCTTCAACGGTAATGGCAATAGGTGCACCTTGGTAGCCACGACCTAAATAGTTATTTGGCCCAAGCATGATGCCCTTACCGCCAAGTACATCCATTGCATGAATAGTTGCATCACGCATTTGCTCTGTCAGGTGGTATTTAATAATGGCAGAAACTACCGATGGCTTTTCGCCTAAATCAACCGCACCCGTAGACATACTAACCGCAGCATCAGAGCTGTAAGCGTAACCAGCAAGTTTTGCTAGTGACTCTTCAACACCTTCCATTTTACCAATAGGTAAACGGAACTGACGACGAATGCGGCTATACGCACCCGTTGCAACGGCAATCATTTTAATGCCACCGGCAGAATTTGACGGCAATGTAATTGCACGACCAACCGATAAACACTCAACCAGCATGCGCCAGCCTTGACCAGCCATATCTGGACCACCAATAATATAATCAAGTGGTACGAAAATATCTTTACCGCGAGTAGGACCATTTTGAAATGGTACGTTAAGCGGGAAATGTCGACGACCAATTTCAACTCCAGGAGTGTCCGTTGGAATAAGTGCACAGGTAATGCCTGGCTCTTTATTGTCGCCAATTAGCCCATCTGGATCTTGTAACTTAAACGCAAGACCAAGTACGGTAGCCACTGGGGCAAGTGTAATGTAACGCTTATTCCACGTTAAACTAACACCCACAACTTCCTCACCATTCCATTGCCCTTTACATACCACACCGTAGTCTGGAATTGAGCTTGCATCAGAACCCGCTTCTGGCGAAGTTAATGCAAAACATGGAATTTCTTGACCGCTCGCTAGGCGCGGTAAGTAATGATCTTTTTGCTCTTTTGTACCATAGTGTTGTAATAATTCACCTGGGCCTAAAGAGTTTGGTACACCAACAATTGACGAAAGTAATGTTGATTTACTTGTTAGTTTTTGAAGTACACAAGACTGTGCAAATGCAGAAAACTCTAAACCGCCGTATTCTTTTTTGATGATCATGGCAAAGAATTTATTATCTTTTAGATATTGCCATACATCTTGAGGAAGGTCGGTTAGTTCGTGCGTTGCTTCCCAATCGTCCAACATGCTACATACTACTTCAACAGGGCCATCAACAAAGGCTTGCTCTTCAATAGTAAGTTTAGGAACTGGGTATTGGTGAAGTTTTTTCCAATCTGGGTTACCGCAAAATAAGTCAGCTTCCCACCACGTCGTACCGGCATCAATAGCTGATTTTTCAGTATCAGACATGCTTGGCGTTACTTTTTTAAACGTAGCAAAAATAGGCTTGATGATATATTGCTGACGAAGGCCAGTAACAGAAAGAGGAACCGCGATGATCAAAAAGATCAACCAGCTAATTAAACCAAAAGCACCCGCAAAGGTACCAATTAATAAAGTTATAGCCGAAACACCAAGTGCTGTGTTCCAACTTGCTCTGTGGTAAACCGCAGTGCAAAGCAACGCGATTAGAACCAGTGTAAATATGAGTGTCATTTTTATTCCTTAATAGAGGTCAGACCACCTCACTTAGAGTAGCGCTAGTAACAGTAATTTTCAAGTACATAACGATGTTAAATTGTAGTAGAAAGTAACTTAAATACGATATTTAATTACCCGACAGAGGAACGCACAATAACTATCGTATAGTCAAAGCATTAACCGTAAGTAGTGTTAACGTAAAAATAAATAAATCTAATAGCAAAATGACATTTTTTAAGTAAGTATAGCCGTTATAGCGGGCTGCAAATTAGTGTACGCTTAATACACAAATATAACGCTATTTATTTTAATGTATGGTTTTTAAGGGTTATTTTATTAATGTGTGAATTACTTGGCATGTCAGCCAATGTGCCTACCGATATTTGTTTTAGTTTTTCAGGCCTTTTAGAGCGTGGCGGAAACACGGGACCACATAAAGACGGGTGGGGCATTACGTTTTACGAAGGTAAAGGTTGTAGAACCTTTAAAGATCCTGAGCCGAGTTATCAATCTGAAATTGCAAAGCTCGTTAAAGCATACCCCATTAAAAGTGTCTCGGTTATTAGCCATATTCGCCAAGGTAATCGCGGGCGAGTATGCCTTGAAAATACTCATCCTTTTACGCGAGAGTTATGGGGGCGTGAAATTACTTACGCTCATAACGGGCAGCTATCTAATTATCATGATTTAAAACCGCAGTACTATCGCCCAGTGGGTAACACCGATAGCGAACTCGCTTTTTGTTGGTTGCTTGACAAAATTCGTGAAAAGTACCCGCAGCGACCAAGTAATATGGCGTCGGTTTTTAGATATGCGGCTAAGCTTTCGCATACGCTACGTGAAAAAGGCGTGTTTAATATGTTATTGACCGATGGGGTGTTTGTTTTAGCGTATTGCACTAATAACTTACACTACATAACGCGCCGTGCGCCATTTGGTAAAGCAACGTTGATTGATGCCGACATGGTGGTTGATTTTCAACAAGAGACCACACCAAACGATGTAGTAACAGTTATAGCTACAAGGCCTTTGACGAATGATGAGCGCTGGCAAAAAATGGAGCCTGGGGAATTTGCATTGTTTAAAATGGGTGAGCTAATTTAGCCCACCTATTTTAAATACTAACTTAACTTAACTTAACTTTGGTTTAATTAAATTTAGTTAGCTTCTTGAGGTTGTTGTGCTGTAGCAGGCGCAACAGCTGTAGGCGCAGTAACAGTAAATGAATTCATTTGAACTTCAAACTGCTCCATACCTTTTTCGCCTTTCCACATACGTACCAGCATGTAATCCATTTCTGGCGCGAACCATGCAATTGCTTGGCGTTTATCGTTATCGTATAAACGCTTCACTTTAATGGCTTCTACATTACCGATAGGTAAGGAGATCATCTCTTTTTCAACTACTTCAAAGTTGTAGTCGCGGCGGTTACCTTTTTTATCTATAAGGGGGAATGAAAAGCTTGTTTTGCCTTTTTTCAATCCTTCGCGCACTTGCACTTGGTACGAAATAGCATCCTGAAATTCATCAGTCCATTCGCATTTAAGTGGGTATTCACTAGCGCTGCTAGTCACTACTTTGTTTGTTGTATCAAAATCAATTTTGTAATCTTTATCTGGGCCTGTCCCTGTACGAATCATGTTGTAATGATGCGGGGTAACCTTGCCATCTTTGAAGGTAAACTTTGATGTTTCTTCACGAGAGTCAGAGAAAATCATCCACTCAATATTGCTGTGGTATGTAAGTTCATAAGTATCGTCGCCCGTTTTTTTGAGCTCACGAACAGCCTCACCATGATTTTTACCTTTGCGTAAAATATCGTAATTAGCTTGATACTGGGTCAATTCGCCTGCAATTAGGCTAGTTGGAAGTAAAGCGCCCGCACATAACAACAGGGCACTTATTTTTTTATTGTGGGTAGTGCGCGCCGTGTGCAGGAAGTTGTTTTTTGTCAAGAACTGCATAATCTGCTTCCATAGTAAGTCTGTGTTCACTGAACCACTTGACCACCAAAGGATAAATTATATGCTCTTGCTCATGCACGCGTTTTGCTAATGTTTCTGCTGTATCATCCTTGAGTACAGGTATTTGCGCCTGAAGAATAACGGGACCGCCGTCTAATTCTTCAGTAACAAAGTGAACACTTACGCCATGAACATCGTCTTTTGCATCAATTGCTCTTTGGTGGGTATTCAGCCCCTGATACTTAGGCAACAAAGATGGATGAATGTTCAACATTTTTCCAACATATTTTTGCACTAAGCCAGGAGTAAGAATACGCATAAACCCAGCTAATACAACTAGATTTGGCATAAAAGAGTCGATAACGTTCATTAATTGCGCATCGTACGCTTCGCGTGAGTCAAAATCTTTATGACTGAGCACTTTTGTAGCAATACCTGCTTGTTTTGCACGCTCTAGGCCATAAGCGTCTGCTTTATTACTAATAACAGCCGCTATATGCCCCTTTATCTCGCCACGTTCGCAGGCATCTATGATGGCTTGTAAATTAGAGCCACTACCTGAGATTAAAACTACCAGACGAGTCGGTGCCATTACTTAGCACCACCTACAATTTCAACTTGCTCTTCGCCAGCTGCTGCATCTTGAATTTCACCAAGGTGCCATGCATTTTCGCCCAAGTCTTTTAGCATTGTTAAGCTTTGCTCAAGTTTGTCAGCAGGGACTACTAAAACCATGCCTACACCACAGTTAAATGTACGGTACATTTCGTGTGTAGTAATGTTGCCGTTTTCTTGTAACCAATTAAAAATTGGTGGCCACTGCCAGCTATCACCTTTAACTACAGCTTTTGCTGAAGCGGGTAATACGCGTGGAATGTTTTCCCAAAAACCGCCGCCAGTAATATGCGAAAGCGCATGTACGTCAACGTTTTTGAATAACTCAAGTAAAGGTTTTACGTAAATACGCGTAGGCTCAAGTAGAGTTTCGCCTAATGTTTTACCTTCAAAGTCAGCGCTGGTATCAGCTTTTGACACTTCAAGTACTTTACGAATTAAAGAGAAGCCATTTGAATGAGGACCGCTTGAAGCAAGTGCAATAAGCTGATCGCCTGCTGCTACTTTTGTGCCATCAATAATTTTTGATTTTTCTACAACGCCTGTACAAAAGCCTGCCATGTCGTAGTCTTCACCATCATACATACCTGGCATTTCAGCTGTTTCGCCACCAATTAGGGCACAACCTGAAATTTCACAACCTTTGCCAATACCTGTCACTACGTCAGCTGCTGTGTCTACATCTAGTTTACCAGTTGCATAGTAATCTAGAAAAAACAGGGGTTCAGCACCTTGAACAATTAAGTCGTTTACACACATTGCAACTAAATCAATACCAACCGTATCGTGTTTTTTTAAGTCGATTGCTAAACGTAGTTTAGTACCAACACCATCTGTGCCTGCAACTAATACTGGTTGCTTGTAGCCTTCAGGAATTTCGCAAAGTGCGCCAAAACCACCAATTCCGCCCATTACTTCAGGACGACGAGTTTTTTTAACTACGCCTTTAATACGCTCAACAAGTGCATTACCAGCGTCGATATCTACGCCCGCGTCTTTATAGCTTAGAGACTGTTTTTGTTCGCTCACAGGTTTTCCTCAAAATAGTTGTTTTGGGTTGCTTAGAAACGCGCGTATTTTACAACAATTGCAAGGTCGCGGCTAGCGTAAATGTAATTTTGAAATAATTAACAAGGACACTTGTCCGCTGTTTGTTGTTTAAATAAACAAAAAAACGCCCGTAGGCGTTTTTTTAGTATTAAAGGCGTTAAATTAACAGCTATGCTTTTGCGGTTAATATGGCTCGAAGTGGAGCGGGGTAGCCTTCAATTGTTTTACTTGTATCGTTTGGATCTAAAAAATCGATTAACGATTCGTTTTCCATCCAGTCGGTTTTACGTTGCTCTTCAAGCGTGGTAATAGCGCAATCTTTTATTTGCACATCTTTAAAGCCAACGCGCTCCATCCACAGCTTTAATGCTGCAGTACTTGGAATAAACCAAACGTTGCGCATTTTAGCGTAGCGGTCGGTTGGGACTAATACCGTGTTTTCGTCGCCTTCAATTACTAGGGTTTCAAGTACGAGTTCGCCGCCTGGGCGAAGCTGCGCTTTTAACTGCGCTAAAAAGTCGATAGGTGAGCGACGATGATAAAGTACACCCATAGAAAAAACAGTATCAAACGCTTTAAGCTCGGGTAATGCTTCTACGCCTAGTGGCAGTAAATGTACGTTTTCATCTGGGTTGTAGTGTTTAATTGCCTGAAACTGACATAAAAATAAATCAGATGGATCAATACCCACGACAAACTCTGCGCCTTCACCGCGCATACGCCATAAATGATACCCTGAGCCACAACCAATATCTAAAACAGTGCGGCCTTTTAATGGCTCAATATGAGGAAGCAGGCGGTCCCACTTCCAATCACTGCGCCACTCTGTGTCTATTTCAATACCGTGCACACTAAATGGGCCTTTGCGCCATGGCATCATGCGTTTTAATAAATGCATGGCTTGCTTTTGCTCGCCATCACTCATCTCCCCTGGGGCGCCAATTTCTACCTTAGTAGAAATATCAACGTGTGTTGTAGCCACCTCAGGCAAGTTTTTAAGTACTTTTTGCCATTTAGGTAAATCGCCATGGCTTGCCTCTAACTGCCAATGTTTTAATTGTGCAGGAAGGGTTTCTAGCCAGTGACTAAGTGGGCTTTGTGCGATAGATGCGTAAAATTGGTTAAACCATTGAGACATGGATGACTCTCTTTATTTAATTGCTACCATTGAGCAAAAATTAAAACATTGATACCACACTTGAGTTTGGCTAAAACCAATATCTTTTAAGCGAGTAAAGTGAGCGCTTAGTGTATCTGGGCGCATAACGTTTTCGATGGCGGTACGCTTTTGGCTTATTTCAAGCTCAGAGTAACCATTGTGTCGTTTAAAGTCGTGGTGCAAATCAATCAATAAATTGTCGCATTGCTCGTTTTCAGCTTTAATTTTTTCGCTTAGCAGCAATACACCACCTGGTTTTAAATTAGCGTATATTTTTTCAAGCACGGCTTGGCGCTGAGCATGCGGAATAAACTGCAGCGTAAAGTTCATTGCTACTACTGAGGCGTTTTGAATCTCAAGCTCGTTAATATCGCCTAAAGTAACAGTAACAGGCACATCTGATTTAAAACCTTGTAAATGTACCTTACAACGCTCAACCATAGCTTGAGAGTTATCTACCGCTATTATATGGCAGTTATCGGTGCGAATATTTCGTCGCATGCTAAGTGTTACTGCGCCCAAAGAGCAGCCTAAATCATAAAGATTTGAGTTACTTTGCGCGTATTCACCCGCAAGTTTACCCATTGTACTTACAATAGTTGCGTAGCCAGGCACAGAGCGCTGGATCATATCTGGAAAAACTTCGACTACATTTTGGTCAAAGCTAAAATCTTTTACTTGTTGCTCAGAGGCATAAATACTGTCTTTTATGGTCACGAAGGCAGTCTCTTTGTAAATAATGGCGCTATTTTAACATTTTATACTGGATAGTCAGTGATAAATTCAGTAGCTTGACTAGAATTATGAATAATAAGTATAAAAGAGAAGATTAAATGAGCAAAAGTAAGGTCATCAGCACAGACGATATATTAGCAACCCTTTGTCATTCAGTGACAGGCGTACTCACATCAGCCAGCGGTAATGGTATTAGCTACTCAGCCATGGTGCAAAAAATAACGCGTACATGCATGCGACCAGATATTGGCTGCTTTGTTTTATTTGACGGCGGTTTTACAGGGCTCGTAATTACCAACTTTACGTCGCAAGCGGCGATGGAAATTTATGGCGATTACATGCGCAACATGGGAATGCCAGAAGATGAAATAGCGCATAGCCATTTATCAGACGACGTATCAAATGTACTAGGCGAGTTGATGAATCAAATTGTTGGCGACTTTACGTCTAAAGTACGCGAGCAATTACATACGTCTATTACACAAAACCAGCCAAAAATGATGGCAATAAATAAGCAAGTACAAATATCGGTAGATACCACAATGGATCGCCCGCAAGCCCGCCGCGTAACATTCACCACAAGTAAACAAAATATTTTTTACTTGGAATTAGCGATGGATAAAACAGAGTTCATTAAATTACACGACTTTGATATTGCAGAAGCACTAGACCCAGATGACATAATTGAAAACGAAGCACGTAAAAAAGCGGACAAAGAAAAATCATCTAAAGCAGTAGAGCAAGATGATGGCGATGATGATTTTATGGCAGGCCTAGGGCTTTAAGTTTATTTACGTAGGTTGGGTTGAGTGACAGGAAACCCAACCACTGCTCTATCAATTTTTAGTAGTCGGTAGTTAATAAGTTACTTAAATAGTAAACGCGATTCGATATCGCGTTTTTTGTTTATAATAAAGTAAAATTAAAACCTAAAGGAGGGGAGTATTACATGGCAGTTATCTATAAAGAAAATAGTAAAATTTTTAAGGGAGTATTAATTTTCTTAATTGGACTAGCAATAGCTTCAATGGTTGGCATATTTACACTTTGGTTCAAAGGTTTAGGTGTAGGGTACGGAGGGACATCAGAGACTTGGTCACACTTTGGTAGCTTTTTTGGTGGAGTGCTCGGTCCGATACTTTCTTTTTTATCTTTTACTGCGATTATATATACCGTTTATCTTCAATCGGATAGTAATAAAGTTCAAGCTCTAGCAAATAAACAGGCAGCAGAGGATAGGCTTGCTTCTGAAAAGTTAGCTATTAAGTCCCAAAAAGACCAACGTGATGCATTCCAAAAGCGCATAAAGCATGAAAAGCAGCAACAGCTACTATCTTTTTTCATTAATACTTTTGATGAACTTGAAAAACTAGGTTGTGAAGCTACACAGGATTTAACAGAAAAAAATGAGCTAGGGTTTGTTACCTTATCATATAGAACCAATGCTTACGCTTGGAAGGCACATTCAACGTCACTTGTTGTAAAAAGATGCATTGATAAATTTGATAGTGAGAGTGCTGAACTTATTCATATATACGCTACTAAATGCTCGGGACAGGTAAATAATTTTAAGAGGAATATAGCTATCTCTCAAAATGCCCTCATCAATAGTACTGAAGAAATAAATGAGCTCTTAGAACAGTGGAAAGCTACACACTGTAGATTTGAAAATGCCCTAAGAGTATTGAAGAATAAGTACTTTTCAACCTGGAAAGAGGAAAGTAACAATGGAAATTAATCTGAGATTACTAGCCATAAGGGTTCTCTCCCACCGCTACAATCACACAAAATATCCTTAAATTTAATTCCAATTGGTGATACTGCGATTCCTTATGGCAGCAACGTTTATAAAAGCCTTTGTTGTGGTCTTTTTCTTTAAAGTTAGCGAGCTCATGTACTACTAACGTTTTTAGTTATAGCTCAAGTGCGCGGAAGCAAATCATTGTTTATCGAAAAATTAATGCGTTGGGAATCATACTTTCCTCGTTTTTAATGCTGTTATTTTAAGCGGCTAAACCTACTCTTTAAACTTATAACCCACACTATAAACTGCCGCTATTGGGTTTAGTCCTGCTTGAACGTCGTTAATCTTTTTTCGTATATTTTTAATATGTGTATCAATGTTGCGATCGGATATGTCGGTTGTGTCGCTGTATACGTTATTAATAATATCTTCGCGGGTAAAAACACGACCTACGTGACTTATAAATAGTAAAAATATTTTAAACTCGACGGCAGTAAAGCCAATACTTTTGCCGTTTAGGCGCGCTTCGTAATCGTCTTTGTGTAATTGAAAATTATTATGATTGATGATGTTGGTTTTAGGCTGGCTGGTTCTTCTTAGTACGGCTTTTATGCGTGCTACAACTTCATTGGGGCTGAAAGGTTTGCATATGTAGTCATCGGCGCCGATCTCTAAACCCAGTAAGCGGTCTATTTCTTCACTTTTTGCGGTAAGCATAATAATAGGCACACTTGAAAAGGCTCTAATTTGCTTACATAGCTCTATGCCATCAACATCTGGCAACATTAAATCAAGAAGTATTAAATCTACTGCGTTTTGTTTTACAAAACTAACTACACCCTTGCCGCTATTAAAGTGCTCAGTTTCGTAATCTTGTTGCTTAGCGTAGGCAATAAGTACCTCTGCAATGTTTTCTTCGTCTTCAACGATAAGTATTTTTTGTGATGCCATTATTTTAACCTAAAAGTGCCAGCGTTATTTTTACCTCTAGCCCACCAAGTGGTGAGTTGTGCAACGATATTTGACCACCATGTGCTTCTACTATTTGTTTGCAAAGTGCAAGCCCTAAGCCGGAGCCGCCGTGCTCTCGGCTTCGAGATTTTTCAACGCGATAAAAACGCTCAAACAATTTTTGTAAGTCGTTTGGTAAAACACTTGGGGCTGAGTCTTGTAAAATAAGCTCAATGTTATTGGGTGTTTTGTTGGCAAGTATTATTACTTGCCCGCCTTTATGCGTGTATCTGCAGGTATTTTCTAACAGGTTTGAAAATAATTGTATAAGGCGTTCTTTATCACCATTTATTATACATTTGCCGGCTTTGGTTAAGCTTTTGCTATCTACATTTAATTCATGCTCTTTAAAGCGAGCGGTGTAGTTTTCAATTGATTGCTCAAAAATAGTGATTAAATCAATGCGTGCATTGTTATAGGTTAAATTAACGCTATCTGTTTGTGCTAGTTGGGCTAGGTCGTCAACAATGTGACTTAAGTTATCTACTTGGTTTATGAGTAAATTAATGCGCTTTGTGTCGGCTGTAAATACGCCATCTTGAACGGCTAGTAAATGCGAGCGTAGTACGGTAAGTGGGGTTCTTAATTCGTGGGATGTGTCTGACACCCATTGAAATCGCATTTGTTGGTTTTGCTCAAGCGTGTGGGCTAAGGCATTAAAGTTGTTGGATAGGGTACCTAGCTCATCTTTACTAGAGGGAATTATTCTGCTGGCAAAATTTCCTTTTGTTAACTCATCTGTGCCAGTCACTATTTGCTTTATTGGTTTTATTAAATGGCGAGATAACACAATAGCCATAATAAATGCGAGCGCAATAACGAGTAACGTGATCATAAAATAGTTATGAAATTGCGCTGCTAAAAACGCTTTAGCTGGGCTACTTTGTACAAGTTTTGAAGGGACTAAACCTATCCAGCCTATAACGTTATTGTTTAATAAAATAGGTTCTATATGTGGGTTGTCGTTTAAATTAGCTCTACCAACAACAACCTTTTTATTTTGATCATACAAACTTATACGTTGCCCTGTTTTAAGGGAACCTGCAGGTAAGTGTACCCACAATAAAGAGGGCGTTGCATTGCTGCTATTTGGTTTGGGTGGGGTGCTTGTGTGTTTATTCGTTTTAGGCTCGCCTGGCTTTTTTTGTGGCTCTACAATAGAGCGCCATAATTGCGTGTTTTGCGTAATGGGTTGCCAACTGCCTAATTCGCTATAAAGCTCAATAAGTTGATGCTTAACCATTGCGACATGCTTTGTTTCTTCTTGTTCAACAAAGTCGTTAAAACCTGACGAAAAGGTCATGTATATAAACACAAACATAAGTCCAACAAGGGCGATATTAGTGATAAAAAAAGCTAAAAAGAATTTATGTATTAATTTCACTGATTGGCAAATAGTAAAAATCATGACGTTAACGTACCAAGCAGTATTGCATATTGATTATGTGCCTACAATTAGCGTATTTAGGGAGTTGCTTACTAAAATCCTTTTTAAGTAAGCTTTTTAGGTATGTTGATATTTGGACTAGAACTTTATTTTTGCGGTATCGCCAGCACCCAGTAACTTATATTGTGGTTTTACAAAGCTTGCGTGAACTGCACCTAAACTTTTAGGGAACGATATGGCAAGCTCATCTACTGTTGTAAATGTGTGCTTCGCTTGAAAAACAATTTCTAGGTCGTGCGCTTCGTTGTTGTTGCTGGTGGTAAAAGTGACGCGTTCAAACACGATAACTTGTTGATTTACACGTAAGCTCGTTTTTTGTTTAAGTGCATTTTTTGCAAACTCTTCTTGTTGCTCTGCACTTAAGTTTGTAGGCATAAGCTTATCAATATCGCCCATAAGCCATGCTTGCTCGCTTTGCAGCGCTGAAATTAAGTGCTCAGCATTAGTTAATACTTTAACCTCAACTTGCCCGTCTCTTAAAATTACTTGGGCTGTTGTGTTTTTTAATACATGGGCGCTCACTTGAGCGCTCATACTTGTTAAAATACACGCGAGCATTAGCCATTTTAATTTTTTTAAAAAATACATAATTACTACCTTTTATTGAGGTTGCTCAATAATTGCTTTACAAATAAGGGTGTTGTCGGTTTCTAAGTCTTCGCCCCATATGAATTTTGCATTTTCATCCCAGTTAATATCGTCGTAACCGTCTTTTGGTCCTACATCGGCAAAGTTGTGCTCTACTGCATTAGCCCAATTCGTATCGTCAAAGTTACTTTGCAGCCAGTCAGTTGGTGCTTCTTTTGACATAAACGTACAAGCGCCTTCGCCCGCAACAGGGTTTGTTTCGCTTTCGCATAATTTGTTAAGCGGCGCTTTGTGAAGTATTTCGCATTTAAAGCTTTTATTGCTTACCGCAACCACTTTATTTGTATTGGTGTCGGTAAGTTGCATAATAAAACCGCCATCACCCATTTGCTGATTTTTAGCGCCGATGTATTCAAGCCCAGTGTCGTTTTGCTTAAAGTCTTTAATTATTAAATTAAGCTCAATAGGGTAGTTTGCAGAAAACGTAATGCTTTGTGCATTAAATGAACGCTCTGTGGTTATAGGCACAGAATCTTCAACAAGTAACTGCTCGCCTATGTAGGCTGTAAACCAGTTATCAGCCCATGCTTCTAGCTTTAAGTTATGCTTGCCTGTAATGGCAGGATTTGTATTTTGCTTAGTGATTGTTGGAGTCAGGTGATTTGGTTGCGGACCTCTACAAAATGTACCTGTTTGAACTTTGCCACCATTACTGATGGTTTTTTGTTTAAAGCTATAGCAGTCTTTTCCCTGTGATGCAGGGCTGTACGTAGTAAAGTAGTTTTCGCCTTTGTATGAATAGCTCATTGTACGGCTGCCGTTTTCAGAGATTGTGTGCGTTAAGTTTTCAACGCCCCCTTGTGGCGGGCGTAAGTCGGCTCTTATACCTTGAGTATCGCCACTCAGTGGTGACACTCTTGGTAATTTTGCGGTATCTACTTCACCTACTAAGCACTGAATGATATACGGCGGCGTAGCTGATGTTTGATAGCGGTAGCCAAATGTGTCGTCGGCTTGCCCATTACATACATCAAGGTCACCTTTGGCAATTGCACTGCCGTCTGGGTTTTTACTACCATAGAGCGGGTAACCATCGTAAGCCCAACCAATAATGGCATCGCTTGATTGGTTTTTCATTGTGTCAATCATACACGTTGGCGATACGTGGTAATGGTAGTCATCACCTCGTCCTGCGTGTCCGCCGCATATATCTAACTGTCCGAGTGCTAAAGTGTCGTGTTTCTCATCGTAGCTATTTACGTCTAGTTCGCCTTGCGAAGAATAGTCGTATATTGGTACGCCATTAACGGCAACACCTACGGCTGCATCAATTGTAGTAATTGCTTTTGCTTTTTTAGGATTTAGTTTTATAGGTGCGGCGTAGTCTTTAGCTGGAACGGGTATTTGCTCGTTAGTACCTGTAATACCAGTCATTACTTCATGATCAGGATAAGTAGATGAGGCAATATAAGCATAGTGTTCATCGCACGTAACAGATACGCTTTTATCAAACCCTGCATGACTTACTGATTGTGTAATAGCATCGCAACGAGGTGATTTTACTTTAGCGGTTAAATATGATTTATCAGGCTTTGGTTGCTCATTTGGTTTTGGTCTTGCATTAGGTTTGTGCTCGGCGCTATTGGCGCTTCGCGAGTATTTAACCGTCATACTTGCAGTATCGAGCGTAATATCTTTTACAGCAGCGAGTAATGCTGAGCGATCTACTTTTGTATCGCTATTAAAGGTAACCGGTGCAGATAACGCGTACACAGTATAAGTATAGCTTTTTTCACCCGGACCTTTAGAGCAAGGCGGTGCGTATTGGTTTAAATCGTTTACGCTATTAGAGCCTACTTCACCGAGAGTTTCGCCCGCTTTAATTTGTGTTTTATCGGCGGTAATATTATACATGGTCCAATACCAATGCATTCCCTCTGGCGCTTTATGATCCATAATTAATGCATAATATTTGGTTGTGTCAGGTGCACCGCTCCAGTTAAGTGGAGGGCTAATGCTTTGCCCATCGCACGTATAAGTAATAGGCAAATTACCGCCATCACTTACTTTTGAGCTGGTTAGAGTAAAATCATTGAGGTTTGATTGTTCAAGTGATTGGCTGTTTTGCTCGTTGCAGGCACTTAAGGTTAAGCAGCACAGTGCACTGAGTAAAATGGCATGGGTATTTTTCATCATTTAAAAACTCCAAAGATTAAATTAACTTTTAAGAGTGTAGTTCTCAAATGTAGGGCAATTATGTAGTTTTAAACTTTTTTTTATTAAGGGCTGGCGTTAAGTTGTGAGCTGCTTACGGAGATAAAAGACTGGGTATGGAAGAAAACATTAACTTAAGTATGGCGTTATTTATACTCATTTAAGTAACGCTAAAATCCTTATTTTAAATAAGGATTTTCTCCCATTGCGACTACCACACAAAAAATTCTTAAATCTAACTCTAGCTGGTGATAACTCGGCTCCATATGGCAGCAAAGTTGATAAAAACCTTTGTTGTGGTCTTTTTCTTTAAAGTGGGCGAGCTCATGTACCACTAACGCTTTTAATAACGGCTCGGGAGCGCGGAGCAAGTCGCTGTTTATCGCTAAATCGTGTTTACGGGTTTTACCTTGCATTCGATACGTATGTGTACCGAGTGCATTGGTCACCATGTCGCCTTGTTTTTTAAACGCCGCACGACCAAATGGTGGCGCATTTTTTAAATATTGTTTTTTAAGCTCGGTTGCATAGCTATAAAGTAGTTTATCGCTGGTAATAGTGTGTGCTTGCGGATACTTTTTAAGTAAGTAGTCACATACCTTGTTGTTATTTATAAGGCTTAATACTTGCTCAACAATGTTAGCTGGGTAGCCGGTAAAGTAATGTGCGTATTTACTCATTATTATTTCTCTGTCGTTTTACTTTTAAAAAAGTGCTGGCTGGTGGGCTTCTTTTTCGCCAGTAAATGGGTTTAATGCTTTGTGATCATAACCAAGGTCTTTGCAAAACTGCCTTGCTAATAATGGCGCTTCTCGGTTATCTGCCGTATGAAAAAACACATAGGGCGTTTTTCCTTCATCAAGCCATTGTTTTACTTTACTTAGCCACGGTTTATAAAAGGGTTTATAGTCATTTTGTAAATCGGCTATTACAAAGCGCGCCATAGGCTCTGAGCCAGTAGCTATTGCATGTACCTGTAAGTGGGGCTTTTTTTGTTGTGCATCTAGTAGCGCTTCGGTTGTTGGTTTTACCGCAAATAGGGCGCGAGTATCCATCGATATGCGATTTATGTTGTTTGCTATTAATAATTGGTTAAGCGCTATTTCGGCTTCACCCTTTTGAAAAAATGCAGTATGACGTACTTCTACACCGTAATTAACCTCTTTTGGTAATAGGCTAATAAATTGGGCGAGTTTGGGTAAGTCACCAGGACCAAATGCTTTAGGTAATTGCAGCATGATCTGCCCAGTTTTTTCTAAAATAGGGGAGAACAAGTTAAGCCAATCAGTAAGCTCGGTTTGAACATTAGTTAGGTGCAGCTCGTGGCTAAAGCGACGATTAAACTTAAAAGTAAATTTAAAATCGTCGGGAACGCTATTTGCCCAGCGCAACACGGTGCTTGGCGATGGATCGGCGTAAAAGCTGGTATTGCCTTCGACTGAATTAAAATGCTGAGCGTATTGGCTAAGCATATCGGCGTTTTTACATTGGCTTGAAAATAAATTGCCTTTCCATGCATTGCTCGACCACTGCGGGCATCCAATATATAACATACAAACTAGCGCCTTATTATAAAGTGGCGATAGTGTAGCAAATAACAAAACGAGCTGCTGTAAATTCAGGGGCAAAAGCGGCACACGCCCTAGCATCTTGATACTACTTGGGTATAATGCAGGGCTTAATTTGATTATTTTTAGATTGCTAGCGGCTTTATTTGTATTGTGGTGACCTGTTTTTTAAATCACACGCCTTAAAACAAATAACTTTAACCGTTTAAGCCTTTTATCTGACAGGAAAACTATGCGCTCTATATATTGCGGACAGCTAAATAAAACTCACGTAGATCAAGAAGTAGAACTATGTGGCTGGATCAACAAACGACGTGACCTTGGTGGACTTATCTTTGTCGATTTACGCGATAGAGAAGGTTTAGTACAAGTTGTATTCGACTCTGACATTGAAGAGTTAATGAGTTCGGCTAACACACTTCGCCAAGAATTTTGTGTTCAGTTAAAAGGTATTGTTCGTGCACGCCCAGACAGCCAAGTAAATAAAGATATGGCAACTGGCGAGATCGAAATTTTAGGTAAAGAGCTTAATATTATTAACCGCTCTGAGCCATTACCGCTTGATTTTAATCAAGTAAACTCAGAAGAGCGTCGTTTAAAATACCGTTACCTAGACCTACGTCGTCTAGAAATGAGTGACCGTATTAAATTACGTGCTAAAGCAAGCAGCTTTGTTCGTCGCTTTTTAGATGAAAACGGCTTTTTAGACATCGAAACACCTGTACTTACTAAAGCAACGCCAGAAGGCGCGCGCGATTACTTAGTACCGAGTCGTGTTCATAAAGGTAGTTTTTACGCTTTACCACAGTCACCACAGTTGTTTAAGCAATTGTTAATGATGTCGGGTTTTGACCGTTACTACCAAATTGTTAAATGTTTCCGTGATGAAGATTTACGCGCCGATCGCCAACCAGAATTTACCCAAATAGATATAGAAACCTCGTTCATGAGCTCTGATCAAGTACGTGGTATGACTGAAAAAATGATCCGCGAAATGTGGCAAACATTGCTAAACGTTGATTTAGGCGATTTTCCAATCATGCCTTACAGCGAGGCAATGAGCCTTTACGGTTCTGATAAGCCAGATTTACGTAACCCGATGAAATTAGTTGATGTTGCAGATTTAGTTAAAGACGTAGAGTTTAATGTTTTCTCAGGTCCGGCTAACGACGAAAAAGGTCGCGTTGCTGTGTTAACTGTACCGGGTGGCGCTAAGCTTTCTCGTAAACAACTTGACGATTACACTAAGTTTATTGGTATTTACGGCGCTAAAGGCATGGCGTGGATGAAAGTAAACGACCACACTGCAGGCGCTGAAGGTGTTCAATCGCCAGTGGCTAAGTTTTTAAGCGAAGACGTAATCACAAAATTACTTGAGCGTACTAATGCACAGTCTGGCGATATTATTTTATTCGGTGCCGATAAGCGCAACACAGTAAATGAAGCAATGGGCGCGCTACGCGTTAAGATTGGTGTTGATTTAGAAATCACTAACCTTAATAGCTGGGCACCACTTTGGGTTGTAGATTTCCCAATGTTTGAAGAAGATGACGAAGGCACATTACATGCTGTACATCATCCATTCACTGCACCAAAAGATATCACTGCAAGTGAGCTTGAAGCAAACCCAGCCTCTGCTATTTCAGACGCCTACGATATGGTATTAAACGGCTACGAAGTAGGTGGTGGTTCGGTACGTATTCATAATGCAGATATGCAAGAAACCGCATTTAGAATTTTAGGTATTAACGAGCAAGAGCAACAAGACAAGTTTGGTTTTTTACTTGATGCACTTAAATACGGCACACCACCACATGCTGGTTTAGCATTTGGCCTTGACCGTTTAGCAATGCTTTTATGTGGTACCGATAACATTCGTGACGTTATTGCTTTCCCTAAAACAACACAAGCGTCGTGTTTATTAACCAACGCGCCAAGTAAACCTAACCTTGATTCGTTAGCTGAGCTTGCAATTAGTGTTGTAGAAAAAGAAGTATCAAGCGAAGAGTAATTATTACTTAGCTTTTGAGCTGAATTTAAAAACCCTTAAGTTATATGCTTAAGGGTTTTTTTATGGTTAAATTTATAGCAGAGTGTGTTTTAAACGAATAGACGAAAAAGGAATTATTATGTCGATCAATGCAACCTTATTTGGTGAGTTTTTAGTTTTTATTATTGTGCTGTGTATTCCTATTTTTGCTGTAATTAGCTACAAAATAGGTAAGCGTAAAAGTACTATGCCGGGTGTTTTAGCTTTTGTGGGTGGCTGTTTAGCGCTATTTCCACTACTTGCTTTGATTTTTATCGCTGTGCTTGCGCTTAAAAAAGATTTACCTAAAAGTAATGGCTACACGGGTTAAATTTAATAGGTGAATTGTGTTGTTAAGTAATAATAACCAGTATTTTGATGAACAATTTAATGCTTTACAGTACGCAGAGCAATTAACTGAAAACTCTGAGTTTGAAGAGTGTATATTTATCGATTGCGACTTTTCAGACGGGCAGTTTAAAAATTGCCGATTTATAGAATGTAGTTTTAAAAACTGTAATTTATCGTCACTTAAATGGAACTACAGTTCGCTTGAAAATGTAAGTTTTAGCCACTGTAAATTAAATAGTTTGCAATGGGCTGATGTAGATTGGCCAGCGCTTAGTATTAACGCACCGGTGAGTTTTAATTATTGCGAGCTCAGTAATAGTTCTTTTTTTGAATTAACTCTCAAAGCCCTCAAACTAACACACTGCTTTGCCAAAAATGTTGATTTTAGACACGCTGATTTAAGCGGTAGTGAATTTAGAGGAACAGATTTTCGCGATAGTGAGTTTTTTCAAACTAACTTAACAAAATGTGATTTTGTAGGTGCGACAGCGTTTAATATAGATTTGAATAATAATATTTTAGCGAATGCTAAGTTTGATCGCTTCGAAGCACTTAATTTACTTACCAGCCTTAATATAGAGCTTTGTGATTAATTTAGTTTAATATGATTACATATCTAGAAGCGACAGCTTGGCTGGGCTTCTAGATACTGCGTGACTGCGTAATTAACGGCTTGGGCCATTTTTATTACGTGCACTGGCAAGCTGTCTTGCGATTTCTAATAACGCAGGTGAAATATCTTCAGCGCCATCTTTAATTAGTTTTGTAACATCACCTGACGAAAACAAACCGTCACGTGGTGATTTAATACCTAACTCACGAACAAAATCCTTCGTTTTACCTGTGCTGCCTGTTTCAATAAACTTAAAAATAATACGTTCATTGTTGTTTTTAGCAGGTGCTTTTAGTGTTTCTATTTCGTCATGTATTGCAGTTAGTTTGTCTTCTAAAATTTCTATACGTTCTTGAATGCTATTGTATGATTTCATTTATTGGATCTTTTACTAAATATATTTAAACAATGGGGGCTATTATCGCATAGTTTGACAATAGAGAATGCAAAGCTATAAAGTAAAAGTTATTTTTAATTAAAAACAATAATTTATATAAATTTAAATATGCAAAAAACACTTAAAAAGCTTTTTATATTAAGCGCACTAGCTCTAAGCACATTAGTTATGAGCACAACAAGCTATGCAAATGACAACGTTATAACCGATGAAAGCCGTAATCGCGATATTCCTATCAATATTACATTGCCAGCTAATAATGCTAAGTGTACAGCGCAAGCAAAATGCCCTGTGGCGTTTATTAATGCGGGCTACGGTATTAGCCATAATGAATATACGTTTGTTAGTAATGCGTTTAATCAGCGCGGATACTTAACAGTAGCCGTTGCACATGAATTGAAAAGTGACCCTTACCTTAATCGTGAGCAACCTTACTTAACCACTCGCATGGAAAACTGGCACCGTGGCGTAGTAACGCTTAAGTTTTTAATTAATGAGCTATCGAGTAAATACCCAGCGTACGACTTTACAAAGCTCGCCTTATTTGGGCACTCAAACGGCGGGGATATTTCGGCGTTATACGGCTCTATTTACCCTAATGAAGTAAGCCAAATTATTACTCTCGATCATCGCCGCATGTTGATCCCACGCAATAAAAACATTCGCGTACTAACGCTTCGTGGTAGTGATTATCCCGCTGATGCGAATGTGCTGTTAAACGATTCAGAGCTGGATAAGTTTCCTGTTACACAAACACTAATAGAAAAATCACGCCATAACGATATGTACGATGGCGGGCCAAAATGGCTGGTGGATAGAATGAGTAAAGAAGTAGAGGGATTTTTAGATAGTAAAAGTTAGGTATATAAAAGTTAAATCATAGCGCAGTGTTACCTGCGCTATATTAATTTCACGGCAGTTATTCTACCAGTTCACTAACAATAACCGGGTTATTATGTAGTGTTTTATGCACTGGGCATTTGTCGGCTATTTCGAGTAAACGCTGACGCTCTGGCTCAGTTAAGTCGCCACGTAAGGTGATTTTACGGGTAATGGCTTCAAGGTTACCTGTTTGCTCACAATCGTCGCAATCTTTGTTGTAATCGCGAGTGTGATCAAGTTCTACTTTAACATGCTCCAGTGGTAAGTTTTTACGTGTAGCGTACATACGTAGTGTCATGGCCGTACAGGCACCAAGCCCCGCTAATAAGTGATGATACGGATCGGGACCTAAGTTTTTACCGCCTACTTTTATTGGCTCATCTGCAAGCCAAGTATGATCTTTTGTACTTACGTGCTGAGTAAATACATGGTCTTTTTCTTCAACAAGTACATTACCACCCGTTAAACTTGCCGTGTATTTAGTTTTGTCGTACTTAACATAACGGTTTGCCCACGTTGCAATTATTTGTGCAGCGTAGTCGGCATCATTTTTATTTGTTAAAAGGTGATCGGCGTTATCTAGGCTAATAAAGCTTTTAGGATGCTTAGCTGATGCATAAATTTTTTCAGCTTCACTAATATTTACAGTCGCATCAATAGGGGAGTGCATTACTAATAATGCGCGCTTAAGTTTACTTATGTGGCTTTTATCGTACTTGGCTATATCGTCAATAAATTGCTTTTTAATGGTAAATTCACGACCAGCTAAGTTAACTTTAGCTTCACCTGCTGCGTTAATTTCATCAAGGTGTGCTTCAAAGTTATGCGCTACGTGCTGCGCATCTGACGGTGCGCCAATGGTTGTAATAGCCGATACTTCAGGAATATGCTCAGCAGCAGCAAGTACCGCAGCCCCGCCTAAACTGTGGCCAATGAGTAGTTGCGGCGGAGCAAAATGCTCACGTAAATGATTTGCCGCAGATACTAAATCTTGAATGTTTGATGAAAAGTTACTGTTAGCAAAGTCGCCATCACTATTACCTAAACCGGTAAAGTCGAAACGTAGTACGGCGATACCTTGTTGTGTGAGTGCACGGCTAATCCGTGTAGCTGCTGCAATGTCTTTACCGCATGTGAAGCAGTGTGCAAATAGCGCGTAAAACTTAACGTCACCAGAGGGAAGTTCAAGTTGGCCGGCAAGTTCTAAATCGCCGCTTTTAAAAGATACTTTTTGTCGCATGGGGAGCCTTATTTACACAAATAAAATATATTCTAATAATAAACCAGAGATAGTTACTAAACCTTGCAAATTCAACGTTTTTTTATTAGTTGATCTTGATCAAACAAAGTGACAGTGACTATGCCTTGCGGACATATGTCCTTATGTTTTTGAGGTCATTTGTCTATCCTCGCATAGCGCTATAATGAAGGCTTTGCTACTTTATATAAGTAATTTAGCACTATTAAAAGCAACTCACTTCACACAACCTATTCACTGGAACGTACAATGCAATTACCTACTGTTGATTATAAAGCTCCCGATGCGGCTGCACAATTTGTTGAATCGTTAAGAAATACTGGATTTGGCGTTTTAAAAAACCACCCAATCCCACAGTCTTTAGTTGAGTCTATTTACAAAAATTGGCAAGACTTTTTTAACTCAGAGCAAAAGCACGACTTTTTATTCTCTAAAGAAACTCAAGACGGTTACTTTCCGCCTTCAGTATCAGAAGTAGCGAAAGGCTTTACAATAAAAGACATTAAAGAGTACTTTCATGTGTACCCTAAAGGTCGCGTTCCTGCCCAGCTTGAAGCTGATGTACGTGAATACTACCGTTTAGCAAGTGAATTTGCTGGCACATTATTAAGCTGGGTTCAGGCTGAAGCACCAGCTGATGTGCGTGCTAAGTTTTCGATTGATTTAAAAGACATGATTGCCGATTCTGAGCAAACATTGTTACGTATCCTTCATTATCCGCCTATGACGGGTGATGAAGAGCCTGGTGCTATTCGCGCAGCAGCCCATGGCGATATTAATTTATTGACTGTATTACCAGCTTCTAATGAGCCTGGTTTACAAGTTCAAAAAACAGATGGCGGTTGGTTAGACGTGCCATGTGATTTTGGCAGCTTAATTATTAATATCGGCGACATGCTACAAGAAGCGTCGGGCGGGTATTTCCCATCGACAATTCACCGTGTAATTAACCCAACGGGTAAAGCATCTACTAAATCGCGTATTTCATTACCGTTATTTTTACACCCGCATCCAGATGTTGTGCTTTCAGAGCGCTACACGGCAGATAGCTACTTGCAAGAACGTTTGCGTGAGTTAGGTGTTAAGTAACTCTAATACTTAGAGTAATTAAGTATAAACAAAAAACGGCTTATGGCCGTTTTTTGCATTTTTGAGCAACTTAATCACAGGTTTAACTTTAATAAACTATGCTCAATTGCCTGCAACGTAAATAATGGCATGCATTCTTAGCTACTACAGGTATAATGCGCGCAACTGGCTAATGTAGCCTTATTTAAAAGAGAGTTTATATGAGTTTTGAAGGTTTAGGTTTATCACAGTCTTTGGTTAATGCGGTTTTAGAAAAGGGCTATGAAACGCCAACGCCGATTCAGGCTCAAGCAATTCCTGCAATTATTGAACGCCGTGACGTTATGGCAGCAGCGCAAACAGGTACAGGTAAAACAGCGGGTTTTACATTACCACTTATTGAGCGCTTGTCGTCGGGTCCTAAAGCTAAAAGCAATCACGTACGTGCGCTTATTTTAACGCCTACACGTGAACTTGCTTTGCAAGTAAGCGAAAACGTTGAAGAGTACGCTAAGCATTCTGATGTGAGTTCATTTGTAGTTTACGGTGGCGTTAAAATTAACCCACAAATGCAGCGTCTTCGTAAAGGTGTTGATATTTTAGTAGCAACGCCGGGTCGTTTAATCGACTTACATAATCAAAATGCAGTTAAATTTGATAGCGTTGAAGTGCTTGTACTCGATGAAGCTGACCGCATGTTAGACATGGGCTTTATTCACGACATTAAACGCTTAATTGCTAAAATGCCTGCTAAACGTCAAAACTTGATGTTTTCGGCTACATTTTCAGATGAAATTCGTGCATTAGCAAAAGGGTTAATTAATGACCCAGTTGAAATTTCAGTTGCAGCAAAAAATACCACTGCAAAAAGTGTTACTCAGTGCGTTTACGCGGTAGATAAAACACGTAAAACAGCATTGCTAAGCCACTTAATTCGGACTAACGATTGGCAACAAGTATTAGTGTTTAGCCGTACAAAGCACGGTGCTAACCGCTTAGTTAAACAACTTGAACGCGATGACATTGTAGGCGCGGCTATCCATGGTAATAAATCACAAGGCGCACGTGTTAAAGCACTTGATGGTTTTAAAAGTGGTGAAGTACGCGTATTAGTAGCAACAGACATTGTTGCACGTGGCTTAGACATTGTTGAATTACCGCATGTTGTTAACTACGACTTACCAAACGTATATGAAGATTATGTTCATCGTATTGGCCGTACAGGCCGTGCTGGTGCGTCGGGTCATGCGATTTCGTTTGTAACGGTTGATGATGCTGTTGATTTATACGGTATTGAACGCTTTATTGGTGAGCTTATTCCACGTGCTGAGGAAGACGGTTTTGAGCCTATTAACCCAGTAGCTGAACGCGCATTAGATGCTCGCCCACTGCCGGCTAAAAAGCCTAAGAAAAAGCAGCCTTTTAATAAGCCTAAATCTGATAGCAGCAAGCCTAACAGCAAAAAGCCGAACAATGGTGGTAATGGTACCGGCCCACGCCGTGGTGGTTCTAAAAAGCCAGCAGCTAAAACAGATGACAGCGCGCAAAACCCATGGGCAAAGCGTGAATCTGTTGGCGGTAATGGCCAACGCCGTCGTCGCACCAATAACGATTAATCATTATTAGTGATTGCACTAGCGTTTAATTAATTTAGAATTTAGTTAAAGGCAGATACAAAAAACGCGCTCCCTTCTTTAATTAAATAGAAGCAGCGCGTTTTTTATTGCCTGTAATTTGTACTTACTGTATTGCCTGCCTGATTAAATAGTTAATACCTAAACCTACAAATAAAGTAACACTTACGCTAAGTAATGTGCCGAGCATGACGTACTCGGTAAGTTTTTTATCTTTGCTTGCACTTAAATCACCAAACCTAAATACCGACTTTGCCGCAAGTAAAAAACCCAGCCCTGCAAATTGGTCAAGTAATATAAAGCTCAGCATAAGTACGCGTTCCAACATACCTATGCTTTGCCCTGCAAGTGGTAAGCTACCAGTACTTGAAAAGTTACTTGTTAAACGCTCTAACATCATTCTTATAAATACGGCGCTGGGACTTAAAATAATTAAATAACCGCATACCACCCACAGTATGTTGGGATCAGTGAGCATATTATTAATTGCAGCCATAAAGCTACTGTTATCAGTTAACCAAATACTGAGCGCAATAATAACGAGTATGTGCGCTATTTGATCTAGTAAAAAAGGCACCACGCCTTTATTAGAATACGATTTAGCTATATCAATAAAGTAATGGCTCAGCATAATGCTCGCCGTGGCAATTAAAACACTGCTTAGTTGCTGCCACCCGAATATGTATTCCCACACGGTAATAATGAGTGCACTTGTTACACCATGCACTAGTACATGAAAATAAAGCTTACTGGCTTTAAAGTGACGGGTATTTCTGTCGTTTACCCAACTCATAGGTTGCCAGTAAAAATCAGCGAGTAAGTGGCCAATAATAAGCGCTACCAGTAAAAGTGAAAATTCCATTATTCACCTCCTTTAATTATATTTTTTATAACGTGTTGTGTGTGCTTAATAAAGCGCTCTATAAGTTGGTAGTGCGCTAAATTTAGTAGTTTGGTTACGTTTTCGCGACTTGTTTTAAGCTCTTTTGCCAGTGCCGCGTGGCTGTTGTCTGGTGATGTTAAATAGACATACAGGGCATTTGATTGTTTTTGTGTGATTTTAGTGAGCAATACGTCGGCAAAGGCTAAATTAAGATTTAAGCTTTCATCGAGCTGCTGCTCGTTAATATTAAAAACAAAGCGTTGATTGCCTATTTTATCAAGGCCTTGCCCCGAAAGAGTAAAAGCAGAACCGGTTGCTGTTTTTATATCGCTGCGTGGGTTATCTATTTGCCCAAGTGCCAAGCTTTGTCGTAGTTCATAACCTGACGATTTAAGGTGTAAATATACAAGTATGGCATTTTTAAAAAGGAGCTGAGGATTATTAACTTGTAACTGAAAGGCATCGCCTCGGTATATATTCCAAAGTGTTTGCTCCCCCGAGATGTTTCGCAAACTTTGCTCTAGTTGATAAAGCATGGCATCGTATTGCTGCTTAGGGATTGTTTGCGATTTAATAATATCGCCGCTGATCACACCAATCATAAAAATCTCAAAATGGTTACTTTTTAATATGTAACCAATATTGGTTACATAAGGGTATGTAACTAATTTAGGTTACTTAAATATAAATTGCAAGGTACACTTATTTTATAACATTACTTTTATTGCTATTAATCCTCACTAGGACACTAAATGACTTTACAAAACGAGCAGCAAAGCACGAAACCACGGGTCGGTATTTTTGTTGATGTGCAAAATATTTATTACACGTGCCGTGAGAGTTACGGGAAAAATTTTGACTACAATGCGTTTTGGCGAATGATGGAGGCGCAATACAATATTGAGTGTGCTTTTGCGTATGCTATTTATCGAGGAGATGAAAAGCAAAATCAGTTTCAAAATATTTTGCGTGCGATTGGTTTTGAGGTAAAGCTAAAGCCATTTATTCAACGCCGTGATGGCAGTGCAAAAGGTGACTGGGATGTAGGCATAACAATAGACATGTTAGAGCAGGGTAAAAACCTTGATAAAGTTATTTTGCTCTCTGGCGATGGTGACTTTGCTTTGTTACTTGGGCATTTAAAAAATCAATATAATGTACCGTGCGATGTATACGGTGCTGACCGGTTAACTGCTGAGGTATTAAAACAAAGCGCAGAGCAATTTCATTTAATTGATAATACTTTACTTCTTTAACAGCAAAAATAGTTAGAAAAGTGCAAGCTAAGTGCCTGCAACATGAGAGATTTTAATACAAAGCCGTAATAGATGAATTAAGCCTTATATAGGCTTTTTTTATTACTGTAATCAATTGGGTTTGCTAAATGATTATGGTAATTTTAAAGCATAACGAGTTACCAAGGACTTACATGCTTCATTACAGCAACATGCCACTAGACAGAGGCTCAAATTTTCGTAAAGACCCATCTTGGCTTAAAGCGCAAATGTCGGCGCAAAGTAAATGGGTTTTAGTTAAAAATAATCAAACCCTATTTATTGAAGATACCCCTAAAGTAAGCTATTTAACGTATCAACAAGTGGCACATTTAGATTTAACGAGTGCTATTTTTGTTGGTTTAAACAATGCTAAACATGGTGTGTTTGCATTGGATGTTTCTGATCTGGATGAAAGCGTACTTTCGCCTTTAATAGAGGGCGCTCAGTTTTTTGATATTCGCCAATATGGGCCTCAAGTAACCATTAAATATGCCTCAATAGCAGCCCTTGCGAGAGGGCTATGTTATTGGCATGCCACGCACCGTTTTTGTGGGCGCTGCGGTAGTAAAAACCGTTCAGTGGAAGCCGGGCACTCTAGAGTGTGTGAAAACGAAAACTGTAAGCATCCTACATTCCCGCGCACCGATCCTGCGGTAATTATGGTCGTTACTAAAGTCTTTGCTGACGGAGTAGAACGCTGTTTATTAGGTCGCCAAGCTGCGTGGCCCACAGGTATGTATTCGTCGCTTGCTGGATTTGTAGACCCAGGGGAGACACTGGAACAAGCTGTTGCGCGTGAAGTTAAAGAAGAGGCAGGCATAGAAGTTGATAACGTACGTTATGTTGCATCTCAGCCATGGCCGTTCCCATCGTCAATTATGCTTGGCTTTTTTGCACAGGCGACATCTGAGCAAATTAACGTAGATAAAGAAGAGCTAGACGATGCAAAATGGTTTAGTCGTGAAGACTTAGAGCAATTTGGTAATTGGCACGAAGAAGGCGAGCATTTAAAGCTGCCTAGAACCGATTCTATCTCTCGTTATTTAATTGAGCATTGGCGCACAAACCCTTAAGGATTAACAATGTCGAGTAAAAGTAATAAAAACACTCAGCTGGTATCATCAGGGCGAAAAAAAGCCTATACACATGGCGTAGTAAACCCTGTTGTACAGCGTGCATCTACCATTGTATTTGATACTGTAGCCGATTTAAAAGAAGCAGCTAAAACCCGTGGCGATAAAACGTTATTTTATGGGCGCCGAGGAACAACAACACACTTTGCGCTACAAGAAGCGATTACAGAACTTGAAGGCGGCGAAGGGTGTGCATTGTACCCTTGTGGCGCTGCGGCGATCAGCCAAGTATTTTTATCGTTTTTAAAAACCGGTGATCATATTTTAATGGTTGATAACGTGTACGAACCAACTCGCGATTTTTGCGATAAAATTTTAGTGGGGCTGGGCATTACAACAACCTATTACCCGCCAACCATTGGCGCAGGTATTAAAGATTACATTCAGCCAAATACTAAAGTGTTGTTTTTAGAATCTCCAGGCTCTATTACGATGGAAGTGCAAGATGTGCCCGCTATGGTAAAAGTAGCCAATGAGCACAACGTAATGACCATGCTTGATAATACCTACGGTAACGGTCTGCATTATCGCCCGTTAGAGCACGGTGTTGATATTAGTATTCAAGCTGCAACAAAGTATATTGTTGGCCATTCAGACGTGATGATGGGGGTGGCTGTTGCTAATAAAAAGTATTGGCCAACCTTGCGCGAAAACTCATACTTACTAGGGCAATGTACCAGTGCCGATGATGCGTATTTAGCACTTAGAGGCTTGCGTACAATGGGTGTGCGTTTAAATCAACATGAAAAAGCAGCAATAGAAGTAGCTAAATGGCTTGAGCAACATGAGCTTGTTGATCATATTCGACACCCTGCATTTGAAAGCTGCCCAGGGCATGAGTTTTTTAAACGTGACTTTGATGGCAGTAATGGGTTGTTTTCATTTGTGATGAAAACCGGCAATCAAAAAGCGATTGATGCATTTTTAGATAGCCTTGAGCATATCAAAATGGGCTTTTCGTGGGGCGGTTTTGAAAGCTTAGTAACGGCTAATTTAACTATGAAAGGGCTGCGCTCAAATACAGGCTGGGATTTAGGGCCGGTTATTCGCCTGCATATTGGCCTTGAAGATGTTGAAGATTTAATTAGCGATTTAAGCCAAGCACTTGAGGTTTATAAGCAGCATTTATAATTTATCTCGCGATTTATGCTGTTACATTTAAATGTATTGTTACAAAGCTCACTATAGGTGGGCTTTTTTTTGCTGGTAATTCAAGGTGTTTACACTTAGTGTGGATAAATACACAGAAAATAAAAAGTCATTAAGGATAGTCAATGGCAACACCATTACCGATAAACGTAGGGCGATTAACGCAAATAGCGGGATTTGAGCTTGTACGTATGTTTTTAACTAAACGTGGACTTATTGCATTAGCTGCCTTTGCATTGGTGTGGCTAATAATACTGCGCTACCCAATAGGGCAGGCAGTAGGCATTGTAAGTGCGCCCGATTTTGAGCAAATAGCCCGTGATATATCAGGTTCTATTGGTTTAAGTAAATTATTGGATTGGCCTGAGGCCGAATTTGCTATGTATTGGTTAATAGCCCTTTATAGCTTTCCCGTTTTTGGTTTATTTATTTGTAGCGACCAAACGGTAGGCGATAGAGAGCGTGGCACACTAAGGTTTTTATCACTGCGCTCCACTCGCTTTGAAATACTGTTTGGCCGTTTTCTAGGGCAGCTAGGAGTATTAGCATGTTTGGTGGGTATAACGCTTGTGGCTACACTCGCGGTATTGGGTTTTAGAGAGCCAAGTTTACTGGCTGGTGGTTTTGCCCGTGCGCTTTCTATATTTTTAATATTAGTGATTACTTTGTGCCCATTTGTAGCACTAATGACGTTAATTAATACCTTTGCTCGCTCATCGCGTTTATCTATTGTATTGGCAATTTTATATTTTGCAGCAGGCGGTATTGTAGTTGGTATATTGCAATGGCAAATACCTGCATTAGGCTTGCTTGATTATTTATTTCCGGGTGTGCAAATAGAGCTATTAGCGGGGCAAAATTTACCATTATTGAGCGCTGTGGCTATTCCCCTTGTGCAAACTGCGGTATTACTAAGCGTTGCTCAACGTATTTTTGCAAGGAGCTCACTATGAGACCATTAATTACAGCTAGCGGTTTGAGTAAATCGTATGGTGCAAAACTTGCGCTTAATAATGTGGACTTTGAGATTAATAAAGGCGCGCCAGTGGCACTTGTTGGACCAAATGGTGCGGGTAAAACTACCTTATTTAGTTTGTTGTGCGGCTATATTGCGCCAAGTAAAGGCAGCCTTGAAATATTAGGGCATAAACCTGGTAGTGCTGCTTTATTTAATAAAGTAAGTGCATTACCGCAAGACGCGCAACTTGACCCTCGTTTTAATATAGATAAGCAACTCGCCTTTTATGCAAAGCTACAAGGTATGGGGGCAAAGCAAAGCCAAACTGAGGCGCTACGTGTACTTGATTTAGTTGGCTTAAAAGAAATTGCAAAGCAGCGTGCGGGGGATTTATCGCACGGTATGCGCAAGCGCGTTACGATAGCGCAAGCACTTATTGGCGCACCACAAATTGTAATGCTTGATGAAGCAACCGCAGGGCTTGATCCGATTCATGCCAGAGAAGTACGTGAGCTGGTATCAGAATTAAGTGAACAGGCTACATTTATTTTAAGCTCTCACGATTTAACTGAGCTTGAGCGACTATGCTCACAGGTACTTCATTTAGATAAAGGCGTACTAAGCGAGCATCAAACAAAAACTAATAATACCGATAAACACTTTTATACATTAATGCTAAGCGAGGCTTATCAAAATGTTGAGCAACAGCTTCAAGCAATTGCAGGTGTGAGTCGTGTGTATATGAGCCAACATAAAGAATATGTAGTTGAGTATCAGCCAACGAGCGATCCACTTGATATTGCACTACTGAATTTTTGTCATCAACAACACTGGCAGTACCGGCAGTTAGTTAATGGTCATACATTAGAGAATCAAATATTTAAACAGGAGAAAGTATAATGGGTTTACTTAGCGGACTTATGGGTAATGCAAGCGAAGTTGACGATTCTGATTTAGAAAAAATCCTCGCCAATACATTAATTGACGGCGAGCAAGTAGAAAAAGCATATAAAGTAGTACGTGATATGTTTATTTTTACTAATAAGCGCTTAATCTTAATTGATAAGCAAGGTATGACCGGTTCTAAAATGGAAATGGTGAGTATTGCTTACTCTAAAATTACCAAGTTTAGTAAAGAAAGTGCAGGCCATTTTGACTTAGATGCCGAGCTAAAAATATGGGTTGGCTCAGATCCAACACCAATTAGTAAAGAGTTTAAGTCTGGCGATAATATTAACGATGTTTACCGAATTATTAGCCAACACGCGCTTTAATACGGTACATGTTTTAAGTAGTTGTTGACTAGATGTTGCAACTACTTTAATTTTACAGTTTACAACACTTCCTTACAATTAACTTAATAAATACAACTGGTTAGTTAAGTTTTCATTCAGTTTCCTAACGTTAGCATGTGCCTCGACTTTAGCAATACAGCTAGAGCATAAAAAGCAATGTACATAGGGAAGTCTTACAATGAAAAAATTAGCAGTTATTATTTCGAGCATTTTATTATCTAGCACTGCGGCTGCTGCAGACAGCTATAATTCAATTAGTAACCTAAGCTACAAAAATAGCGATAACAACGACACCGTTGCTGTAGATTCTATTTACTACTTATCTCCTAAAAAAACTTTAGGTCCGTACGATCAGTTTGAATACATCAATAAACAAACTAACGTATATGGTGGCTATGCTGATGACGACTTTGGCGATTTAACATCAGTTGGTGGTGAATACTTCATTAATGAATTTGTTGTTGGCGCATCTTACGAAAACCTAGACCCAGATTCAGGTTCTAACAGTGAGCTTTATAAACTGACGGGTGGTTACTTTTTCAACCCTGATTTACTTGCAAAAGTAACACTAGTTGAAAACAAAGACGGCGACGATTACGCATTATTTGATTTAGCTTACAACTACATGCTAAACAGCACTGATTACGTAGGTGTTACACTTACATCAGACGACGATTTTGATTACCGTGCAGTTGCTGCTAAATACTTTATTGATTTACAGCAAGGTAACTACCTTACTTTTGAAGGTAAATACGAAAGCATTGATGACGCAGAAAACCAATGGGTAGCAGAAACTAACTACTACTTCTCAAAAGCAACATCTGTATTTGCTAACTACAACAAGCAAGACACTTACAGCTTTGGTGCTCAACACTTTATCAATAAAAATATTGGTGTAAAGGTGGGTTACGAAAACAACGCTGATGATTCTGACAACGATGCGTACTTTGCTAACATGCGTTTCCAGTTTTAATTAAGTCCCGTACTTAGTTAATACAAAAGTAATATCAAAAGCCCGCTAAATTTAGCGGGCTTTGTTGTTTATAAACGTTTGTTCTTTTACCAACCATAATTACGGCTTTTATTATGCCCATCTAAATAACCCCTTTAAGTTATAAATAGAGTTGCCATAAATGGCTAGATTGTTATTAAAGCCATTAAGTAGAGTCGATGATAATAGCTATAAAATAATGAGTATTGGAGTTTTTTTTGCTGGTAAATAATGGTTATTGGAAAAAACAGATAAAAATATGCACTTATACAAACCTAGTTTTTATTATAAATTCAGAAATAATGAATTTAATATAGTCATTATTTTGAGAAATTAGAAAAATTTAGTGAGGGGAGGTTATATTGATGAGGTTTATCGAATAATTAAGTTGTGTTTAATTTAGCGACAACTTGTACCTTATTTGTTACTTTTTGAGTTTAAATGATGACAGACTATTGTTACGTAGATTTTTTTGATACCTGTTGTTTACATTCACTTGTAATTATTTACATTTCAAGCGGTTTTAATTTGCCCTCTTATTCAGTTTTTGTTCATTTTTTTGACGTTAGGATGCGCCCCGACTTTAGCTAGACAGCTGAGGCATAAAAAGTAATATTTATAGGGAATTTAAAATGAAAAAATTAGCCGTTATCATTTCGAGCATTTTATTATCAAGCGCTGCAACCACTGCAATAGCTGCAGATACTTACCAATCAATCAGCCATGTAGGATACGTGGATGTAGATGGTGATGACACAATAACTGTTGACTCAACTTATTATTTTTCTCCAAAAGCGACTTTAGGTCCTTACGATCAATTTGAATACATCAATAAGCAAACAAATGTTTATGGTGCATACAGTGATAATGATTTTGGAGATGTTACCAGCATTGGCGGTGAGTATTTTGTAGAAGATTTTGTATTAGGTGCACAGTACAATAATTTCGATAGTGATTTTGGCTCAAGCACGGATGTAATTGAACTTTCAGCTGGTTACTTCTTTAACCCAAACCTTGTATTAAAAGCTACGTTTGTTGATGTAGAAGATGCTGACAATCAGTTTGTGTTTGATTTGGCATATAACCACCAGTTAAACAGCACTGATTATATTGGCTTTACAGTAACAGCAGATGATGAGTTTGATTACCGTGCAGTAGCAGCTAAGTACTTTGTTGATTTACAGCAAGGTAACTACTTGACTGTTGAAGGTAAATTTGAAGATGTTGATGGCGGTTCAAGTAACTGGGAATTAGCATCTAACTACTATTTCAGCAAAGCAACATCGGTTTTTGTTACAGTTAATAAAAATGATGATTACACTCTTGGTGCTCAACACTTTTTCAACAACAATGTTGGTTTAGAAGCAGGTTACGGCAATAACTGGGATGATTCTGATTATGATGCTTACTTTGCAAATGTAAGCTTACAGTTCTAATTTAACTAAAATTAGAATATGAATAAAAAGCCCGCTCATTTGAGCGGGCTTTTTATTCAGCGCTATTTACCAGCCGCAGTTGCGGCCTTCGTTTTGTTTATCTAAATATGTTTGTAATGGTGCAAAGTAATCGAGCATTGCTGTGGCATCCATTTGCGGTTTACCTGTTACAGTTTCAAGCGCTTCTTGCCAAGGGCGAGATGAACCCATTTCAAGCATAGCGTTTAGCCTATCCCCTGCTTCTTTTGAATTATAAATAGAGCAGCGATGAATGGCTTTATCGTTACCGGCAATTTCACATAAGCTGCGATGAAACTCAAATTGTAAAATATGCGCTAAAAAGTAACGTGTATAAGGCGTGTTACCCGGAACGTGGTACTTAGCACCCGGATCAAAGTCGTTTTCGCTACGTGCGATAGGAGCTTGCACTCCTTGGTATTTTTCACGTAATTCCCACCAAGCTTTATTGTAGTTCTCTGGGGTTACTTCACCTGAAAATACCTGCCAACGCCACTGATCAACCATTAAGCTAAATGGCACAAAAGCCACTTTATCAAGTGCCATTTTCATTAATAGACCAATGTCTTTTGATTCATCAGGTACTTGCTCTAGTAAGCCAATTTCTTTTAAGTAGCCCGGTGTAACCGATAAGGCAATGGTGTCTCCAATGGCTTCATGAAAACCATCGTTTGCACTTTCTTGATAAAATAAAGGCTGCTTGTTATATGCGCGTTGATAAAAGTTATGACCTAATTCATGGTGAATAACTGAAAACTCTTCGCCTGTGCGCTGAATACACATTTTAATGCGTAAATCGTCTTTGCTATCGATATTCCATGCTGATGCATGACACTGCACATCTCTGTCTTTTGGTTTTACAAACAATGAACGCTCGTAAAATGTCTCTGGTAGCGCATCAAAACCCATTGAGGTAAAAAAGTTTTCAGCCCCTTTGACCATTTTAAGTTCGTCGTAATTATTTTGAGCTAATAACTCGGTTACGTCGTAACCCGGGTCGGCGTTTTCTGGTGCAACTACATCGTAAATATTACCCCATGCTTGCGCCCACATATTACCGAGTAAGTGTGCTGGTATTGGCTGATCTTGAGGTACTTTGTCGGTGCCGTACTTTTCACCTAACTTTGCGCGAACATGGCAGTGTAGCGAGTTATAAAGTGGTTTAACTTGGCCCCAAATACGGTCAAGCTCAGTGGTAAAGTCATCAGCAGGCATATCGTATTTACTGCGCCACATAGCGCCCGTATCGGCATAACCAAGCTCCTTCGCACCTTCGTTGGTAAGTGCTACTTGTTGCTCGTAAAGTGGGCGCATGGGTTTTGATATTTCACGCCAGCCTTGCCATAAATCAAGTAGTTCGTTGTAATCTCGGCTGGTGGCCATTTTTGAAGTCATGTCGCCAAGGCTTAAACAGCTGCCGTCTTCTTTACAGTATTTACCCTTACCGTATAGCCCGCCAAGCTCTGCGACAATTTGTGAAAGTTGCGCTGTTTTATCAGCGTCTTGTGGGGCAGGAAGTGTAAGTGCGAGTTTTAGTTTATCAAGCTTACGGCGAGCATCGTAATCAAGCTCTAGTTCGTCGTATTTTGCAGCTTCATTTGCTAAACGCACGACTGTTTCGGTCATTTTACGGTTAACTTCAGCCGATAGAGCCGACGTATCATGAGTAATAAAGTTTGCGTAAATCCACTCTGCACGGCTCGATTCTAAATAAAGTGCACTTAGTTCTTTTTCTGTGTTTGTTATAAATGTTTTTGCACCTTTAGCTGTTACAGCTTTTTTAGTGTGTGCTGAATCGGTAGTGTCTATCGTTACTTCTGCATCGCAGGCCGTTAAAGCAAGAGTACTTGCTACCATTAAGGCGCTCATACTTAGTTTAAATCGAAAGGGGGTCATGCTATTCCTTTAATTTATTGTTATTAAAACGTTGATAATAGCAGTGATGTTTAAAACAATAAAATGGATGCGTTAAGGCTCACGACTCGTCGTGCAATGATTGTATTTAAATTAAGATGGGTCATAATTAAGTTACTATTTTCATTCAATGTGTAAGGAATGTGCGCATGTTAATATTTATAATATTGCTGGTCGTGGTGGTGGTTATTTTTGCGGTTAAAGATATTCGCCTAAATTTGATTAGTCGTCCTACGTTTAAAATGTTCAAAAAGGTGCTTCCGCCATTATCGCAAACAGAGCGAGAGGCGATGGAAGCAGGTGATGTTTGGTGGGATGGTGAGTTATTTAGTGGTAACCCAGATTGGCAAAAACTGCACCGCTTTCCTAAACCAGAGCTTAGCGATAAAGAAAACGCATTTATGGCTAACCAAGTAGAAACCTTATTGGCGATGCTTGATGATTATCAAATTGTACAAAAAGACAAAGACTTACCAAAAGAAGTGTGGGATTACCTAAAAACAGAAGGTTTTTTTGCGCTGATCATTCCTGAAAAATTTGGCGGTCGTGAGTTCTCGGCAATTGCTAATTCAACGATAGTGTCAAAAATTTCGACTAAAAGCTTAACAGCCGCAGTCACTGTTATGGTGCCTAATAGCTTAGGTCCAGGTGAGTTACTTCTTCACTATGGTACTAAAGAGCAGCAAGATCGTTGGCTGCCAAGTTTAGCTAATGGTACAGATGTTCCTTGTTTTGCATTAACGGGCCCAGAGGCGGGCTCTGATGCTGGCAGCATTCCTGATTCAGGCGTTGTGTGTATGGGTGAGCACAATGGCGAGCAAGTAATGGGCCTGCGTTTAAATTGGTCAAAACGTTACATTACGCTTGCACCAGTGGCTACTGTACTCGGCTTAGCATTTAAAATGTATGATCCAGACGCTTTATTAGGTGATAAAAAAGAGCTAGGTATAACGTGTGCGCTTATACCAACCGATCATCCGGGTGTTGAAACGGGTGAGCGTCATTATCCCCTTAATATGGCCTTTATGAATGGTACCACTTACGGTAAAGATGTATTTATACCACTGGACTGGATCATTGGTGGTCAAGAGTGTGCAGGGCGTGGCTGGAGAATGCTTGTTGAATGTTTAAGTGCAGGGCGTGGAATATCACTACCAGCATTAAGTGCAGCAACTGGGCATTTAGCTTCAAAAATGACATCGGCATATGCCATGGTACGCCAGCAGTTTGGTGTATCTATAGGGCAATTTGAAGGCGTGCAAGAGGCACTTGCGCGTATTGGTGGTTTAACTTACACACTTGAGTCGTGCAGATTAATGACCGCAGGTGCGATTGATTTAAAATTAAGCCCATCGGTTGTAACAGCGATTGCTAAATACCATATGACTGAAATGGGTCGTACGATAATGAATGATGCAATGGATATTCATTCAGGTAAAGGAATTCAAGTAGGGCCTAATAACTATTTGGCGCATGGCTATATGGGGATTCCAGTATCAATTACAGTTGAAGGCGCGAATATTCTAACGCGTAATTTAATGATATTTGGTCAAGGTGCAACGCGCTGCCACCCATTTGTTTTAAAAGAAATGGAAGCCGCTGCAATGGAAGATGACGACGCAGCACTTGAACAATTTGATGGTTTATTAATGAACCATATAATATTTGCAGCAAGTAATGCAGGTATGGCATTTGTGCATGGCTTAACACGTAGCTACTTTGCTAAAGCGCCTGTAGGTGGTGAAACGGCTATTTATTATAAACAACTGAGTAGAATGAGCCGAGGCTTAGCTATTTGTACAGACGTTGCAATGTTAATGCTTGGCGGTGAGCTCAAACGTAAAGAAATGATATCAGCGCGTTTGGGTGATGTATTAAGTCATTTGTACTTAGCATCAACTGTTTTAAAACGTTATGAAGATGAAGGGCGCCAACAAGCTGATTTACCATTTGTAAAATATGCAATTGAGAACTCATTATTTGAAATTGGCCAAGCGTTTAATGGCTTCTTTAAAAACTTTTCAAATCCGGTTGTGAATTTTATCCTTAAACGTATAGTGTTCCCGCTTGGAAACCATTACCACAGACCAAGTGATGAAATAGCACAAAGTATTTGCGAGCGTATGACTCAACCTGGTGTATTTAGAAACCGCTTAACGCATTTATGTTATGTAGATGAAAATGCAGGTACAGGGGTCATGGAAAGCGCATTTTTAGCTATGCATGATATGCAAGCGCAGTTTAAAGACTTAAAACAATGGCAGCGTAAGGGCAGTGTGCCTGCAACGCTTGATATTGAAGGTGCTATAAATTATGCGCTTGAAAATAAGTTGTTAGAGCAAACGGATGCTGATGCAATGCATCATGCTAATAAGCTACGTAAGAAAGCCATTGCAGTTGATAATTTTCAACCAGGTGAGCTGTAGCGCACTACTTTAAATACTAGGGCGTTTTGACCTTTCGTGGTTGAATTTGCAGCAGGCTGTTTGGTTTTTAGGCAAGGCAGAGCCTATGTAGTGTGGTTATTCCCCATAAATAGGCGATAACGCAGCATAAATGCCAAACATGCGCTGCCCTTTGGGTTCTTTCTAGGGACGATTAACTCTTTGTTGCTCGGTTTTTACTTAGCCCACTAGGTTACAAACCTCGCGCCGCGATTAAATCGCCCCTAGATTGAACAAATTTCAATCCACAAAGATCAACACGCCCTGCTAAAACGAAAAAGGCCTTACGAATGTAAGGCCTTTTTTATGTTTAATTCATTTATTTTTAACGAGCGTAAGGGTCGGCAACAATTTTATCTATATACCATTTTCCCTTTTTACGAAGCATTTTTACACTGCGCATTTCGTCAATTTTATCACCATTTAAATAGCCGGTAAAAATAAGGTTTATTTTAGCGTTATCGCCGTATTGTTCACGGACGCTCATATTGGTCATATCAACTTCAATGGTGACTTCATCGTATTGCATATTTACTAAGTTACGGGAAAACTGTTTAGCGGTGCCGTAGGATTTCATTATACGTGTAAGGTTGGGGGTTGCCATGGTGCTGGCTTTTTGAAGGTCTTGCTGGTTATAAAGCGCATCAAAATAAGCGGTTGCTGTATCGCCAGGAGTGTCGCCAAGTGTTTTGGTATCGTCACCACAGGCTGATAAAAATAAACAGATGACCAAACTTAATAAACTCGTGATTTTTTTCATATTAATTATTATTAATTAGTTTTTTTAAAGTGTGTGGTTTATCTATGCAGATGTAAAGGTATGGCAGGCAATAAATAGAAAATTGGATAATAAATAATAAAAAAGGATGCCTAAAGCATCCTTCTAAAAATCTTAAAATTACTTATTGTACTAGTTCTTGTTCACTAAACTCTTCATCAAACATTGGGCTTGATAAGTAGCGCTCAGTTGCACTAGGTAGGATAACAACAATATTTTTATCTGCGTTTTCAGGCTTTTCAGCAATTCGCTTAGCTGCAACAACCGCTGCACCTGACGAAATACCTACTAAAATACCTTCTTTTTTCATTAACTGATGCGCCATTGCAATTGCGTCTTCGTTAGATACAAGCTCTGCGCCATCAATTAAGTCCATATCTAAGTTGCCAGGAATGAAGCCAGCACCAATACCTTGGATTTTATGAGGACCTGGTTTAATTTCTTCACCGGCAAGCGTTTGGCTAATAACTGGAGAGTTAGTTGGCTCAACAGCAATAGACTTAACGTTTAGACCTTTTTCTGTTTTAAGGTAACGGCTAACACCTGTAATAGTACCACCAGTACCTACACCGGCTACAAAAAAGTCTACTTTGCCATCAAGCGCATCATAAATTTCAGGGCCTGTTGTTTCAAAGTGAATTTTTGGGTTTGCAGGGTTTTCGAATTGTTGTAATAAAATATACTTATCAGGTGCTGTTGCTTGAATTTCTTTTGCTTTTTCAATTGCGCCATTCATACCTTTTGCACCGTCGGTAAGTACTAGATTTGCACCTAATGCTTTTAATAGCTTGCGACGTTCTAGGCTCATGGTGTTTGGCATAGTAAGCGTTAACTTGTAACCACGTGCTGCTGCAACAAATGCAAGTGCAATACCGGTGTTCCCCGATGTTGGTTCAATAAGTTCTTTACCTTCAACAAGCTGACCTGACTTTTCAGCTTCCCAAATCATCGATGCACCAATGCGGCATTTGATACTAAAGCTTGGATTACGAGATTCAACTTTAGCGTATACATTCCCACCTGTAACACGGTTAAGTTTTACCAGCGGTGTATTACCGATGCTTAGTGAGTTATCTTCAAAAATAGTAGACATAATGTTCCTTTGGATGCAATCTGATCAACGTGTTAATAGCCTTTGCTACTAACTATATAAACACACTTTACTGTGAGTTTAAAAAAACTAAAGTAAAGTTTGGCTATAACATATATCTATTGGGCTTATAACCAGTCGAAATAAAAATCAATTATTAGCGGTGCTTTAGTTATTATAGGTGCGGGCTTAATTTAAAATTTAAAGAGTAAAACTTCGTTTAGTCAAAAAATGTTCAAAAGAGTATTGAATTAAGCTGTGTTTGTTTAATATTTGTGCATATGAATGTAACTTGAATAGTTTTATCACACAATGCGTCTAAAACATGATAAAAACACGTATCTAAATTCAATTAAGCAATCACAATGAAATTAATCTTAAAATTAATTGCCGGTATTGTGGCCGGTATCCTAGTTGGACTATATGTACCTATAACTGGTGTTGAACTTTTATTCACAGTAAAAGAGCTGATTGGTCAAATTATCTCCTTTACCATTCCACTTATTATATTATTTTTTATTGCATCAGGTATTGCAGGCCTACCAAAAGGGTCTGGTCACTTACTTGGTAAAACAGTCGGGTTTGCTTATAGCTCTACAATTATTGCAGGTACGCTTGCATTTTTATTAGTAAGTGCTGTTATCCCTTTTTTAAGCGGTGGTATTACATTCGAGGCAGAAGTTGCTACAGAAATTGGCAGCTTTATTGATTTAGAAATTCCACCTTTGATGGGGGTAATGACCGCATTAGTAACTGCTTTTGTATTTGGTATAGGCATGAGCCAATTAGAGCTTGATACGCTTAAAAAGGTGTCTGATCAGGGCCGTGATGTGATTGACGGATTATTATCAAAAGTAATTATCCCTGCTTTACCATTTTACATTGCAGGTGTATTTGCCGAAATGACGGTAGCGGGTACTGTGGTAGATACACTGCAAACATTTGGCGTAGTACTAATTGCAGCGCTTGTTATGCACTGGTTATGGTTAAGCGTTTTATATATAGCGACAGGTATACTATTAAAACGTAATCCAATCGAATTAGTTAAAAATATGCTACCAGCTTACTTTACAGCGTTAGGTACTATGTCAAGCGCAGCAACGATTCCAGTATCGCTTCAATCAAGTAAGGCAAATAACGTTAAAGAAGATGTAGCTAACTTTACAGTGCCACTTTGCGCGACTATTCACTTATCTGGCTCAACTATCACCATAGTAACCTGTGCAATGGCTGTTATGTTTTTATCACCAAGCATGGAAGTCCCTTCATTAATGGGTATGCTACCGTTTATTATGATGTTAGGTGTAGTGATGATTGCAGCACCAGGTGCTCCAGGTGGCGCAGTTATGTCGGCGCTTGGCCTATTAACAAGCATGCTTGGGTTTAATGAAGGCGCGGTTGCATTAATGATTGCACTTTATTTGGCACAAGATAGCTTTGGTACTGCGTGTAATGTAACGGGTGATGGTATCATTGCGTTATGGGTTGACAGATTTAGCGAAAAATCGTCATCTTAAACTATTAGGGCGAGGCAATAATATTAGTTATTGTTTCGCTTTATGTATGTTACTGTGGCAAATTAATTTAATTAAATTGCATGTTGTTAGGTAAGTGAGGATGTTCCATTGATTAATGTACTTTTAGTTGATGACCATGAACTTGTACGAACAGGAATAAAGCGTATTCTTGATGATGTACGAGGGTTTAAAGTAATTGGTGAAGCTAAAACTGGCGAAGAGGCTGTACAGTTTTGTCGTCAGCATGCGCCAAACATAGTATTAATGGATATGAATATGCCAGGCATGGGCGGATTAGAAGCGACTAAAAAGATTTGTCGTTACTGCCCTGATGTAAAAATTATTGTGCTTACCGTTAACTGTGAAGACCCGTTTCCGAGTAAAGTAATGCAAATTGGTGCACATGGCTTTTTAACTAAAGGTGCTGGCTCTGACGAAATGGTGCGTGCCATTCGTTGTGTTCATGCCGGTCAGCGTTATATTGCTCCTGAAATTGCACAGCAAATAGCACTTGCGCAAGTGACAGGTCGCACAGACGAAAATCCTTTTCAGAGCTTATCTGAACGCGAACTGCAAATTATGCTTATGATCACTAAAGGTGAAAAAGCACAAAATATAGCTGAGCGTTTAAACCTAAGTTCAAAAACAGTAAATAGCTATCGCTATCGTATGTTTGAAAAGCTAAATGTAGGTGGTGATGTTGAGCTTACCCATTTAGCAATTCGTCATAAAATGATTGATATAGACGTTTCGTACTAACTATAATTTATGTCTGAATTTGATCACGTACATTTTCTCAAAACGCTATCAAGTGAGCCGGGTGTATACCGCATGCTTGATAGTGACAACCAAGTTATTTATGTTGGTAAAGCTAAGCATTTAAAAAAGCGTGTGAGCAGTTACTTTAGAAGTAACATTACCGATAGCAAAACACGCGTTTTAGTGAGTAATATTTGTGACATCGAAGTCACACTCACTAATACTGAAACAGAAGCGCTGCTGCTTGAAAATAATCTAATAAAAAAATACCAGCCTCGCTACAACATATTATTACGCGACGATAAGTCGTATCCCTATATTTTATTAACTAGCCATAAACACCCTCGTTTAGCGTTTCATCGTGGCAGCCGTAAAATTAAAGGTGAGTACTTTGGACCTTTTCCGAGCGCGGGAGCGGTATCTGAGAGCTTGCGGTTAATGCAAAAAATATTTCCTGTTCGTCAATGTGAAGATGCTTATTACCGCGCAAGAAGTCGCCCGTGTCTGCAATATCAGCTTAAGCGTTGCTCAGCTCCGTGTGTGAATAAAGTCACGGATGATGATTACAGCGAGCAAGTTGACTATGTCCGTAAGTTTTTAACGGGTAAATCTCACGAAGTTATTGCTGATTTAATAAAAAAAATGGAAGCAGCCAGCCTACAATTAAACTTTGAACTGGCGGCAAAAGTTCGCGACCAAATAATGCTACTTCGTAAAATGCAGGAGCAACAGTCTATATCAGGTAATTTTGCTGAAATGGACGTAGTTGGTTTTGCTCATTTAAATGGTTTAAATGGTATTCATTTATTAATGATCCGCGATCACAAAGTATTGGGTAGTAAAACGTATTTTCCAAAAGTACCTAAAGATTCGAGTGAACAAGAAATATTGACTTCATTTTTAGGACAGTACTATTTAGCGCCAGGAGCAACAGGGCGTATTGCAAAAGAAATCATATTACCGTTTGAAATAGAAGAGAGCGGGGCACTCGGTGAAGCACTCACACAAATAAGTGAGCGCAAAGTAACACTTAAAGTAGTTACCCGTGGTGAGCGTGCTCAATACTTACAACTGGCCAATAAAAATGCATTAAACAGTATTGCAGTTAAGCAAAGTACCCAAGACTCTATTAATAAACGTTATGCACAATTAAAAGCAACATTGCGACTTGATGATATTACCCGAATGGAGTGTTTTGATATAAGCCACACTATGGGGGAGAACACTGTTGCAAGTTGTGTTGTATTTGACTCACAAGGCCCAAATACAAAAGAGTATAGGCGCTATAATGTAACGGGTATAACCGGTGGTGATGATTATGCTGCAATGGAGTTTGCACTTAATAAGCGTTACAACAAATTAGTAGATGAAGACAAAATTCCAGACGTTATCTTTATTGATGGTGGTAAGGGGCAACTGGGGCGCGCGGAGCAGTACTTTTCTAACTGGCCACATACAAAAATGCCTTTATTAGTAGGTGTCGCTAAAGGTACTAGCCGTAAGCCTGGCCTTGAAACACTATTAATTGACGGTGGTCGAAAAACCATTCCTATGGATTCAGATGCACCTGCGCTACATTTAATACAGCATATACGTGATGAATCTCATCGTTTTGCAATTGCAGGGCATCGTAATAAACGCCAAAAACAACGTACGCAATCACTACTAGAAGAAATAAATGGAGTCGGCTCTAAGCGTCGGCAAACATTATTAAAATATTTAGGGGGCATGCAGGGAGTAAAAGCTGCTAATATAGAACAGTTAAAGAAAGTTCCTGGGATCAGCCCTGACATGGCTGAGAAGATATTTAACCATTTGCATGACAAGGGCTAGCCCTACATGCGAATATAGCAAAAAAGACATATCCAAGTAGTTATGTGGAATATTCCAAACACACTCACAACATTTAGACTTTTTCTTATCCCCGTTTTTTTGGTGATATTTTATTTGCCTTATAGCTGGGCTTTTTTTGCTGCCGCCTTTATTTTTTGGCTTGCATCAATCACCGATATACTAGACGGTTATTTAGCAAGAAAGCTTGAGCAATCAACCCCTTTTGGTGCTTTTTTAGATCCTGTTGCTGATAAAGTAATGGTATGTGCCGCACTTGTAGCGTTATCTGATCAGTACCAGTCAATGTTCATGACAATACCTGCTCTTATTATAATAAGCCGTGAAATTATCATATCTGCACTTCGTGAATGGATGGCAGAGCAGGGTAAGCGTGGTAATGTCGCTGTATCAAACATGGGTAAAATCAAGACGGCTGCACAAATGTTAGCCATTATCGGTTTGATTTGGCAATATGATACATGGATGAACTATTTAAGTTTTGGACTACTGTACATTGCGACCTTTTTAACCTTGAGTTCTATGATGCAATATTTACGTGCAGCATGGGGTGAATTGACTAAAAATTAACTCTAAATGTATAATAACGCACCGTTTTAGATAAAAAACAAGCAAACAGTTCAAAACTAGCATTTTTTGTATTGACGCGTTTAATAATCTCTGTAGAATGCGTCCGTGTTGAGAGGGCATAGCCCCCGAGATAAACAAAACGGTAATTAATCAGTTACCTGAATGTTCACATAAATCATCATGTGCTAATTCAAATAACTGATAAATAAAATGCGGTACTAGCTCAGTTGGTAGAGCGCGACCTTGCCAAGGTCGAGGTCACGAGTTCAAGCCTCGTGTACCGCTCCAAGTTTATCTTAAGGTTAATACCCCGTACTGGGGCGGAATGGCAGAGTGGCCATGCACCGGATTGCAAATCCGTCTACCTCGGTTCGACTCCGGGTTCCGCCTCCATTTCAACACTCCACACGCTTTAATTAGCAAACTCGATGCCCGAGTGGTGGAATTGGTAGACACAAGGGATTTAAAATCCCTCGACTAACAAGTCGTGCCGGTTCAAGTCCGGCCTCGGGCACCACTTTGTGGTTTAATTGCATTACCAAGTGTAATTTATAAAATGGTTAATTTAGAATTAATATGATGCGGTACTAGCTCAGTTGGTAGAGCGCGACCTTGCCAAGGTCGAGGTCACGAGTTCGAGCCTCGTGTACCGCTCCATATTAGTTTTATCCACTTGCTTTAAATAGCAAACTCGATGCCCGAGTGGTGGAATTGGTAGACACAAGGGATTTAAAATCCCTCGACTAACAAGTCGTGCCGGTTCAAGTCCGGCCTCGGGCACCACTTTAAATTTTTTAACCAAGATAATTTAAAGTTGATAAAATAGTATTTTGCGGTACTAGCTCAGTTGGTAGAGCGCGACCTTGCCAAGGTCGAGGTCACGAGTTCGAGCCTCGTGTACCGCTCCAAATTATTTGGAAACATTTAGGCGGAATGGCAGAGTGGCCATGCACCGGATTGCAAATCCGTTTACCCCGGTTCGACTCCGGGTTCCGCCTCCATATAATTTACTCCACACGCTTTAATTAGCAAACTCGATGCCCGAGTGGTGGAATTGGTAGACACAAGGGATTTAAAATCCCTCGACTAACAAGTCGTGCCGGTTCAAGTCCGGCCTCGGGCACCATCTTTATTCAAATCCTCAGATTAAATTCTAAATTGCTTCTAATTTTAAAACATTCAAAAATTATTCTTACTTAAATTCTCTAATCTTATTTTTAATACCTACTTACCTTTAAAATCTATTTCTTTTTAATATCTTAGAGTTTCACCATCATACATTTATAAAGCTGCCTGTTTGTATTTAACAGTTACTACTTTTATCCCAGCTGGTTAATTAACTGAATTGGTATAAGAGCACCTGTTTATAACAAAGCAAAAATCAGAACGCTGGTTATTTAATTTTCTTGGCAATTACTCCTGTACCTAAGTTTTAACGAGGGGTGGCATTAATGAATGTAATAGAAGTGCGGTGTCTAAAATAAATTTAAGGTGGGAGTATAGGGAATGCGTTAAGCACTTAGTTATACGAATTGCGAAGATTTTATAAGCGACCTTTGAGGATCGCTTATAAAGGATAAATTGTTATTGCAGTTTACTCTGAGCTTTGTAAATTGGATACTCGCTCAACAAGCCTTGGATAAGCGCAACACACATTAAAATAAGTACTATTGAAAACGGTAAAGCTGTAGTAACTACGCCCGACTGAAGCGCTTGCAATGCTTGCGAGCCACCAACCCAGAGTAATACTGCTGCAATCACGCCTTCGACTGTAGCCCAAAATATACGTTGTGGCACTGGTGCATCTATTTTACCGCCCGCAGTTATACCATCTATTACAAGCGATCCTGAATCAGACGACGTTATAAAAAACACCAAAACGAGTGCTATAGAAATAATAGAAATAAAACTAGAAAGAGGTAACTGCTCGTATACTTGAAATAAAGTCACTGAGATATCAGTTAAACCATTTTGTCCAAGTGGGCCAACTTTATCTATAACTTGTGTAATTGCCATATTTCCGAACACGCCCATCCAAACCAAACTAAGAAGCGTTGGTAGGCCAATGACGACGAGTAAAAACTCGCGTACAGTGCGTCCCTTTGAAACTCGAGCAATAAACATCCCAACAAACGGCGACCATGATATCCACCATGCCCAATAAAACACAGTCCAAGAGTGCATCCAATCTTCATCGGGTCTATTGAATGGATTACTCAAAGGTACAAAGTGCTCTACGTACGCCCCAAGGGTAAACCAAATAGCAGTAATTGCATCAGAGAAAGTAAGGGCAATAACAGCTAATAATAAAATAAATGCACAAATTAAATTAACATTGCTCAGTACTTTAACACCCCCCTCAATACCTCTAATAACTGAGAAAATTGCAATGCACGTTACTAAACCAATAACAGATATTTGAAAAGCGGTCCCGTAATCAGTGCCTAGCAGGTAATTTATCCCGCTGGTAGCTTGTTGAGCGCCAAGGCCTAGCGATGTAGCTAAACCAAATAAAGTAGACAGTACAGCGAGTATATCTATGATATGACCAAGCCATCCCCAGGCGCGATCACCAAATAATGGATAAAAAACCGAACGTATAGATAAAGGAAGGCCTTTATTAAATGCAAAAAAAGCCAAGCTTAATCCAACAACAGCGTAAATCGCCCATCCATGTAAACCCCAGTGGTACATGGTTGCACCCAAAGCTAAAGAGTGTGCTTGCGGTGAGTTTGGCTCAACGCCCATAGGCATATGATACCAACCAGTATAATATGCAGTTGGCTCAGCAACTCCCCAAAACAGTAAGCCAATCCCCATTCCTGCTGCAAAGAGCATTGAGAGCCATGACATGTAACCATGTTCAGGACGAGCTTTTACGCCACCCAACCGAATTTTACCTAAAGGAGAAAATGCTAAAATAACGCAAAAGATCACAAAGGCATTGGCTAGTAACATAAAGTAACTATCAAATTGATTAATTATTGCGTCTTTAGTCGAGGTTAGTGCATCACGGCTAACGGTAGGGTCAAAAACTAGGGTAAGTATTACAAATAAAACAACTAAGAAGGCGCTTATACCAAATACTGGGTTATGGATATCAAACCCCCACTTTTGTACATTATCTTGCCCAACTTGGTAATCAGTAGTGTCTATACTGTATTTTTTTGTCATGTCATCCATCGGATCTCCTTTTTATAGATAACTTAATTCATACATCCTACGTACTACGTACTACGTAATTAAATATAAAATAGTATTAAAATTAATATAACTTTTATTTATAAGAAATGAGATGATTAAGCGTAGTATTTGTTATTTTTAGAACTAAAAAAGCGAGCCGTAGCTCGCTGATTATTTTCTATTCCCAAGCCTCTGGGTCAACCTCTTTAGCAAGTTTAGGATGCTTACTTTTGTCAAAGGTGGGTATTAAGCCCTTTTTGCGTTGTTCGTTATAGTCTTTTGAAAGCCATACAACAACACCTGAAAGCATAAATAGCGCTATAACGTTTACAATGGCCATTAAACCCATTGATATATCTGCCAGCGTCCAAATTAAACCAAGCTCACCAACAGCACCAAACATCACCATACCTAAAACAACAAGTCTAAAGATAAACATACCTTTATTAGAGTTGTGCTCTAAAAACATTAAATTTGTTTCAGCGTAAGAGTAATTGGCCACAATAGAAGTAAAGGCAAAAAACAATATAGCAATAGCAATAAAGTAAGTACCCCAGTCGCCGACATGTTCTTGTAATGCTGCTTGTGTAAGTTCAATCCCCATAACACCAGATTCAGGTACTAATTGCTGCGATAGTAAAATAAGAGAAGCAGTCGCTGTACAAATAACAATAGTATCAATAAATACGCCTAACATTTGCACATAACCTTGTGATGCTGGGTGAGGAGGGTAAGGCGTCGCAGTAGCCGCGGCATTAGCTGCACTACCCATACCAGCTTCGTTTGAGAATAAACCACGCTTTATACCTTGGATCATTGCTTGTGTGACACCGTATCCAATAGCACCAGCACCAGCTTGTTCAATACCAAAAGCACTTTTTATAATAAGCACTAGCACATCAGGTAGTGCAGTAAAGTTAATTGCGCATACATAAAGAGCAACCAGCAGGTAAGCTAATGCCATAAATGGCACAACCATTTCAGCAAAGCGAGAAATTGTTTTTAGGCCACCAAAAATAATAATGCCAGAACCAATAACCAAGCAAATGCCTACTATATACTTAGGTACATCAAACGCTACTTCAAATGCTGCAGCAATAGAGTTTGACTGTACTGCGTTAAATACTAAACCAAAGGCTAAAATTAAACATAACGAGAATAAAGTTCCCATCCAACGTTTGCCTAAACCGTTTTGCATATAATAAGCAGGGCCACCTCTAAAATTACCATCTGCATCTTTTGTTTTATAAGCCTGAGCTAAAGTACTCTCGGCAAAACTTGTAGCCATACCTATTAATGCAATAAGCCACATCCAGAAAATAGCACCTGGGCCACCTAGATATAAGGCAACAGCAACACCTGCCATATTACCAGTACCGACACGAGCTGCTAATGAAGTACAAAAAGCCTGAAAGGATGAAATTTCGTTATCGGCACATTTACGAGAACCAAACATAACTTTGAACATATGTGGGAATTGCACAAATTGAATAAAGCCTAGTCGAAAAGTAAAGAAGAGGCCCGCTGCTATTAATAAGTAGACGAGAACTTGCCCCCATAGAAGGGCACTTATACTATTTATTATGTCTGTCATGGATACTGCCTAAATACATGAGTTAAAAAAAGTGACCGCAACTTATCACATCAGGATAAAAGTGTTTAGTTTTAAAGTTCAAAAACAGAGTTATCAACAGGGTTTTGTGGGTAACTTGTGTTTATCGTGTGCGCTTGCTTGGGGCTTAATTTTAATTACTATTTTATGCAAATAACGCTTGCGTAAAATCCGCCGCTCCCTATAATGCGACCCCACTGAGACGGGAAACGCTGAAGCATAGCAAGGCACGAACTACTCAGAGAGTTAAATAAAACTTCGGTTTTAAATCTTCTAAAAAGAAAGTTTAAAACAAAGTGTTGACTCGAAAAATAAAGGGTGTATTATTCGCATCCCTTGAGACGCTAAAGCGACTCAAACGTTCTTT